>DAOTTJ010000263.1:0-18028 GCA_034437695.1 Ktedonobacteraceae bacterium
CGAAGCATTCAGCGAAAAACCTACCTGCTGTGTAAAGGACAGGGTGTCGGTCAAGGGCTGCCGCCCTCTGCATTCCTGCTTCTGATGACTTTTGAGAAACTCTGACGTTTTAATCAAGACCCCTTTTGTTTTCTGCCTTAAAAAGGTATCATAGAGCGATAAAGAAAAGTCAGGCTCAAAGGAGAAGGCGATGCCTATAGAAATAAAAGTTGGCCCACCACTTATTACTATAAGTCAGGGGCGCACTTTCATGGTTACTGATTTACGCGGTGAAATCGATCCAAAAACATTCCAGGGTGTCTATGTAAATGACACGCGTTTTATTTGCGATTACCGCTTATATATTAACGATTACCCACTCGACCTGATCAATTCCAGTCAGGTTACCTTTTACGCCTCACGTTTTCATCTCACGAACCCACCGATCGTGCTCTCTGACGGTGTGCTGCCTGAACAGACGTTGCACGTGGTGATCAATCGGACGGTGCGTGGGACGATCCACGAGGAGCTAGATATAGAGAACTACACTGGGAGAGATGTCAGTCTCTTGCTAGAACTTGCTCTGCGCTCGGACTTTGCGGATATCTTTGAGGTGAGGAACCAGAAAATTATTCGCCGTGGTCAGACGTTGAGCTACTGGGATAAGCAGAACAAGCAGCTCTATACCAGTTACCATAATCAAGATTTTCACAGGGCTGTCTCTTACTTTATTCTTGACGATGTGCCTGTCAGTTACGCCAATGGGCGTATTTGTTTTGAAATCGTCTTAAAGCCCAATCAGCGCTGGCACACCTGTAGCGAGATAGTGACCAGCGAAGAGGAGAAGAAGACGCAGAGGCCCTCGCTTCACGGCTGTACCTATGCCGTGGGAGACGCCGTTTCGATGCAGACAGGTGCCTCGTCTTTAAAGCAAGAGATACGCAACGATTTTGACCAGCGCCAGGTGCAATGGCAGGCTCAGTGTACGACACTGGTCGCGTCCGACCAGAATGTCACGCGTATGTATCGTCAGGCCATCGATGATATGGGGGCATTGCGTATCTACGATATGGACGTTGCAGAGGACATATGGGTACCCGCAGCCGGTGTTCCCTGGTTTGTCACGCTATTTGGACGTGATAGTCTGCTCGTTTCGTATCAGAATATGTCGGTTTCGCCGGGCTTCGCCCGTGGCACGCTCAAGCGTCTGGCCGAATACCAGGCGAGCGAACGCGACGATTGGCGCGATGCCCAGCCGGGCAAGATTCTCCACGAGATTCGCTTTGGCGAGCTGGCCCACTTTCATCTGATCCCCTTTACACCGTACTATGGGACGGCGGACGCGACGATCCTCTATCTCCTGGTGCTTTCCGAGACATATCGTTGGACCGGCGATCTCCAATTGTTCAAGACCTACCTCGACGTAGCTGAGAAGTGTCTGGAGTGGATCGACCAGTCTGGCGACCTGGATGGGGACGGTTTTCAAGAGTATAAAACCTTCTCGACCCCTGGCTACGAGAATATGGGCTGGAAAGACGCGCACGACGCCGTCGTCTACGCCGACGGCACCCAGGTCAAGCAGCCGAAAGGTCTGTGCGAACTCCAGGGCTATGTCTACGACGTGAAGATACGCATGGCCGAAATCTTTCAGGCGCTCGGCGACGAGCGGCGGGCCAACGATCTCTTGCAGCAGGCGGCGACGTTGAAGCGGCGATTCAACGAGACCTTCTGGATGGAGGACGAGGGCTGTTTTGCCTTTGGTCTCGACCCGGATAAAGAGCAGATCACGCCGATAGCGTCTAATGCCGGACACTGTCTTTGGAGCGGGATAGCTGATGCCGATAAGGCTGCGCGGACCGCCAGACGCTTGCTTCAGGACGATATGTGGAGCGGTTGGGGTATTCGTACAATCTCGCAGCTCAATCCTGCCTACGACCCCTTTTCCTACCAGCTTGGCTCGGTCTGGCCGCAGGATAACGCAATTATCGCCGATGGGTTCAAACGCTATGGTCTGGCTGACGAGGCCAACAAGGTCATACGCGGCGTTTTCGATGCGATCGAGCGCTTTGAGTCCTATCGCCCGCCGGAGGTCTTTGCCGGGGTGCAGCGTGAGGGCAACTTTGATTTTCCCATCCTCTATCCTAAGGGGGCAAACATTCCTCAAGCCTGGGCGACCGGCAGTATCTTTCAGATGTTGCGCACCATCCTGGGTCTGCGTGCCGACGCGCCGCATAAGCGTCTCTACGTCCAGCCGACGCTGCCCGATTGGTTGCCATCGCTTGAACTGGTGAGATTGCGTGTCGGCTCGTGTGTGCTCCATCTGCGCTTCTGGCGCGAGGGCCAGAAGTCGCGCTGGCAGGTAGTCGACGGTCAGCTAGATGAAGGAGCTTCCTCCGAGGAGATGATTCAGGTGCTAGAAGAGGTGGGGTTGAGCGAACAATACCGGTAATAGCTTTGCTGACTAAGTCCTACGGGTGTTGCTGGTCGTCTGCTGCGACCGGCAACACACGCACAAAAGGTTTTTTGTCCTTCACTGATGGTCGGGCAAGCTTGCTCCACCCCCAAAGAGAAACAAGCGCCTTCCTGCACGGTGAGGTCTGTGCTTCGCTGTGGCGAAGCGTTCAGCGAAAAACTCTGCTGCGTTTGGCTGGCCACAAATAGCAGAGACATCAGGGACGACTCATAATAGGCAGAAGCAGCGGGCATAGAGTGTTGCTTGCCCTGTATCTCTTATTCTAGCCAAAGTATAGAAGAGTCTGCTTTTAAGTGGATGTGTCGTCGGTACGATGATTGGATAGATTGTTGTTGTCCTGGTTGCATCTTCCCCAGGTGGACCTGGTCTGATTGGCTGAACTCGTTCTCGCTAGAAGTGGTTCGCGAAAAACCGGAGATCCTTAACGTTTGCGTAGTTTACTCGTCCTGGAAGCGATAGCCGACCCCAGAGATCGTCTGCAAGAAACGTGGGTGGTCGGGGTCTGGCTCGATCTTTCGTCGCAGTCGACCAACATACACATGCAGATACGCATGCTTCTTCTGATCTGTCTGCCAGATCTGGTTTAGGAGCATTTGTTGGGTTAAAATTTTGCCACGATGCTCAAGAAAGAATGCCAGTAAGTCATATTCGGTGGGGGTGAGGGTAATTGCCTGTTCGTTTATCGTCACAAGGTGTTGAGCAAAATCCACCTGAAGCGAGCCAATGGTGACGACCTCCTCTGTCTGGCGGCGCAGATGACCGGCATGGCGCAGCGCGACTCGGATACGTTCCAGCACTTCATCCATACCAAACGGCTTGGCGATATAATCGTCGGCTCCCAGATCGAGTAGCTGAACCTTTTCGCGCTCCATGTTTCTCACTGAGAGGACAATGATCGGCAAGACCTCTGACTGAGTACGGACCCATTTGCAGACTTCCAGGCCGCTCATAGTGGGTAAGCCCAGATCGAGTAAAACCAGCGTCGGTTTTTGTTCTTCAATCATCTTGAGCGATTCTTCACCGGTATGAGCTATCAGGACCTCGTAGCCCTGCGTCGTCAGTCCGCGACGCAGCGCCCGCGCCAGTTCTTTTTCATCTTCGATCACCAGAATACGTACTTTGCCTCTACTCATCTATCTCACTCTCTGCCAGCTCCTGGAATAGTAGAATAAAACAAAAGATAGTGAACTATCTTGCGCAGCCCTCTCTCCTGTCCACCAGTGGTCATCAGTATAGGCGATAGACCGCTCGCTCGTCAATGTGTTAGCCCAGTATTTTTCTAAAAAACGCGAAAAATAGATCTGTGTACTCTGAAAGATTTTTGTGCATTTCGCCTAAAAAAGAGATAGAAAATTAGAATAAAATAGCTCTCTCACAGACTTCTCTAAATAACTTACGCTTATACTGTATCAGCGTATGTCAGCGGCGTATCGCTTGCCGCGAGGATAGGATAGGTTTGTGTACACAAAGGATTTTCGAGAATGATGCTCCCCCACAATGAAGAGATCCTTGCTCTTATAGACCAGGCAATAGAGAATAAATACCTGCGTGTCGAAACTATCAGGCGGTTGGCTGGAACTGAAGAGAGCTATCGTGTGATTATTCGCGAGGTAGATCGGGTCAAGGCGCAACGGATGTATGCACGTAGTTGCAATGCCCCGGCAACGCTGACCGTTATCGAGTGGTTCGCGCTCCTGGATAGCTTTCATTGGAAATGTGCCTATTGTCGCCAAAAGCCTTTTCAATCGATGAGCCATATCATTCCGCAAAAAGAGGGGGGAACTACGGTGAAAAACTGTGTTCCAGCCTGCCACAGTTGCGTTTCCCGTCCCAACAAACCCAAAGTGCTCTCCTTAGAGTAAGACCTATCCAGAAGCACTTGCTCTGCTCTGCTCTGCTCAATCGTATCAATGTCTTTCTCTTCCAGAGACAAGGGTGGGCAGGGGACTGCTCTTTGCCAGCTTCCGTGTTATGCTCGCAACATCATCTTCCTCTGCCTTTTCCGTCACAGGCAGAGGTTTTCTTTGGCATGCAGTTGACGCTATACCATAAAAGAGCGAGACTGTACGCATATACTCTGATCAATAAAGCCTCAAGAAGATTGAAATAGGATCAATAAAACATTCTGTATGCTGGTAAAGATATCAATATTTTCTCAATGTTTTTAGCTTTAAGCTCAAAAAAATCTAAACAAAATGACTAAAATCGTATAGATTGCCTAAAAAATATGGTGCGCTTCATGCTAAATTGTCCATGTTTCCGAGAAGCACTTCATTTTATACTGTCTGTAGGAAGCAAAGAGACAAATCGCTATGGGCCGCACATGCATCAACGTGGATACTCCCGGTTCCTCTGCAAAGGCAAGCGAGCACTTTATAGATAGCTGCTGATTGTCTTCTCTTTATCAAAGATGAAGAGATCGATAGTAGGTATATGTCTATGAATATGCTGCTACGCAAGAGAGTTCAAAGATCAACGAGAGAGGGAGTGATCGAAGTATGTCTACAACTGTATTTCTTATTTTGCTTGCGTGTCTGCTTATTGCAGCCAAGTTCGCGGGATGGATTTGTCACCATCTGCGTGTTCCGGCGGTGCTTGGTCAGCTTCTGGTCGGCGTGATTGCCGGACCTTCATTGCTAGGGTGGGTACAGGTTAATCCGACGCTTGATGCTTTTGCCAATCTGGGCGTGATCATCTTAATGTTCATTGCAGGGATTGAGACAGATATGCAAGAGATGCGCAAGGTGGGAGGTGCGGCTTTTGTTTCAGCCACGATGGGTGTGATCTGTCCCTTTATAGTGGGAACTGCTTTTGCCCTGGCTTTGCACTACCCCCTGCCTGTCAGTCTTTTCCTGGGGACCCTGTTAACGGCGACCAGCGTCAGCATCTCTGCTGAGACGTTGAAAGATCTCAAGAAGCTCACCTCGAAGGAAGGAACGACTATTCTGGGGGCGGCGGTGATCGACGATGTGCTGGGTCTGATTGTTCTTTCGGTTATTTTAGCCTTTACCCTCGGACAAAATCCGACTTGGTCGATTCTGAAGATGGTGCTGTATTTTCCTGTGGCATACGTACTGGGCTATTACGGCTTCCCTCTCCTTTCCCACTGGCTGCCTAAATTGCTTGCCCTGGAAGCTCGCATCGGTCTCGTCTTTGCGCTGGTGTTGCTCTATGCTTGGTCGGCAGCGGAACTGGGAAGTGTAGCTGCGATCACCGGGGCATACATGGCTGGTATCCTGGTCAGCCGCACGGAGATGAGAGAATGGGTCCATGACGGCTTGTCTAAATTGGGCTACTCGTTCTTTGTGCCGCTGTTCTTTGTGTACGTGGGTATTGAAGCGAATTTTCACGCTATGTTTACTGTGCCACCCCTGCTGTTGATCGGGTTTATCGTCATCGCAGTGGTGACAAAAGTTGTCGGATGTGGTGGTGGAGCGTTAGCCTGTCGTTTCAAACCGCTAGAGGCGCTCGCCGTCGGGGTCGGTATGATCTCACGGGGAGAAGTGGCCCTGATTACTGCGACGATTGGTTTGCAGGCCCATTTAATTGATGCTTCACTCTTCTCCATTGTCATCCTGATCTCGCTGATTACGACCCTGGTCACCCCGCTCTTATTAAAGCTTGTCTATCTTATCCCTGCGTCTGTCCCTCTGGTTGCTGACCAGAGAGAGTATACGACGCTGCCAGTGGTCGGGCAAGTCGAGCATATTACTCGTCTGGAAGATACCTTGTCTTTTCAGGAGGAATTCCATGTATAACGATCTATTGGAAAAAGGCTATGCCTGTCTACGTCGTAGCGATCCCGAAGCCGCGCGTGTGCGTTTTAGGCATGCAATTGAGATGGATGGGCAGCGTCCACAGGGTTATTTTGGCCTGGCTCAAACCTATCTGATCGATAATACCTGGAGTGAGGATGTCATGCAGGCCCTGGAAAAGGCCCTGGAAGTTGACCCTACGTACGTGGCTGCCCGCGCTTTTCTTGGTATCGAATGCTTAAAGAAATATGATGTTGAGGGCGCAGAAACAGCTCTTACTCAAGCCCTGAGCGATGAACCGAGCAATCTGCTTGTCCACGTTAAATACGCTGAGTATTACTACCGTCTGGGTTTTTATAATCGTACTGTGGAACTCCTGGAACAGGGGTTACGTGCTCCTCATGGAGCAAACGAACATGTTGTGAGTATGGCGCGACATTTTCTTTCTGAGGCGCGTCAGAAAAACAAAAACCTCATTATTCGCGAGCCACCTGACCCGCGACCACTGCGTCTTTTGCAATTCTTTTCTTGGTTGAAGTCTGGACCGCAGAAAAGGGCAGTAAAAATGATGTAGGGCCGGGTGACGATACGCCACATTTTCAATTCATTATTCCGGTGAGCACGATCTTTTTTCTTCTCTGGTAGTATTTCAGAAGATTGGGAAGAAGAGACAGGGCAGCTTTGCTGCTTGCGGTCAGGTGGAATATCTTTCCTCTCAATCCCTCTCTGCTGCCAGCGAAGGGCGATAGCGTTCCATCTATCAATGGGAGAGATCAGTGCAGTCGAAAGGATGGTCTTATGCTGGTCTGGTTATTAATTGGTTGTTTCTTTATGCTGATGCTTTTCCGTAAAGCTTTGCCTTTTGGAGTGAAGGCAGAGGGCAAGGAAGTTGCCAGCGCGTCGCTGACATTTGGCGAACGTATGCTGATGCATCGCATGGACATGTACGCGCTGGCGGGGTTGATGCTGCTCAGCGCAATTGGTCAATGGTTTCCTCTGCCGGTTGAATTGCTCGTTCTCATGGTGGCGATGGGTATTGTTAATATCCCGATGCGCTATCATTTCACGACCAGCGGCTTCGCGTATAACAATGTCGTATTTCGCCGTTGGAAAGAATTTGAGTATATTCGCGTAAATGGGGCGAAGATCACTCTGATGCCGCGCAAGGGTTTTGCTCCATTGAGCCTAGTCGTCAGGCCATCTCGTCATGCGCAGGTGCTGCCCTATTTTCAGCGTTTTCTGGCAACGCGCCATGAAAAGCCGACGCCCTGGTACAAACGCCTGCACATGCCGCTTGTCTTGAAGAAGCGCCTGCCTGCGTTTCTGTTGGGTACGGTTCTGCTTTTCAGCGTGATGTTAGTCGTGAGTGCCTGCGGTGAAGGCAGCGACGCGAGTGGGACAAGCATTGCCAATCAGAGTAATTTGTCGAGCGTCTATACTTCCGCTTCAGGTTCCTCAATCTCCTCGAACTCGACGACCACAGCTCAGAAGAGCGAGCCATACGCTTACAACCTGGCTTTACAGGTCGACGAGAACCGTCTGGCTATCAACTTTGTCTGGACCCTGGTGACCGGTTACCTAGTCATGTTCATGCAAGCGGGTTTTGCTCTGGTGGAGACTGGCCTCTGTCGCGCAAAGAACGCCGGTCATACGATGGCCATGAACTTTATGGTCTATGGTCTGGGCATGATCGGGTACTATGTTGCCGGGTTTGCCTTCCAATTCGGTGGAGTTGGTCTGGTTGGGGTTAGCAACCTGGGCGGTCTGGCCGACCTCAAAAGCGAGCTAGCGATCCCTATCGCTGGTACTAATTGGGGAATTATTGGCTATAAAGGCTTTTTCCTGACCGATGGTACCTATGATGTCGGGGTAGCCGTGATGTTCCTCTTCCAGATGGTCTTTATGGATACGACGGCGACCATCCCGACTGGAGCGATGGCTGAACGCTGGAAATGGTCGGCGTTCTGTGTCTTCGCACTGTTTGTTTCGACGCTGGTCTATCCGGTGTTTGGCAACTGGGCCTGGGGTGGTGGTTGGCTTTCGCAGTTGGGAGCGGCTGGTTTCGGCAAAGGCTATGTCGACTTCGCGGGGAGTGGCGTAGTACACGCGGTAGGTGGTTGGTGTGCGCTGGCTGGTGCACTTGTGATTGGTCCACGCCTGGGTAAATATAACAAAGACGGCACCCCGAACACCATCCCTGGTCACAACATGGTGCTGGCGCTGTTGGGCTGTTTCATCCTGGCCTTTGGCTGGTTCGGTTTTAACCCTGGGAGCACGCTGGGTGCTTCGGGTAACGGTGCACTGCGCATCGGTCTGGTAGCAGTTGATACGATGCTGGCTGGTGCGTTTGGTTCTGTCTCAGCGATGGTTTATACCTGGCTCAGTGGGGCAAAGAAGCCCGACATTGGTATGATGGGCAATGGCTTGCTGGCTGGTCTGGTTGCGATCACTGCGCCCAGCGGCTACGTCAGTCCGGTCTTCGCCTGTATTATCGGTGCAATTGCCGGTATCATCGTCATTCTGGCGGCGAACTTTGTGGAGCGTGTGCTGAAAGTAGACGATCCGGTTGGCGCAATCGCAGTTCACGGCTTCAATGGCGCGTGGGGGCAGCTCTCTGTCGGTCTCTTCGCCGACGGGGTTGCGAACTACGGCGGTTTCCAGGTCAAAGGGATCTTCTTTGGCGATCCTGGGCAGCTTGTTGCTCAGCTTATCGGTATGGTCGTCTGCTTTGTCTATGTCTTCGGGATCTCCTGGATCTTCTTCAAGTTGTACCAGAGATTCTTCGGCCTGCGCGTTTCTGCGGAGACTGAGCTGAGAGGTCTGGATATTCCAGAGATGGGTAGCCTGGGCTACAACCCCGATGCCGAGTTCTATACCCCGGAGCTTGGCGATATCGCAGTCGCTACGGCTTCTACCGACTAATAGCCGAGGGTTGACACCCTTAGCATAGCCTGTCTTTTCTGGCACCTTGCACTCTTGATGGGAAGCCAGAGAAGCGCAGGCAGTAAGCGCCGAGCCTTTCCTTCCAACGAAGGAGAGGCTCGGCGCTTACTGTGGTTACAACCTCTTGTCTGCTCGCGCTGTGAATGTGCTAGATGCAGCCATCGAAGTTCGTGTCGTAATAGGGTGTGGGGATTGTACCCGAGGCATTGCCCTCGGCGACTTCGGCTATCACGTTCGCGCTCGGACAGTTTGCCGCTGGTTGGCCGGAGGCAAAGGTCACGAGGATGAATGAGAGCGGATGGCTGCCGTCGTTGGTGATTGAGACGTTGAGCATACCGGCGACCGCGATGCCAGCGCGAACTCTGGCGGAGAGGGAGCCGGTTGTGTTATTGGTGAAGACTGCTCCGCTGCCGTTGGTGGCCGTACTCGATGGAAACCGCTCGCGAGCGCCCGCGACTATCCCAAAGTCGAAGGTAGTGACCGGACCAGTCCAGAACGTATTGGTGCTGAAGGTTGTTTTGCTATAGTCGAGGACCGAGCCAGGGGTGTTGCCGCCTGTGGTTGGATCGGCCGAGATGGGTGCGTTCATCGAGTTGCCTGCCGAGACAATCGTGTTGTTTTTGATGGTAGAGGCCTGGGTTGTCCCATTGGTTGCAAAGAGGACAATGCCGATATCGGTCGCATCGACTATCTGGTTATTCTCGATATCGAGATTTTCGCCGCGCATGGTCAGGCCGTCAGAATTGTCCGAGTAGCCGTGGTTGGCGCTATAGGCCGTGATCAGGTTCCTGGTGATCGTCTCGTTTGCACACGGATCGCCGTCGCCTTTGCCCGCTGAATAGAAATCGGTGCCGCCCTGGGGATCGGACAGTTTCGTATTCGCGACGGTTGTTCCGGTGCCACCCAGCGAGACGATATCGGCGTTATCGCCGGTTCCTCCCGAGTACTTCTGATAGCCCAGGACATTGCGCTGTCCATCGACCCACACGCTAGTCAGCTTGCCGCCCCCATTGAGGTCGACCACGCCGCCCTGGAAGGAGGTGGCACGCCCTCAGGGCGTAGTGCGTTGTCGCGGGTGTGCCGTAGGTGGCCAGGGTGACTCCGCTTTATTTGTGAGCAGTAGTGTGTGCCTATGAAGCGTCGGCTTGCGGTGGCTCGTTACGTGTAGTGCAAGCATACATGAGATGGGGAGACTATATACCACAACAAAAATTTTTCTACCGCTGGATAGGCAGCGACCGCAACAGGTCCCACCTCAGGGATAATGGTAGCGGGGCAAGTGTAGGCCCCGAGAAAGGTTAGAAAAAATGGCCATAGATATCGGCAAAGCTAAAAAGCGTTTGCTAGAGAAGCAAGTAGAGCTTCAGCAAGAGATTCAAGCGGCAACCGAGGCCGCGATCCCGCCTGGTGATCCGTTGCAGGCGAGCGACGGGGTTACTGATACCGAGGAACAGGCGGTCGATGTCGAGGAGGTAGAGCTAGAAGAGGATATTCTGACCAACGAGCGTTCCTTGCTTGAGCAGGTACAGCAGGCGCTGATGCGGATCGAGAATGGGACGTATGGTATCTGTACCAACCTGGGAGAACCAATCCCCGAGAAACGCCTGGAGGCGCTTCCCTGGGCGGCTCTCTGTATCTCGTGTGAAGAGAAACGCGAGGCACAGGCGGCAGAGTAGTGGCGTGATCCTGATAACTTTAGGGTGCTGGTCAGAGAATAAATAAGGGAGCGCCTCGCTCGTATGATGAGAGGCGTTCCCTTGTTTAATAAGCAGGAATAAACGTTATTGCTCGGGACGGGCCTGGGAGATCGTGTCGAACTCTTCCTGGCTCAGTTTGATGGTTGCGCCCAGTGTATTCTCTTCCAGGTGTTTGACCTGGCCGGTGCCGGGAATTGGCAGAACGGTGCTGGAGCGCTTGAGGAGCCAGGCCAGCGCGATCTGGGTTGGCAGGGCATTGTGGCGTCTGGCGATCTGGTCGAGCACGCTGCCTGGACGCGTCAGTGCGCCGGCTGAGAGCGGTGACCAGGGGATAAAACCGATGCCCAGGCGGGCGCACAGGTCGACCATCTCCTCGCTATCTTTGACTGTGGTCCGTTCGGATTTGCGGTTCGCCAGGTTGTAGTGGTTCTGGACCGTGACGATCGGGACGATCTGGCGGGCGCGTTGCAGTTCGTCGACCGTCACGTTGGAGAGACCCACATGGCGAATCTTGCCGGCCTCGCGCAGGCGGGCCAGCTCGCCCACTGAATCTTCAAACGGCACATTGGGATCGGGACGATGGAATTGATAGATATCAATCGTTTCCAGGCGCAGGCGGCGCAGACTGCCCTCCAGTGCTTCGCGCAGATGTTGCGGGCGACCATCTGGTGGCCACTGGCCGGGTCCAGTGCGTAGCAGACCGCCTTTGGTCGCGATGACCAGGTTCTGGGGATAGGGGTAGAGCGCTTCAGCTATCAGCGACTCGCTGACCTCAGGACCATAGGAATCCGCTGTATCGATCAGGTTGATGCCCAATTCGAGCGTGCGGCGCAGGACCGCAATGGCCTCAGCTTTGTCGGCTGGTGGTCCCCAGATGCCCTCGCCGGTAATCCGCATCGCGCCAAAGCCCAGGCGATAGACCTCTCTATCTCCTCCGAGGGTTAGCGTGCCGCTGGCGCGGGCTGGTTGTTCAGAAGCAGTATTTTGCATGAAGTATGTTCCATTTCTGTATCTAAGGTTTGTCTCTGGTCTTTAACAGAAGGTGGCCAGCAAATATTCCTTATTTCAGTTCCAGCCAGGCGGCGTTCTGCTGCGAGCTTTCGACTGCGCGAGTGATGAAGAGCATCCCGCGTAGGCCGTCGTAGACGGTTGGATAGCCTCCCTGAGCTGGTTCGCCGGACTCGACGCGGCGGATATCGGCGATCACCAGCTTGTAGAGGGTTGCGAACGCTTCCAGGTAGCCTTCGGGATGGCCGGCCGGGACGCGGCCCACCGCCTGTACCGACTCGCTCAAGTAGGGCATCGAGGTGCGCAGGATCTGGCGTGGCTGGCCGGGTTGTTTAAAGATGAGCGTGTTGGGTTCCATCTGGTGCCATTCAAGTCCAGCCTGAGTGCCGTAGACGCGAATGCCCAGTTCGTTTTCCTCGCCCGCAGCTATCTGTGAGCAGGTCAACGCGCCCTTTGCGCCATTCTCCATCCGCAGAAGCATACTTGCGTCGTCGTCGAGCTGTCGGCCAGGGACGAAGGAGGTCAGGTCGGCGCTCAACGAAGCGATGTGCAGGTTGGTAATATACTCGACCAGATTGGCGGCGTGCGTCCCAACATCGCCGACCGTGCCGGCTGCCCCCGAACGGGCCGGATCGGCTCGCCAGACCGCCTGTTTATTGCCTGTCTGTTCAACCGGAGTCGTGAGCCAGTCCTGGACATATTCGACCAGGATCTTCCTGATCGTGCCGAGTTTACCCTGCTGGACCAGTTCGCGGGCATAGCGCACCATCGGGTAGCCGGTGTAGGTATGCGTCAGCGCGAAGATCAGCTTGCTCTGTTCGACCAGTCCGACGAGTTCGCGGGCCTCGGCGAGATCAAAGGTCATGGGTTTATCGAGAACCACATGGATGCCCTGTGTGAGAAAGGCTTTGGCGACCGGGAAGTGCAGGTGATTGGGGGTAGCAATGATCACAAAGTCGATGCCATCTGGGCGGCTGGCCTCAGCGCGGGCCATCGCTTCGTAGCTCGCGTACGAGCGATCAAGGTACCAATCGCGGGCCGAAGCCTCGGCCTTCTGTGGATCGGACGAGAGCGCACCAGCTATAACGAGTGCCTGACCGTCAATCTCGGCTGCGATGCGGTGGACCGGACCAATGAACGCGCCCTGACCGCCGCCAACTATCCCGGCCCGCAACCTTCTGTGTTGAACGTCTCTTGCCATGCTAGAAATTCCTCTCTAGTGAATTGTCAGTCTGTCTGGCTACAAGGAGCACGCAGGCGTGCTGCCTGGTCAGCACCTGCTCCCATCCCAGCGCAGCCCGGCAGGAGAGTAGTCAGGCGGTGTAGGCGAGTCTGTCAGGGTGCTCACAGGTGTTTATTGTACCCGGTCAAAAAAGATTGTACAACGACCTTTATTTCTTAAAGTAGGGAGATCTTTCTTTGTTCTACTCAAAGTGATTCGCTGACTCCCAGTCATCTGCTTTCAGGGAAAAGAGCACACAATGTTTAATTCGTATTCCAGGGCGAATCTGATATAAGGAGGGTTCTTCTCTTTTTACGCTAATGCAGGCGTGATATCTATAGCCAGTTCTGGATAGTGGTCAGCGAGTGCGCGGAGCAGACCGAAATTCCCGGTGAGCATCATATCGCCGTGTGGGACGGCCTCGTAGGGGTGGAGTTGAGAGCCGCGCAACACTTCCCGGCGTGGACCGGTGACGGCGAGGAATGGGAAATTTGTGCTTGCCGCGCGGGCGCTCGGGAGTAAGAGTGCGCCGTGGCCGCTGGTGTTGAAGACCTCGTCGTTGGTCAGCGTGCCATTTACCAGTTTGACCAGCAGGTCTTCCAACTGGGGACGGGTGAGTTCGCCGGTATGGTGTTCAAACGTGCCGATGATCTGGCTGTCGTACATGTGAAAGGCCAGGGTGTGGAAGTTCCCGATGTTGCAGAGCACACATTCGTGTTTGGTGCGTACCAGTGGATCTTCGAGCATGCCGAGCGCTGCTGCCGAGCCGGTATCCATCAGCAGCATGGGTAGATTTGCCGGTGAGCCGCTCAGGGAGAGATAGAGTCTGGTGCTTGCGGCGATGGCTTGCAGGCGTGTCAGTGTGGTGGGTGTCTGTGCGGCTGGATAGGCAAAGGCGCTGGGCTGGGGATCGCGGCGCATCGTCTCGGCGATAAAATCGAAGCGAAAGCGTCGATCGCTGATCTGCGGCGGGGCCGCGCCGTGGTCGAACGCTGCAATGGCCAGGGCGTCGACGCGTGGACTGACATCGAACGCTTGCAGCGCGGTGATCAGCGCCTGAGCGGCAAAGTCCTGCATCTCGATGTGATAAAACTCCTGCTGCGTATACCGTGTGGCCTCGTCGTTGGTGACGATCTCAAAGCCCATCTTTGCGACCATCGAGAGGTCGTCATCGAACGTACGAGCAGCATCCTCGCTGATCACGACCTGGTAGCCGGCCAGCGCATGATCGCGAGCTGCCCAGTGGCAGGGTCCGCCGCCCATGAGCGTGCCGGTGAGCAGGAGTGCCTCGCCGCGTACAGTCGCCTGGCGAATGCGCCCGGCGACAATCACCGTCGGCGAAGGCATGACCAGCTTAAAGTTGTTCTCGATGGTCTTGCCGCTCTCAAACAGCAGAATATCTTGCGTGCCGGTTCCGACATCGACGGTCAGGATACGTGTCATAAGCTTTTCCTTGTCTTCCTCGCTCAACCTTGCTCGCATCGGGGTTACTTACGTCCTTTGTCAGGGTAACATAAACCTGTAGTCGTGTCAAAAAGCATTGGCGTAATCCTTGTGAACGTCTTTAGAGCGCGATTGGAGTCGCTATCTCCCATTTGTTGATACATTCAGTTTGTGCGCGTGAACCTTCCAGGCACGTTGACACGTTGTATAAACAAGTATGAAAAGATAAAATAAGGAGAAGAAAGCATCATGTTCTGTGCAAATTGTGGGACGCAAGCAAAGGATGGCGACCATTTCTGCAATAATTGTGGCGCACCTTTGCAGTCTGCGGGCGCTGTCGTACCCCAACAGCCTCGTTCGTCGCGTTCGCCAGTACCCTCTGGTTCGCGCACTCCACGCCGTGGCGGTGCGAAGCGAGCAAAGGACCCGTATAAAGATCAGATTGCGCAGATACGCCTCCAACTGAAAGAGGTAAAGATTCAGTTGCGCGAACTGAATAATGGTATTCGTGGGACGCGTTCAAACTACTTTGAGCTTGATTCGTTTGTACAGCGTGGACCTCTCCACAATATCGGCAGAATGGTCGAAGGGGCGCAACTCTTTGGTCCGTATCAACAGCGTAAACAGTTGCAGGATCAGGAATTGCAGCTTGAACATCAGTTGCTTGAATTGCAAAAGACCCAGGAACAGTGGAAGTTCCAGCAGCAGCAGATCGCGGAGCTAAGCGAGTGAGATGAATAAAGGACAGCATAAGAGAGCACCGCGGGCATTGCCTTTGCCCGCGGTGCTCTTGACTTTGTCTCTTAGGGTATGCTAATATCCTAGTTATATGCTAGGATATTAGCATACCCTAAGATGAAAGAGTTGACGAGATTGGCTGTGTATTCTCCTGTCAGGGTAGGAGGTGCAAGCCCTACCAGCAGTTCTGGTCTCTCTTTAGCCTTGAAGGCATTAGCGCTGAGAGGAAAGGCTATGTTGCAGAAAAGTATATTTCTTCAAGCGATGACCGTGCGCAACCTTCTGCGTATCTGCTTGTTGCTTGCGGCGGGACTGGTGGTTGCCGTGCTCGTCTGGCAGGGAGTTGTGGCGTCTGGCAATCCAGACCCGACTATTCCTCACCTCAGTATTGGAGCGGCGATCGTCGACACGGGAGTTCTGGTCTTGCGCGAGGGGTTGGAATGTATCCTGGTGCTCTCGGCTATCACTGCCAGTATGCTGGGGAATAATCGCGGCTATCGTCGTCCGATTGCTCTTGGTGCGGGGGCCGGTTTTGGTGCGTGTCTGGTGACCTGGTTTATCGTCGTCGGCATTTTGAGCACGTTGAGTACCAGTCTGCCCGCGCTGGATGTGCAGGCCGCGACGGGTCTGTTGGCGGTAATTGTCCTGGTCGTGATTATGAACTGGTTTTTCCACAAGATCTACTGGACCGGCTGGATCTCGATGCAGAATCGGCGCAAGCGTGCCTTGCTCTCCGCGCATGCCTCCCCGACGCGTCTGTTCTCGGGACTGATCGTGCTCGGGTTTGCTTCTGTCTATCGCGAGGGCTTCGAGGTTGTGCTTTTTCTGCAAACGTTGCGGCTACAGGTTGGCTCGCTGATCGTCCTGGTCGGTGTGCTCATCGGTCTCTTTTTCACTGCTATCATTGGCGTGTTGACCTTTGTGGCGCACCATCGCTTGCCCTACAAGAAGATGCTGGTTCTGACCGGCATTATGCTTGGCGCTGTCTTTCTCGTCATGGTTGGCGAGCAGGCGCAGGAGATGCAACTGGCACATTGGATTCCGACGACCTCGCTCGCGTGGCCAATCCCTGACTGGCTGGGCTTGTGGTTCTCGGTGTTTCCGACCGTGGAAACGCTAGTTGCACAGACGATTGCCGCTGTGCTTGTGGTTGGGTCATACTTCCTGGCTCGCTATCGCAGCGTCTGGCTGCCACGCCGCCGCGGAGAGACGCCTGCCCGCCGCCTTGAGTCTCCGCCGGCCTCCGCGCCAGAACTGGTGACTTCCTAAACCGGGTACTAGAGGCTCTCTCCTTTGGCGTTTAGCTTAAACCGCAGGCAGGTTGGATGATGAAATGTAGAAGGGACTATTGCAATGCTATTTCGCTTTGGCATTGAACACGAGGTCGCGTTTCTCGACCGCGAGGGAGCTTTTGTCGACTTCCTCTCGACCTCGTTTGCCGATCTCCAAAAGATTGTTGATGAACTCCCAGAGTACGCTGGCGATCTGGCGTCTCTGCGCATTGGCGACGCAGGTATTCGCGTCAAACGCTGGTATATCGAGGGCTTCGAGCGTTTTAACGAACGCGGCGAACTCACCGCTTGTCTGCCCAAAGGGATCGAGATCCGCACCACGATCCATCCGAGCATCGCTGGCGCGGTGGACGAGTTGACTGCCAGTTTTCACCAACTCTGCGCGGTGGTGCAGCGCCACGGTCTGACGCCTGTCCTGACCAGCCACCATCCCTACCAGACTCGTTTTGTGCCAGATCCCCCGCTCAACGCCTACGAACAACAACTCCTGCACCTCTCTCCCGAAGATCTGAGCGCGTTACTCTCGATGGTGACCTATGGACCCGATCTGAATATTTCGGCGGCTGACCTGTCTGTGGCCGCCCTGATCGACCTCGGGCAGAAACTCACCTATTATAGCCCCGCAATTGTCCCGTGGAGCTTTAGTTCGCCCTTCTATGCTGGACACCTGTGGGAAGGTTTCTCGGTGCGGACGTTTAGGCGCACAGGCACACGTCCCGCTGTCCAGGTCTTCCTGGCCCGCTCACAGGATCTTCTGACCAGCGATCCCTCTCTGACCAAACTTGCCCGCGTGGGATCAGAGGTCGGGCGGATCGAATTTAAGGCCTGCGACAGTTGTGGCGATTTCGCGCTTTACGCGGCCCTTTTGACCCTCTTAAAAGGGCTGGCCCTCGATCAGACGTTGCCAGGGCGAGCGATAGTTCCGCATAGAGCGCTCCACCAACGGGCCGCACGCTATGGTTTCGCGCATGCCGACGTTGCGGCGGGAGCGCAGACCGTTTTACACGCCGCAACAGAGGCGCTGGGCGCTGATCCCAATCTCCCCTTGCTTGCGCCGCTCTACCAGATGCTTGAAAGTCAGCGTACGCAGGCCGAGCGGTTAGCCGAGGTATTTCGTGTCACGCAATCGATCGAGCAAGCCTTGCGTGACACCTATGTCGAGGCCAGGGTAGGGATCAACGTTCGCGGTTGAGTGGGTCGTATTGCGCGAGCGGCTCCTGGTTCCCTCAACCGACAGACTGAAACTCTCAGCGGTTTCTGGACAATCAGGCGCTAGCAGGATGAGCAATCGCCGATCGAGCTGCTCAAAAATTTGCATACGTGTTCAGCTCTCTTCACTTCTTCGGGCAAGGAAAAACCTAGTTTCTCAAAACAGGCAACGTATAGGTTGCAAATTGTCACACTTTCAAGTATACTATCAATAGGCAACCTGATGGTTGCTTTTTGAAAAGAAGAAAAGACAAAGTTGTTTAATGAGG
>DAOTTJ010000264.1:0-11776 GCA_034437695.1 Ktedonobacteraceae bacterium
AGTACATTTTAACATAGCCACCATTTCAAATGCTCAATCTACTCTAATATATAGGAAAAAATTGCTATAGATCTCTCCTTTCCCCACTAATAGTACTGCTTTTCGTTTATATAAAATAATCAGTTGTAGAAAGGATACATAAGAATGAACAATGACAGTGAATATCCGATTTCAGAGGATACTCCACATCTCACAGAGCTAATACGGTTTCTGTCTGCTTCTCCACAGGAAGCACAGGATATGCTGGCAACACCTTCCGATATCTTGCTTGCTGAACAGACGCTAAAACTCTTAAAAGGGCGTCTGGCGCTACTTGAAGATGCGCAGTTGCGTCAGGAACTCACCAATACTCGCAGCCAGCAAGCACCTCCAGAGCCAGTTGTGCTACCGGTCACAGATTTTTCAACCGTCTCAACCGATCCAACTTTTAGCGCCCCTGAAGTCTCAGCCAATCCCACCTTTAAAGCTCCTTCTATGGCCGAGGTATTTCAGCAGATGACCCCGGAGCAATGGGAATATATGTTTCGCCAGGTGACTCAGCTATCGCCAGAAAATCTGGACGATGCGCTCCAGATGTTTCAGCAGCAGATGGGTATGCCAGTCGAAAATGCCAGCCAGCTTCGCGAGCTAAGTGGGATAATGAACCAGTTAGATCCAGATAAACTGAGCGCACTCTCTGATCAGATTGCCCAATTCCCCCCTGACTTCTTTGAGCAGATCAGCGATTTTGAAGCCAAATTTTTTAGTACACAAAAATCACCAGATAGCGCGTCGTCTTTTCAGATACCTGGCATAGCTCCGCTTGCCACAGATAAATATCATGAGTTTTTGTTGAAGGAGATCCAACAGCTTCCTCCCTTGAAGAGCGAGCAGGCGTTCAAACTCCTGGGTGAAGGTTTCCGCCTTACGTCACAGAACGATGCGCGGGCAATTCTTGATCACTATACACAGGCATTGGGCGATTTTGCTGATTCCCCTACTCCTTATTTTCGCGCGATCTGCCACTTTGAACGTGCTCGTGTCCAGAATCAGCTCTTAGAGAGCGATCCCCGCAACCTGAGCGATGCCGGATTGGCCGACTGCGAGGCAGCGCTGACAGTTTTGACCCCAACACAGACACCTTACTACTGGTCACATGCCCATCTGCTGCGTGGGATGTTCTATGCCCAGCGACTGAATGGAGTGCGTGATGAAAATCTTAAACTATCTGTCGCCGCTTTTGATACTATTTTAGAGTATTTCTCTTACGAAGATCTGCCAATGCCCTGGATTATGGCTCGTGGTATGCGAGGCATGACTATGCAGGAGTGGTATAATGAGGGACTGACTACTAACGTCGATCAGGCTATTATTGACCTGGAAACTGCGCTGGAACACCTCACCTACGAGCAACAACCGCAGTTCTGGGCTGCTCTAAAAGCAGTCTGTACAGAAGCATATACGCTCCGCTATATGTATAGCGGTGATCGGTCCCGTACATTGGAACAGATCATCAGGGATTGTAGTGATGCGCTGAAGGTTGTAACATTTGAACACATGCCTCGCGAGTGGGCGCTTCTCCACCAGACTCGCTCCTTTGCCTATATCGATATCAGTAGTGGAGATGCCAGGCAGAATCGCGAATTGGCCATCGCTGACTGCCACGATGCGTTGAAGGTATTTACACGTGAGTTCAACGCTCGTAGCTGGGCAGTATGCCATCAGTACCTGGGGAATGCCTATCTTGCTCGCATTGTTGGGGAGCGGCCCACAAATCTGCGCGAGGCCCTCCAACACTATGATCTCTCACTTCAGGTTTTCACGCGCGAAACCTATCCTCGCGATTGGGCTACCACCATAGGAAACCGCACGCTGGCAGCTCAGGAGCTTGGGAGTGGCGATCGTTCAACAGTCCTGGAAGAGGGAATTGTAAATTTTGCTGCCGTTCTTGAACAGATTGATCCTCATCTTCAACCCGTCGCTTGGGCAACAGCACATGTTAATTGGGGCCATAGTTATCTCAACCGGCTCCAGGGTGAGCGCCTGGCCAATAGGGAAGAAGCTCTTATGCACTATAATCAAGCCCTCACTGTGTTTACCGCCGAACGCCAACCCATGCTCTGGGCTATGACTCTGATCAATCGTTCAATGGCCCTCCGCGGCCTGCTACCTAGAGAACTGGCAAATCTGGTCATGGGCGATAGTGGTGGCAGTCTCCAGGCACTTTTTAGTCTGCCTTTTAATAAGATTGCAAATAGCCTGGCAGTATGGCATAAACAGTGGGACGCCGCTCTTGAGGATCTCCAGAAAGCTCTCACTGTCTTAACTCCCGAACGAACTCCTAAGGAGTGGGCAATTGCACAGCGCGAATTAGGGAGCACGTACGAAATGTGTATGTGGGGCGACCGCGAGGAGAATCAGAGACGAGCCAGAGAGCACTTCGCACTGGCACAAACCATATTCTCACCCACTAGCACTCCCCAGGACTGGGCTATTATGCGTATGAATCATGGTCTGGGGCTGATTGCTCGTCTCTCGTCCGGTCAGGAAGCAGATGCCCACGCCATCCTTGAACACCTTAATGCAGCACTGACCGTTTTTACCGCGCAGGTCGCTCCTGCCAGGCACCGCCGCGTGCAGTTGGTACGTGCCTGGATATTTGAATACCTGAAAAATTGGCAGGCAACTCACGAGGCGCTCATAGAGGCTCGCAAGGTCCAACGCGATCTGGTGGCCGCAGCTTTCAGTACCCAGAGCCAGGGCGACGAAATAGCAGAAGCTGCGTATACAAATATGTATGTCCATGACGCGCAAATTTTGCTGCGTATGCCTCAAGCGGACCCGGTAGAGGCAGTGATTGCACTGGAAGAGGGACGTGCGCAGAGTTTGCGAGCCACGCTTGAAATTGATAACTACGAGCATAAAATGCGCCATATACGTAATCCGCAGGCTCAGATGCGTCTCAAAGCCTTTCTGAGCGCTCGCAATACATGGCGAGCCTATCAACACCGGGCAATCGAGTCTCCGCCAGCGAGCCTTGCCCCAACCGAACAATCCCTGCGCCAGCAACGTCTCAATCAGGAGCTTGAAAATGCCTATCGGGAATTCGTGCAGGCCCGTGCTGCAATCCGTGAGAACGACGAGCCGGATTTTATGACGCCCTTGCCTACCCTGGACGGCATTGCTCGCGCTGTGATTGCGTCCGATGAGGCGTTGGTTTATCTCAGCACTGGTATTTATATCTCACTCGGCCTGGTGCCAGTTACTCAAGGCCGGATCGTCGATGGGGTAGAACCAGGTTTTGCGCTGATTGTAACACGCCAGCTCGATGGTACACCGGAGGTTCAGTCCCTCTCATTGCCCCACTTTACGACAAATGCACTTGATATGCTGTTACGTCCGGTAGATTACAAACCAGATGTAGAGGATGCTGAAGTCTCGATACGTGTCGAGATGGACCTGGAAAAGATGGTGCAAAACCTGGGTGCTCTCGGTCTGAATGAACTCGCAGCTCTGCTCCTGGCTCGTGGCATTCGCCGTGTTATGCTCGTCCCCTATGGCCGCCTGGGTTTGTTTCCTCTCTCCGCTGTGCGCATCGAGCTTCCCAAACGACCAGTATCTTACTTAGGCGAACTTTTTGAATTTACCGTTGTGCCTGGCGCATATGCCGCCACGGTTGCTCGTCGACGAGCGCAGGAGCTAAGTAAGAAGCGCCAGAAGTGGCTGATCGGAGGGAATCCACTGCCATTGGCCGCCGACCATAAACTGGGAGATCTACCCTTTGCCACTGCTGAGGCTGAGACTGTCTATCGCCTGGCTCGTCGCGCAGGTTATTCACTCGATATGCTGCGCCACTTCGCTCCACACGCGCTGCAAAAAGCGGCGGTTGCCAGCGAGATGCAGAAGGTAACCTGTGCCTACCTGGCAGTTCATGGTATCTATAATCTCGAGACACCTAGAAAATCTGTGCTGGTTCTGGCAGGAACTGAAGATGTGCCAGAAGTACAGCGCACCATCTCACTCGGCGAGGTACTTGACGGAGAAATTGATCTGCACAACATGCGCTTGCTGATCCTCTCAACCTGTGAAAGTTCAGTCTTTGATGTCCAACGGGTTCCAAATGAAGTAATCGGCCTGGCTATGGGCTTTCTTCAGGCCGGGGTAGCCGGGGTGATCGCATCCCTTTGGAAGGTCAACGATCAGGCTACCTACCTGCTGATGAGCCGCTTTGCCAGCCTTTACCTCGATACCCAGGCCCTCTGGTCGCCTGCACAGGCTCTGGCGCAGGCTCAACACTGGTTGCGCGAAGAGGCTACGTATACCGTCTTACAAGATTATGATCCCCTGTTCCCAGGCGGTGGACTTGAGAGCGGACCAGTCCCTTCTCAGGCGAGATATAGTCACCAGGAAGGTTTGGAGCGCATCAGGAAAAACGCTACCAGACGTGCTCAGAGCACGCCAGAGGCACTCCCGTATGCTCATCCAGCATTCTGGGCGGGCTTTGTAGTTACTGGCTGCTAAAACAGACAGTTTCTCATTCATAATGAGGTAGGAAATAGCTCTATGGAAATTATTGTTCTCCCTGCCGATCCATTACCAGAAACTACAACAACTATCTCGCTGCCTTTTTTTGCACCTCAAGATCTGCATCCACGTGGCAACCCAACGGCGATTGGCCGCCGTAAAGAGCGCGATGGAAAAATCACTTTTAATCCCCTCGGCTTTCAAATCTATGCTCTGACTCCAACACCCGCTATAGTTTCTCTCAGCAATGAGGTGGATTTCTACCTCATAACTATGCCTTTCACCTTGCATGAACTGCCAGGAGCAGGGTACTACGAGGAGATCACTTTTCTCGTCGATTTTATAGATAATCGGATCATTGCGCGAGACCTCTTTCCTAAATATATATCTACAACTGGTGATGGCGTCTCCAAGACAACAGTGGCCGACGATTTCACCTTCTCTTCAGAAACAAGCAGCCATCTCGATGGTCCCTGCTTTCGCCTGACTGGCTTGCAACCGGTGATTACAGGTTTTGGCCAGGGTGACTTTATCTTTCACTGGATATATAAAGGAGTCAATACTCGCCAGGGAGTTCTCCCCGGAACAAAACAGGCGCTGGCTATTCTACAGGTTCCTCGTGGCTTGCAGTCGATTGAAGCCGAGATTAGCGCGGAAACTCTCCTCGTCAGACGAGTATTTGATAACCCGTCTGAGAGAAAGACCGAATGCTTCCCGGTCACGTGGGACCTCAATCAGGCCCTGCCATTCTGGCCGGCATCGGTCGCTCTGGATACGGTCAGCGAGATATATGATGTATGCGTGGTCTGCGCTCTCCGTGAAGAGGGGCATATTTTTATGCGCGAAACCGAACAATTGTGCGGGGTGCAGTTTGCCGCTGGCTTTAATCAGCAACTTACGCTGCCGTATTATTCTACGTCCATGCTTAATCAAGCGGGAGAAGCTCTGCGCTTACATGTTTCCTGGCCTCCACGTGAGGGGGTATTAGATATGGGCCTGCATCTGAATCCTCTGTTTAGAACGTTTCGACCACGCTTTGTCGCGATGCCAGGAATATGTGCAGGCGACAAACAATCGGTTCGATTGGGCGATCTGATCATAGCTGATCAGGCATATCTCTACGATAGCGGGAAAAATACGCTCAACGCGGAGAGGGAACGCACGTTCCATTCCGATGCTACTGCCTATCAGACGAGCCAGCTTGTCCAAAGTCTGATCAAAACGTTTGAGTCTGAACGTTTTTCCGCTATCAAAGCTGATCAACATACCGGTACAACATATCATATCGGAGCTATAGCTTCTGGCAACGCGGTACGCGCAGACCATCCTTTTGAGACTTCGGTCTTCCCTATACGCAAGACATTAGCAATCGATATGGAAGGCACTGCCCTCTATCGAGCCATCAGAGATTTTCCCGAGATCCACGCCCTGCTAGCTAAAGGTGTCTCGGATTTTGCCGATAGCGATAAAAACGATGCCTATCACAAGCAGGCTTCGAGCGTCTCAGCACGCTATATGCTCGCTTTTATCCGCAAGTATGTAAACACACACTATATGCCTCGCATCAGGTAGGAACCATTGTGGACTAGATGTATGGCACTCAATAGCTCAAACCGAACAGGTTGTATAAAACGCTTCTGTGCTGTTTGCTCTGGCTGACCAGGAGATGTTGGCCGCCTCGGCTTTGCGCGAAAGGACTGCGAACTATAAAGAAAAGCCGGTGAAGGGACTTGAACCCTTGACCACTCGCTTACAAGGCGAGTGCTCTACCACTGAGCTACACCGGCACGCGCTTGATTTGGCCCTTCTGGACCTCGCTACACGACCACTATATCATAGTCTGTCAAGTGAGAAAGGCGAAATTCTTCCTCCTCTCCCAGGCCCTGGCTACCCTTTCTTTGTGAAAACTTTGATACAAGCACACTCACTTTTCCTTGCAATAGGTAGCTCAAAATGCTATACTGAAGTACAGAAAAATTCTCTCGCCTGTGAAGGAGGCTGATTATGAAACTAGAAAAATTAACTGAGAAAGCACGCGCGGCGATTGTCGCCTCCGGCGAACTGGCCCAGACTTATAAGCAGAGTCAGGCGGAAATTGAACATGTACTGGCGGCTCTGCTGGAGCAAGATGGCGGGGTGGTTCCGCAGATTATTGTCAAAGTCGGCGGGGATGTCGAGGCAGCCCGACGGGTGGCCCGCAGCGAGATTGAGCGCATGCCCAGGGTCTATGGAGGCGGCGAACCAACCATCTCGCCGCGTCTGCGCAAGTTGCTGGACGAGGCGTGGGAGGTGATGAGTCAGTTTAAAGATGAATACCTGAGCGTCGAGCATCTCTTACTGGCTATGTTTAAAGTCGGCGAGGAGCCTGTCCAGCACATTTTACGCGCCGCCGGTCTGACTCGCGCTACTGTTCTGCAAGCCCTGACTACTATTCGCGGCTCCCAGCGCGTGATGGATGAGCGACCCGAGGGTAAGTACCAGGCACTTGAGCGCTATGGACGCGATCTGACCGAACTGGCGGCGGCTGGCAAGCTCGATCCGGTGATTGGACGCGATGAGGAGATCCGTCGCGTGATTCAGGTGCTCAGCCGGCGCACAAAAAATAATCCAGTGCTGATCGGCGAGCCAGGCGTGGGCAAAACCGCTATCGTCGAAGGTCTGGCGCAGCGCATCATTCGCGGCGATGTCCCCAAAACTCTGGCCGATAAGAAGGTCATCACTCTTGACCTCGGCGCACTGGTGGCCGGCGCTAAGTTTCGCGGCGAATTCGAGGAACGCCTCAAGGCGGTGCTCAAAGAGGTCACTGGCTCCGATGGCGGCATCGTGCTGTTTATCGATGAACTGCATACTCTCGTCGGCGCAGGGGCCGCCGAAGGCGCGATGGATGCCTCAAATATGCTCAAGCCAATGCTGGCCCGCGGCGAACTGCACTGCATAGGCGCTACTACTCTCAACGAGTATCGCAAACATATCGAGAAAGACGCCGCCCTGGAACGCCGCTTCCAGCCCGTCATGGTCGATCAGCCTTCGGTCGAGGACACCATCAGCATTCTGCGCGGTCTGAAACAGCGCTACGAGGTCCACCACGGCGTACGCATCCAGGATAGCGCTCTCGTCGCCGCTGCAACTCTTTCTCATCGCTATATCACCGATCGCTTCCTACCCGATAAGGCCATCGACCTGATCGACGAGGCCGCTAGCCATCTGCGCGTTGAACTGGACAGTACACCAGGCGAGATCGACGCGCTTGACCGGCGCATTCGCCAGCTCCAGGTTGAGCAGCAGGCGCTGAAAAAAGAGACCGATCGCGCCAGCCGCGAACGCCGCCAAAAGGTCGAGCAGGAGATCGCTAATCTAAGCGAACAACTCCATACCCTGCAATTGACTTTTGCTAGCGAACGCGAGCCGGTCGAGACGATCCGCGCCCTGAAAGAGCAGTTGGAACTGGCCCAGGTCGAGTATGAACAGGCCGAGCGCCGCGCCGACCTGGAGCTTCAGGGTCGCCTGCGCTACGGGATCTTGCCCGAGTTGCAGAGCAAGCTACAGCAGGCCGAGGAGAAGTTGAGCAGTCTGGCTGGCGTGCGTATGCTCAAGGAAGAGGTTGACGCAGAGGATGTGGCCGAGATAGTCGCCCGCTGGACGCACATCCCGGTCTCTAGACTGATTGAGGGCGAGGTGCAGAAATTGCTCACGATGGAGGACCGCCTGCGCGAACGCGTTGTCGGCCAGGAGACGGCCCTGCAAATTGTCTCAGACGCCATCCGCCGTTCACGTGCAGGCCTGCAAGACCCCAATCGTCCTCTGGCCAGCTTCATCTTTATGGGACCAACCGGCGTGGGTAAGACTGAACTGGCTCGCAGCCTGGCCGCTTTCCTGTTTGCCGATGAACAGGCCTTGATCCGCATCGACATGTCAGAGTACATGGAAAAACATAGCGTCTCACGGCTGATCGGTGCGCCTCCCGGCTATGTCGGCTACGATGAGGGTGGACAGCTGACCGAAGCGGTCCGCCGCCGACCCTACAGTGTGGTGCTCTTTGATGAGATCGAAAAGGCCGCAGGCGAGGTCTTTAACGTCCTGTTGCAGATTCTTGACGACGGTCGCCTGACCGATAGCCAGGGGCGCACGGTCGATTTTAAAAATACGGTGATCATTATGACGAGCAATCTCGGTGACCGCTGGCTGCACGAGTACAACGGTATGGAGGACGACGATATTCAACGTCTGGTCCGCCAGCGTCTCCGCGAGGAAGGCCTGCGCCCCGAGTTTGTCAATCGCATCGACGAGGTTATTGTCTTTCACCAGCTTACACGCACCCGTATCAAGGATATCATCGAAATCCAGCTCAATCGTCTGCGTCCGCGCCTGAGCGAACGACATATCAAACTGCATTTGAGCGAAGAAGCCTGCGACCACCTGGCCGCCGAGGGCTATGATCCCCAGTTTGGGGCGCGTCCGCTCAAACGCGTGATCCAGAAAGAGATCGAGAACCGCATTGCTCGCGCTTTGCTTGAAGGAAGCGTGCGCGACGGTGATACCCTTGAGATAGTCTTACAAAGCGGCAAGCTGGCGCTTGAACCAGTGAGGTAAACTATGCAGTTCGACTCTTCTGTCCAGTTGGCAGGCATCCACGAGATCGACCAGGCGCAGTTCACGCGCAGACTCCACGCTCTGCTCGCGCGGGTCAGTTCCTTACAGGTGCTGGTTCAGGACGGCGACGATGAGGAGCTGACGACCTCTGCGCTTGATCTTCCAGCGCTGCGCCTGGGTTTGCGCGAGTTGGAGCAACTGGTCGGCGAGCTGCTCTATACAGCACAGACGGGCGATGCGCTCTTCCTGGCCGAGCTGCCGGGTCTGCCACTGGCGGAAGCGCTCTCACAGCAGGTCGAGGCCACCGCCGAAAAGCTGGCCCTCTCTAGTCGCATCGCCTTTGCGGGACGCGAGCGCCCGCTGCCCGATTACCTCTCACGTCTGCTCTATCGCATCACGCAGGAGGCTCTGGCTCAGGTGACCACACACACGGGGGCGCGGCGTCTGCGCTTCAATCTGGACTATCGGCGCAGCGAGATTGTCATGAGTCTGGAAGACGACGGCGTGCCGCCCGACGAGGGACCAGTTCCTTTTGCCACTGTTCCCGCCAAGACCACAACTTTTCCGCCTTTTCTGACTCCCGAGCACGAGGAGCACGCTTCCACGTTGCTGAGTGCTCAGACTATGCGTCAGTTGCGCGATATGATCGAGGAACTGGGCGGCGCACTGACTATTACTAGTGGCATCGAACCAGGTACACAGTTGCAGGTGCGCGTCCCCTATGCCGCGCCCGAACTGGTGAACACCCCCGATCCCTTGCCACGTCCAGCCGGTACGATCCGTCTGCTGATCGTCGACGCCCAGGCTGTCTCACGGGCTGGCTTGCGGCGTTTGCTGGAGAGCTATCCCGACCTGGAGGTAGTTGGTGAGGCCGGTGAAGGCGTCCAGGCGGTCAGCGAAACCGCTGAGCTGCTCCCCCACCTCGTGCTGATCGACGCACATCTGGAGGCCGCACAAAGTCTGGAGATCCTGCGCCAGGTCAAACAGCTCAGTCCCGAGATCCGCACGCTTCTCCTCGCCGAACAGGAAGACGAGAAGATGCTCTATGAAGCCCTGCGGGCGGGAGCTAGTGGCTATCTCTTAAAGAACGTCGCACCAGACGAACTGGCCAGGGCCATCCGGGCGGTCGCACGCGGCGAAGTCTTGATCCAACCACAGATGGCCGCCCACCTGTTGACACGTTTTGGCAATCAGGAAAGCGGCCATACCGCGAGAAGTATGCAGGAGACTCTGACCGCCCGCGAACAGGAAGTTTTAGTCCAGCTCGGTCATGGATTGCGCAATAAAGAGATTGCGGCCCGCCTCTTCGTCAGTGAGCGGACCGTCAATTTTCACCTGGCTAATATCTACGCTAAATTGCACGTCTCTGGACGAACCGAGGCCCTGAGCAGAGCACTGGAACAGGGTCTGCTCAAGGTTTGACAACACCCGCCCGCCACGTATCGACCTCGTGTTTAAGCGTTGAGATATACGCCGCTTCGTCGTTGCCGTCGCTGTTCGGCGCATATTTAGGTATAATCTGATCGACAGTTACACGACCCCATTGAGCTATGTAAAGGTTGCGGATCAACTTATACCAATGTTCAAAGCCATCTTGCCAGCTTGTCATCTGCGCATAGCCGCCGCGATCCTGGTCGATACAGGCGCGATCGGGAATACAACGTTCGTTGCCCAGCGAAAGCGTCACGCGGGCTTCTCCTGTTGTGCCAAAAAGACTTTCGTGCATAAAGAAAGCTAGAGGGTAGACCGGGTCGATGCCGTATTGTACTCCCAGATCGTACAGACTCTGTCCCATGCCCTTCGTCGGCGAATCGTAACTGGCCAGCACCTCGTTGATGAAACTGGCTGTAATCGTCGGCTTGCCGAGCACCGAATAGGGACCTGGGTTGCTGGGGAGAGCAGTGCGCGAAGGGATCGGTCCTGTACTGTTATTCCAGAGATTAAAGGCGTCCGAGGAGCCGCCAAGCTGGATCGGAAAGGTCTGCCCACCGGTAAAACTTACATAATGTGGATTGACTGGACCGCGAATATACATCACGGCCGCTACCAGTATCGTCACTCCAAGCACTACTCCAACCGAAACCACTGCCAGCAGCTTCATCCACGAACGATGCCGGTCCAGCGGATGACTGGTCTGGATTAGCCGCGTGCTATCCTCAGCCCTTTGCTGCCTCTGTAACTCACGAGTTACCACAGGGGTGTTGAGGAACTTCGTTGCCTTCGTGCGCGTCTCACTCTGCGTAGAAAAGCCGTCACTCGACGTGACAGTTTTCATCATATTTGTCGTTCGCTTCGCCCCGGTTATGCGCGTCGGCTGCTCTTTATACTGCGTGGCAAATTCCTGCGTAACGGGCGCAGTCGTTTTGTTGCTGGCCGCTCCAACCTGACCTTGCGGGACCCGTGTCGCTGCAACGCTTTCTTCAGTGGGTTCCTCCCTCAGGAACCGCGTAGCTCTGCGTGGAATATTATTTATAGAAGAAACCGTCGATGACGGTTCAGTGGACTTGCTGCCATAGCTACTGCCTTTGGCCATACAGTCTGCCTTCCCTCCTCATTTCTTCATGCCAAGAAACGTATAGTAAGTACAAAGTATTCATCAGACGGATTTTGAATTATTTCGATTATTTATGAAAAAATATTCAAATGTCAATGATACTGGCTAATAAGTCTTATTGTTCGATAG
>DAOTTJ010000265.1:0-20118 GCA_034437695.1 Ktedonobacteraceae bacterium
GGGAACAGCCAACGACATAGTCAACGCGGCACTCTTTCTTGCATCGCCGGGCGCATCGTTTATTACAGGTCAGGTGCTTGTGGTGGATGGCGGCGAAGTCATGCACTGATGTTTCACGTGAAACACTGCTGTTCGCTTGCCTCGATTTCAATGTTTCACATGAAACACTGCTGCTCGCTTGCCTCGATTTCAATGTTTCACATGAAACACTGCTGCTCGCTTGCCTCGATTTCAATGTTTCACGTGAAACACTGCTGCTCGCTTGCTCCAATTTCAATGTTTCACGTGAAACACCGCTGCTCGCTTGCCTCGATTTCAATGTTTCACGTGAAACACTGCTGCTCGCTTGCCTCGATTTCAATGTTTCACATGAAACACTGCTGCTCGCTTGCTCCAATTTCGATGTTTCACATGAAACACTGCTGCTCGCTTGCCTCGATTTCAATGTTTCACATGAAACACTGCTACTCGCTTGCTCCAATTTCAATGTTTCACGTGAAACACTGCTGCTCGCTTGCCTCGATTTCGACGTTTCACATGAAACACTGCTGCTCGCTTGCTCCAATTTCAATGTTTCACGTGAAACACTGCTGCTCGCTTGCTCCAATTTCAATGTTTCATGTGAAACACTGCTGCTCGCTTGCCTCGATTTCAATGTTTCACGTGAAACACTGCTGTTCGCTTGCTCCAATTTCGACGTTTCATGTGAAACACTGCTACTCGCTGCCTCGATTTCAATGTTTCACATGAAACACTGCTGCTCGCTTGCCTCGATTTCAATGTTTCACGTGAAACATTCGGCCTATACCTGGTCGAAGACGCCCTCGCGGATAACCTGGGTCAAGGTTTCGATGTCGGGGGCCATGACGCGGTCGTGTTCGAGTTTGGAGACATGCGAACGTACAAGGGTGAAAGCGCGATAAGCTCCTCTACCTGCTTTAAGCGGCAGACGAAAGTCGAGCATCTGCGCGGCACAGAGCAGCTCGATGGCGACGATCTGTCGCGCCTGTTCGACGATACGCACCAACTTATGCGCACTCGTCGCTCCCATACTATTGAAATCTTCCATACCAGCCGACGTAGGAATAGAATCGATGCTGGCAGGATGTGCCAGCACTTTGATCTCGTTGGTGAGTGCTGCCGCGACGTATTGGACGATCATAAAGCCGGAGTTGAGACCGGGGTCAGGAGCCAGGAAAAGGGGTGCGCCCTGCTCGTCCCAATCGTGTGGACCCATCAGGTTGAAGATGCGGCGCTCGGCAAAACTGGCTAGCTGGGTCATAGCTATGCCCATCATGTCCAATGCAAGCGCCAACGGCTGACCGTGAAAGTTGCCCCCACTCAAAACCAAGCCATCTTCGGGAAAGATCAATGGGTTGTCGGTGACTGCACCTAGTTCGCGCTCAAACACCTCGCCACAATACTCCAAAGCATCGCGGATTGCACCGAAAACCTGGGGAGCACAGCGCATCGTGTACGGATCTTGCACGCGTGGACAGTTCTGGTGGCTGACGTTGATCTCGCTTTCACTGACCAGTGCGAGCAAGCGAGCGGCGCTCACCTGCTGACCCACCTGACCACGTCGAGCGTGGATGCGTGGGTCTAAAGGGACATGGCTGCCCATCAGTCCCTCAATGCTCATTGCACAGGCAATTTCAGCAGCACGCAGTAACGTCCCGGCATCAGCCAGCATCAGGACAGCAATCGCCTCCATCAAGTGAGTGCCGTTAATCAGCGCCAGTCCCTCTTTGGCCTGAAGCCGCAGTGGGACCAGACCTGCCTGCTCCAGGGCGCGACTGCCGGTGATCTTTTCACCCTGCCAGATTACTTCGCCTTCACCAATTAAGATTAAACCCAGATGAGCGAGTTGCGCCAGGTCGCCGCTCGCTCCTACCGAACCACGCGAGGGGATCGCAGGATAGAAACGCTGATTGAGCATGCCGACGAGCAGTTCGACCACTTCGACGCGAATCCCTGAGTTGCCTCGCGCCAAACTTGATGCGAGCAGAAACATCACCGCACGCGTCACTTCTTCGCTCAGCAGTTCACCAACGCCAGCGGCATGACTGCGCAAAAGATTGTGTTGCAGATCGGTCAATTGGGCAAAGGGAATACTCACGCGGCTGAGGTGACCAAAACCAGTTGTCACACCATAGACCTTCTCGCCCTCGTCGGCAACACGGTCGATCACCTTGCGGGCAGCCTGAATCCGTGTCACAGCCTCGTCGGCCAGCACAACAGGTGCATAGTGACGCGCCACCGCCAGCACCTCCTCGATGGTCGAAGTCTGACTCGCAATGCTAACGCTCTTAGGCAGGGCATAGACAGTATCGACTTTCATTGATTTGTTCCTTTCTATAGAGATCTGCTTTTCAGAGCATTGTAACAGACAGCTCCAACAAAAAACGGACGCAAGCCTGTAGGCAGATCTTTGCTCAATGCAAAGGCACAAGCAGCAGAGAGAACGCATAAGCTCTAGAGATCTGCCGATTGTGCCTTTTAAGGTAACGAATTTTTCTGTCCGACTAAATAAGCGAGGCTAGATGAGTGGACAATGTTTCACGTGAAACATTTCGGTCGACGGCTCAGATACGCAACACCGAGCGCACCAGGTTGGTGCCAAAGTGATAGCCGATCTCCTGGTAGTCACTGACCGACCAGAGCGCAAGTTCACAGCGCTTGCCAACTTCGAGACTGCCTATGCGGTCTTGCAAGCCCAGAGCGCGTGCGCCGTTGATAGTGCTGGCGATCAGAGCCTCCTCCAGGCTCATATCCATAGCCGACATAGCTAGACCCAGGATCAACTGCATATTTTCGACGTAAGAGGTGCCTGGATTGAAGTCGGTGGCCAGCGCAACGTGCAGACCACGATCGAGAAAACGCCGGGCCGAGGGATACGGCGAGCGCAACGTATAAGCACAGCCAGGCAGCAGCGTCGCCACCACACCAGCCTCGCGTAGAGCATCGAGATCCTCGTCGGTCGCAAAGTCAAGGTGATCGGCTGAGGTCGCTCCCAGTTCGGCGGCCAGGCGTGCACCACCACCAGGAGTGAGCTGATCGGCATGGATTTTCAGACCGTAGTCCAACTCTTTCGCGCGGGTTAAAATACGGCGGCACTCTTCCAGCGTAAAGGCTTCGCGCTCACAGAACACATCACAGAAACGCGCCATCCCGACAAACGAAGGCAACATCTCTTCGACCAGCAGATCGACGTATGCATCGCGTCTATCACGGTACTCGGGAGGAACACTGTGCGCCCCCAGGAAGGTCGGCACTACACGTACGCGGTCAAGCTTGTAGGCTGGACCAGTCTCAATCGCATTCAAACTATTGATAATGCGCAGGCAGGTCTCCTCGGTGACCATATCCAGTCCATAGCCCGTTTTTATCTCAACAGTGGTAGTACCGTACGCACTCATCGTATTTAAACGAGCCAGAGCCAGCGCAGTCAGCACACCAGTATCGGCCTCGCGTGTCGCCTGCACCGTTGCCAGAATACCGCGTCCAGACGCGAGGAGGTCGCCATAGCTCAAACCCTGGCGACGTAGATGGAACTCGGCTGCTCGGTCGCCGGCAAAGACGAGGTGGGTATGCGAATCGACGAAACCGGGCGTAACCACCGCTCTATCTGCATCGATAATTCTAATTTCATCGCTGCGGCTTTTATCTTGCTGAAAGATAGGTTCTGCCTCATCATCAGAACCTAACCAGACGATCTGATTTTTATCGACGGCCAGCGCTGCATTAGGGATAATCTGAAGCTGGCCGCTGGCTCCCGGCAAGGGTGCCTGCGCGATAGTCACAAGCTGACCAATATTCCTGATAACGGTACTGACCTGGATCTCTGACTGAACATGATCGGACATTGACTGATCTCCTTCGTCGCACTCAGGCGTTTCCTCTGTTTATAGCACAGTTCCTCGGTCAAGTCGAGTGCCACAGGTTTTCCTCACATATAGCAGGAGAAGGGGAAAACCCGGAAACGTCCGCTGCCGACTTGCAGTCTACTCGGGGATTTGTTACACTGTGGAAGCGCGGATGTATTCTAACAGCTCTCCCTTACAAAAGCGGGACAGGTGAGGAGCGTTTTATGCGGGCAATTGACGACAATGGCCCCAAATTCGCCGCCGTTTTGCGAGAACTATTGATCTGGAAACAGTTACCAGAAAGTGATCTGGCGCGAATGGTGCACCAGTATTTCCTGATCACCGACGATTTTCGCGATATGGAAGATCAGGGACTGCTTACAATGGCCTTTGTAGGCGATGAATTTCTGATCAGCGCGACAACTCTGGGGCGCATCTGGCTTGAACAGTACGATAGTACGACGCATTAGAAGGAGTTTCCCATGCCTTACGAGAATGAAGATGAGGCTTTTCCTTACACAACCATTGGCACCGACGACGCAAAGGCGATGATTGCACAGGGTATCAAAGTGATCGATGTCCGTCAACCCGAAGAGTGGCGCACAGGCCATATTGCCGAGGCAACCCTGGTGCCTATCGACGGAATCTATACGTTCGGCAAAGCACTCAAAGAACTCAATCTACCAGAAGATGAGGCGGTGATTTTCGTCTGCCGCTCAGGTCAGCGCAGCTCAAACGCCTGCGAAATTGCTCTGGTGGCTGGTATGACAAAAGTTTATAATCTGGCCAACGGTATGATCGGCTGGACTAATCGCGGCTACGAAACCAAATTTTAAGAATGAGTATCTCCGCCCGGATCAATGTACCCGGCACACATATTCTCGGGCTTATCGCAGCTATCTGAGAGGAGTTATAGTATGCCCTTACTTGAAGGAAAGAAAGCACTTATTTTCGGTATCGCTAATCATCGATCTATTGGCTGGGCGATTGCGCAATCGCTGGCTCGCGAGGGCGCAACCCTGGCGTTTTCATACCAGGAGCGGATGGAAAAAGATGTAAAAAGTCTCGCAGCCCAACTCCCCGGCACAACTACTTTCCAGTGCGATGTACAAAGCGACACCGAACTGGACGCGGCCTTTGCTCAGGCAGGCGAGACGTTCGCTGGCAAACTCGATATTCTTATCCATTCGGTCGCCTTTGCTCCCAAAGCAGCTCTGGAGAATAGCTTCTATCAGACCAACCGCCAGGACTTTGCGACGACCCTGGATATCAGCGCTTACTCGCTCACTGCGATGGCGGGACGCGCTCTCCCACTCATGCAGGCAAACGGCGGAGGCAGTATTCTGACGCTGACGTATCAGGCTAGCCAACGCGTGATGCCCAAATATAACGTGATGGCGGTGGCTAAAGCTGCACTTGAGTGCAGTGTACGCTATCTGGCCTACGAGTTGGGCGAACACAATATCCGCGTCAATGCGATCTCGGCCGGAGCGCTGAATACCCTGGCAGCTCGCGGCGTCTCTGGCTTTACTACCTTCCGCAACCATACCAGCGATGTTGCAGCGATGCGCCGCAACATCGAGCAGAGCGAAGTTGGGGATAGCGCACTCTTCCTCTCAAGCGACCTCGCTCGCGGCATCACAGGCGAGATCATGTATGTCGATGCTGGCTACAATATCATGGGTGCCTAAAGAAGTTGTCTGTACTTCTCTATAACAAAGAGAGACGCTGGCGCATACGGAACTCAGGGTTCCAGTACACGCCAGCGTCTCTCTCTTCCAACCATAAGACTACTGGTTACTCCCTGGCGCTCAAGGAGCGTTGCGCGGCAGAATCGGCGATATGTCACCACACACACCGCAGAAACGTGCATCGCTGCGGTTGGTGTGTCCACACGGCCAGGTCTGCCACTGCGGTTGCGAACCCGCTGGCCGCGCAATCACTGTAGGTTCTGGAGCCGATCCCTGCGGCGCACCAAACGCCGACATGGCACTACCTGCACCTGCGGGTTGAGGCTGTGGCAACGGTCTAGGCGTTACCGGCAGATTTGGCTGCGGCCACTGCTGACCCTGCGCTCCGGGCTGGTAGCTCGTGCCGGACTGCAAGGACGGGATTTGCGCTGGGTTTTGCGGCGGCTGTGGCCGGTACGCTGGCGTCGGCGCAGAATATCCAGGTGCCTGAGGTGCCTGGCCAGGATAATTTGGTGTCTGGGGCGTTTGTCCCGGATAACCAGACGGCTGAGGTGCCTGCATTGGAGTGGAACCACCATATCCCTGACCGCCAGGACCAGGATAGCCCACACCAGGACCGCGATTGTAAGGCGGTACACCTGCATTCACCAATCCAGCCGGCTTGCGTCGACGCGACCCCACAACAGCTACCACCAGGATAATCACCAGCACCAGCACGACACTGCCACCTACAAGATAGAGCAGGTTATTCCCACCCACTGGACTCGTCTGACCGGGCGCTGGCTGGTTCGTGCCACTCGGGCTTGTTACCTTCTCGCTCTGTGCCTGCTGCTGCGCATACTGGAGATAAGGCGTTACCCCCTTGAAAAGAGGAAACTGCGTGGACAACTGCTGAAACTCTTGCGCCGCCTTGTGCCAGTGTCCACCAGTCTGCGCAGCGTAGTCGCTGAAGGCCTGGCTCCATGCTTTCTGGAAAGGTGAAGCCGTCGTATCGATACCAGCCTGTTGGATAAGTTGAGTAGCGCTATTGCTCGGACGCAGGAAGCTCGTACTGCCGACCGTAGCGGCTGCGCCAAAGCTGACGATGCCCACTACGTTACCATTGCTATCAAGGGCCGGACCACCACTATCGCCCTGCTCAACATTGCCGCCAACCTGGATCAACGGCGCACCTGTCTCAGATGTCTTAATCGAACTGACCAATACCTGGTTGATCGAAGAGGTCAAAAAGTCGGTGGGGGCCAGATTTACATCGCCGTTACCTGGAAAGCCGATGATGCGCAATTGATCCTGCTCTTGAACCGCCGAAGAGTTGCCCAATTGCAGCATCGGCATATTATCCATACCGCTGACATGAATAATCGCCGTATCCTGAGCGCTAAAAGGACTGTGCGCTTTGATAGTATCAACCTGCGCAAACTGGTTGGCAGGTACATTGTTGATACTGGTCGCAGTCAACGGACCGCTAAAGTTTGTGCTCAGGTACGCCACGCTCACCGGAGTCTGATACTGCGAAGTGGAAGGAAGCTGCTGATTTGCCAGCTCCTGTGTCACCTGATCGGAGGTTACCTGCTGATTAAAGTGCTGGTTTATATACGTCGCAACATCGGGAGCTGCCGTTTGTTGGAGCGCCTGGTCCAGTCCCTGCCGATCGTCCTGAACAGGATTGACCACGTGGTCGGCGGTCAGAATATCTCCATGAGCACTAATAAATGAACCTGTGCCTGAAAAAAGGAGAGGATACCCATTGACCCCATTCTGGGGCGTTTGCGGAAATGTCACTTTCTGGCCATTAGAGAACGTCACCGTCAAGGTCCCAACTATCTGCGTGAGAATACGCACAATCGCAGGCTGAGCGATATCTACAGCCCGCACCAGCGGGTCCGAGATATTCCCCCCAGGCACCCCATCAGCATAGACCGCTGGAGCGCCGATCGACACTCCACCAGCGCACGCCAGAGCAAGACACATTACTCCAAACAAACACGCCGCATACAATCTATACCTTAATTTACCAGATCCGTAAATGTGTTTTTTCTTATACATTTTCTTGCCCTTACCTTACTCTCTGCCGGAATGTGGTTGGAAATCAGAGATGATATCTCCATAGCGGATCTAGAGAAAAAGTCTTCGATCAAATTATACATTAATTTTACTGGAAATGCAGATTATACTTCGCTTTATCCCAGAGCTTTCCTACGCTACACAAGCTCAAGGCTGCGTCTCCCATGAGCATTGTGGTGGGGAAGCGGGAAGCTCTGCACTTTGCCTCAGGGTTATCTGCTCAGGCATCACACATCCATACGCTATATATAACGTTTATATGTAACATTTATTACGCAGGCCCGATACAGAGGGCCGACGAGGCCAAATTGTGGAGACAAAAACGGGGCGGTCCATACAGGTTTCGCCTGTATGGACCGCCCCCGACACTCTAAGTTTAAGCAGAAACGTCTCTACTGTGCGCTATGCTCGGTCAGGTCGTTTGTCGAGTTGCCACCGCGCACTGGCCGACCACACACGCGGCAGAACTGCGCGTCTGGTATATTGAGATGTCCACATGGAGCGATCCACGTGACGTAGCGCATACTGCCGTCGGAACCCCCGTTCCCCTCACTTCCACCATTTGTGGCGGGGCCGGTAGCTGGCCTTCTAGGAACCACAAAGTTCCAGGAAGAAACGGGCGCGACTATCGTCTTCTCTGCGCTCTCGACCGGAGGTAAAGGCTCCCACGAAGCGTTAGGAATCAGTGGAGCTGCATCGAACTGCTCTGGCTTCCACTCATTGCTCTGCGCGACGGTTGGCTCCAGGATCTCGAATGGCGATGCAGAACCTGCATCCGGCGTATAGACTGGCGTGGACGGCATCCCGTTGGATATTTCGTTGTGACCCTCGGACGGCGTGTCTAAAGGTCCTGAACCATTACTGTTGCCAGAGTCCACGACTGAACTTGCGGCCTGCGAGACAAGCACTGGCTTGCCCGTTGGCGTCTCCGCCACCTGGTCGCGTGCAAATGCCTCTTCCGGCGTCTCGCTCCTGGGAGCTGCCTGCGGCTGCTCAAGCTGACCCGAAGCACTGGCGATTACTGGCACCGGATAGGGCGCAGACTGCTCATACCAGGAAGCGTTCGTATAGCTTTCCGGCAGAGGTGGATACACTCCAGGGTTCGACGCCAGTGGGGGCGGAGCATATTCACCAGTCGCGCCTGTATTCATCGGCATATAGTTTCCAGAACCCTGCGCGGGCCGATAGACCAGGGGAACACCATTAGCCGGTGCATACCCTCCATAGACATTATACGGCGTAGCGGGAGAACCAGCCGCAGGACCCGCAGTTGCGAGGCGACTGCGCTTGCGACTCTGGAAGACAACCAGTAAGATCACCGCCAAAATGATCAGCACAATCACAATCCCCAGGATCAACAACAGGTCAGGCGTGCTGGAATTTGACGAGGTCGACGGCGTCCGTTCGTGCGAAGCAGCCGTCTGCGCGAAAGCCACATAGGGTGCGATCCCCACAAAGCCCTTATAATTATTGCTAAGCGTCTGCAACTCCTGCGCCGCCTTATGCCAGTGACCAGGCGTCGAGGAAGAATAATCGTCGAAGGCCATCGTCCAGGCCTTCTCAAACGGACCAGGCGTGGTATCAATGTTCTGCGATTGAATAAGCGAACTGGCAGCATTGGATGGCTGAAGGAAAGCAGTCTGCCCTGGATCAGTGGAAGTCGCCAGGTTGAAGCTTACCACGCCGACAATATTGCCCCGACTATCCAGCGCAGGTCCACCGCTATCTCCATGCTCGACATTACCGCTCACCTCGATCACCGGGTCGCCATTATCCATGCTCTTGATTGCACTCACATAGATGCGGTTGATCGAAGAGGTCAGCAGGTTAGTCGGGGAATTGCTCACATCGCCATTGCCAGGAAAACCGATAATCGTCAGATCGTCCTGCTCGGTCACCTGACTGGAATCGCCCAGACTGATCGTCGGCATATCATCCATACCAGGAACGTGGACAATCGCTACGTCCGACGCTTCAAACGAACTCTGAGCCTCAATTTTATCAACAGTAGTCTGGGTGATACCAGTGACATCCTGGAGCTTTGTCCCACTCACTGGACCACTGTATGCAATGCTCTGAAAGACCTGCGTGCTCGGCTGGTCGTATTTGGGTGTCGAAGGAAATGTACCAGTTTCCAGGTAGTAAAGCACATCATTCGCAGTATACGGCTGCGTCGTCTGAAAATGCGTATTGACATAATTGGCGATATCTTGCGCAGCAAGCTGATAGAGATAGTCGGCCATTGACGCATCCTGGGGGGGATTGGCCACGTGGTCAGCCGTCAACAAATCTCCATGAGAGCTGATAAAAGCACCAGTGCCGCTTAATTCAATGGTATACCCACCTCCACCGATAGGAAAAGTCGCCGTCTGGGTCGACGGCTCGAAATGCACTGTCAAGCTGCCGTGCAACGTCGTGATCATACGTACAATAGCTGGACGAGCGATGTCAACCTGCCGTACAACAGGATCAGATATCTGCCCTCCCGGCGTCCCTGGCGCTGTCACAGAAGCAGCCAGCGCCGACGGCGTAAATGCTGCCACGCCAACAAGATACATGCATATAAATCCTAAAATAAACGCGAAACGAGAGAGTTTACGAAACCCTGGATATTCGGGTACCTTCTGTGTGAATTGCATCAGTAGTATTGCCCCCATTGATTTCTAGAAACCGTTCGATTATACCATAAATGCATCGATCGACATGCTGGTATGCGCTGGTGCAGGGCATTTCGGCGCTCCAAAATTTCAACCCCGCCACTCCTCGGCCAGGATGCTATAGAGTTCCAGATCGAAGAAACGATCGTAAAGCCACTCGCTTTTGCGTCGAATACCTTCTAACGTAAAACCCAGCCGGCGTGGGATAGCCCGGCTACGCGTATTGCCCACCGCGCATTGGATCTCTACGCGATTGAGCATCAATTCATCAAATGCATACGTCAGCAGAGCACTACAAGCCCGCGTCATAATTCCTTTGCCCTCAAAACTGCCACCCAACCAGTAACCGATCTCTACATGACGGTTGGGCCAGTTTATAGTATGATAGCCAACTACCCCAGCTATCTGCCCCTGGTAACGAATGCCCAGTTGAAAGCCCTCATGCACCTCGTACTGACGCTGTGCACGCTGAATGAAATCCAGACTATCCTCGGGCGATTCCTCGTAATCCACCCACGGCAACCACTGGCGCAGACGCGCCCGGTCGCTATCCACCAGCCTGAACAGCTCATCGCTGTCCACATCATTTAGGAGAGATAAAGCAATCTCTTGATTGACTGGCAGAAAAAAATGTGACTCATCACTCATCAATCGACCACTTTCTAACGCAAAAGCAGTGTCTTGCAGATTGGAGGAAATACAACCTGTACAATGAAAGAGACATACTATGTCAAATTTACATATCAGTAAAATAACATCAATATGCCAAACACCTCGCGTACTCAAATTTTTATAAAACTCACACAAACAGAAATATAATTGATTATAACATGCTACTCCAACATTCTAATAATATAGGTAGATGTTGGTCACAGGGATGCTTCACCTGCGGCGAAACAAAGGTTTTAAGTGCAGAAAGGTGTTTTTCAAGCGCATGGAATGTGCCTGAAAAACACCTTTCTGCACTTTTTACTCTGAGAAATGAAATGACCCCTGATCGCTGGACAGAATTGTTGCCAGGGCTTGACGATGTGTGGTATACTTAGCCTGAAGCAGGGGGGGTTTCTGAAGTAGCCTGTAAGCAAGTGACAGGCGAAAGCAGATAACTTCAAAAATTCGCTGGGTAGGCCAGTGAAGCAATTCACGCGGATCGTTTTTCGGGGTGTAGCGCAGTCGGCTAGCGCGCAGCGTTCGGGACGCTGAGGTCGGAGGTTCAAGTCCTCTCACCCCGACCAGGATGGCACTCAATTTTGACGCAGGTATTCTATGACAGGCCAAACTCTCATTACAAGGAGTTACTGATGCGAACAGACCAGATCCATGTATCTCAGTCTACGAGATATGGTTACCTGGCTGCCGCCTACTCGTGTCCGCGAACCGGACAGCGCAGAGACGACAGAGTGTTCGCAGTGCCGCAATTACCTGGGTGTGCAGAACGTTCCCGTCTTTTGGGCGGTACGAGGAAACTACTAGAACGTGGTTCTCTCGACTTTCTACCGCAACAAAGCCCTTATTCACCTGGTCGTCTCTACAGACGGCAGTAGAAGCCGGGTAGTCGGGTTTACTCCCCTTCCGACATCAACCCTATGCTTCTCCCTCGCTGTCTGTTCTTGATAATCGGCTCTGACAGAGAGGAAGGGAAGTCATTCATGCCAGTTCTTGTATTGAATTCTTCATTCCAACCTCTCTCGGTCATTCCTGAACGTCGTCTCATCGTCCTGCTATCAAAGCAGAAGGTCACTTTTGTCGATGAGAACGCTCGTCAGTTGATTGAGGAGAGTATTCAGGCCAGGCGTTTGGAGTTGGAGCGCCCAGTGATCGTACAACTGCTGGCCAATGTGCGTATTCCGCGCATGGTCCTGCACCCCACACGATCAAATATCCTTCTCCGCGACGAAGATACCTGCCAGTATTGTGGCAAACACACCCGTGAGCTTACTCTCGACCACATCATTCCACGTTCACGTGGCGGCTTGAGCACATGGGAAAATCTGGTCGCATCCTGTCGCGCTTGTAATGGCAAAAAAGGGAACCGCCTCCTCAAGGATTCGAATATGCACCTCCTGCGCCAACCTCGTCCGTTGACCCAGGAATACGCGGGGGTTTTTCTTTTGCGCTACCCTAAGTTGCGCGAGGCCTACGAGGCCTTCTTGCTCAACCCACCAGGGGATTTCCAGGGCCAGACGTTGATGGGAGCATAGCAACTCCCCACGTAATTAGAAGAGTAGAAGATGCACGCGAACCGTAAATGCATACCAGACACGTCTCGCCTGCATCCTCTGCTTTTTTTAACGGAACATGTACAAAAAACATTTAAACATTCATACCCTGTAACTTATGCATTTGCAATACGCTGTATCTATGGTATAATAATAGCATCAGCTAATTCGTGGTTGATATCAAGAGAGGAAGGATATACGGTTAGCCTCAGAGTAGACGCAACTCTGACCATGACTTGCTCCATCCACGAGTGAGAGGAATCCTATGCTCGAACAAATTCCACAAATAGACGAGGTGACAAGTCGTCGTACACCTGGACAAATTTACCTTTGTCTCCACGGCCACTTTTACCAACCCCCACGTGAGAACCCTTTCACTGGTCTAATCCCGCAAGAAGCTGCCGCTACTCCTTTTGTCAATTTCAACGAAAAAATTACTGACGAGTGCTACGCTCCTAATGCCGAGGCCGGCAATTTTGAGACTCTCAATTTTGATCTGGGACCGACGCTCGCAAGCTGGCTCGATCACTCCCACCCCGAGGTTATGCAACGGATTATAGAGGCCGATCGCCATCACGTCACGCGTTACGGCGTGGGCAATGCGATGGCCCAGGCATATAATCATACGATCCTGCCCCTGGCAACTACCCGCGATAAGTATACGCAGATCGCCTGGGGCCTGAGCGATTTTCGACGACGCTTTGGACGCGAGGCGACTGGTATGTGGCTGGCCGAAACTGCCGTCGACCTGGAAAGTCTGGATGTGCTGGCACAACATGGCGTTCTCTATACGGTGCTTGCTCCCTGGCAGGCCGCTCGACCCGTCGATCCGTCCGAACCTTACCTTGTCCAGCTTTTTGGTGGCCGGAGCATGACTGTCTTTTTCTATAATGCTCCACTCTCAGGCGGCGTCTCCTTCGATTGGAATATTACGAATAACGCCGACCTCTTTGCTGCACACTACTTGCCTGAACAACTGACGCAGAGCAAGCGCGAGGCCGGTGAACCACAGTTGATCATTATCGCAACCGATGGCGAACTCTATGGTCATCACCGCCCCTGGCGCGATAAGTTTCTTTCGCATCTGATCAATGTCGGCGCTCCTTCGTCCGGCTTCGAGATCTGCACGCTCGAACGCTACATGCGCCAGTATCCAGCCACACGCGAGGTAGAACTGCGCCTGCCCAGCGCGTGGAGTTGCAGTCACGGCATCGAACGCTGGTCGCACGGCTGCGATTGCACCGAAGGACCCCACACATGGAAGGCTGCTCTCCGCTACGCTCTCGACTCACTGACGGCGCGTGGTGATCTGCTCTTTGAGCAGCACACGGCTGCAACGCTGGTCGACCCCTGGGCGGCCCGCGATGGCTATCTACCTCTGCACAACGGCTGGGAAAGCGCCGAAACGTTCTGGGTCCGCTTCGGCCGGGGACAACGTCCGCCGAGCAATCCAGACCTGGCTCTACAGACCTTGCGCCTGCTTGAAGCGCAGTATTATCAGCAGTACAGCTTCACTAGTTGTGGCTTTTTCTTTGAAGATCTCGATAGGATCGAGCCACGCAACGACATCGGCTTCGCACGCCGGGCCATCAGTCTGATCTGGCTGGCCCTGGGCGTCGATCTGCAAACAGATTTCGTGAAAGATCTGCGAGCGGCCCGTAGCTGGCGTTCGGTGCTCACAGGAGCCGATATCTACCGGCAACTGCCGCTCGTCGCGCAAGATCTACTGCCTCCGATTACGTCGGCACACTGAAAATCTCCGCCTGCCACTCGCTGGCAGGCGGTTACTCTACTGGACTGGTATGCTGACGATTGGGATGCGGCTCATCAACCTGGTAGACCGAGGGCTTGAGGATGCCAATGTAGGGCAAGTTGCGGTAGCGCTGGGCATAGTCAAGCCCATAGCCCACAACAAAACGGTCAGGGATGAGAAAACCGGTGTATCTACAGTCTATAGGTTTGACGCGCTCACGCTCTTTATCCAACAGGGTACATACGTCCAGACTCAACGGCCTGCGCTGACGCAATACCTCCATCAGATAGTGCAGCGTCAAGCCGCTATCGATGATGTCCTCAACTATCAAAACGTGTTTCTGCGAGATCGGACCTTCCAAATCCTTCAAAATACGCACGACTCCACTGGACTGAGTACTATTCCCGTAACTGGAAATCGCCATGTAGTCAATCTCCAGCGGCAAGTCAATGGCCCGCGCCAGGTCGGCAATAAACGGCACAGCCCCCTTGAGTGTGCCTAAGAGCAGTAACGACTTCTCCCGATAATCTGCGGTAATCTGCGCTCCCAACTCCGCTACTCTGGCTTGAAGCGCCTCTCTGGAGAAAACTATCTCTTCGATATCCTGGTGCATATATTTCTACCCCATTATCAGAACAGGTAATCGTCCGGTCACGCAATGGGAAGACCTTGTTTCGCGGCCGGAGACGGTCCTACCTCTCACGCGCCTACCAAACGATTACGCAAAACAGCACGGGCAAGCATCTATATATATAAAAAGTGTACGCAGTTCACACATACTTATCCCGCGTGGTCAAGCAAGTCAATTATAGGAAAATCATATCACAGTTTGCTGGGAAAACAAATCTAGTGGCGAATTAACCCTTTGCTTCTATGCACCGACGAGCTTAGACAGGCAGAACGGCGAGGCGAAGAATGCGCTGTGTAGCGGAGGTCAGGCGCACACGGTCGTCGAGACACGAACCGGCGACCCAAAGGCAGTGGGCCTCTGAAAAGAAGAGTGGGATCGTCTCGCGGCGTGAGCGGGGAATATGCGCATCGCTCAAGATATCCTGGACTTTTTTCTCGTGCGCCATGCCCAACGGACGAATACGATCGCCCGCTCGCCTGGTGCGCACCAGGATACTCTCGCCCAGAAAGGTGCCATCGATATAGACAGCGTGGGGAGTGGGAGGTTCCAGCACGCGCCAGACAGCAGACCAGTGCTCCCGCTGCATCTCTTCCTTGATATACGCGGTCAGATCCGACGGGAGTAGCTCTGCCTGCACCATCCAGGGCGTACCGGGAAGCGCAAGGCTTCCCGGCACTGAGAGCAAGATCGCCGCATTATCCTCCACCGAGGATAGGATGTGTGGAGCAATCAAGCGCTCGAAAATCACTACTTCGTTCTGCTGGACGAGACGTATTTTCTGCGGCAGATGCAACACGCGTTCCTGGTGATCGGCATGGCTGGTGAGTAGATGTTCGATCAGGGCAAAATGGCGCGGTTCCAGCGGAGATTGGCCCGCGCACAGACGGGCGGTCACACGGCGTAAGAGGTGGCGTTGCAGACTGAGCGCCAGGCCTAAAAATGCTTCAGTACGCAAGCTCAGCCTGGTCTCCCGTTCGTCGATTACCACGTGTTCCCAGCACGCGTCAACCTGTGCCTCCAACCAATCCAGGTCGGGACGCAAGACCTCAGCGGTGCGCAGCAGCGTCGATTGAATGCCAGGATTAAGTTCGTGTAAAAGCGGGATAAGCTCGTGGCGGATACGGTTGCGCAGGAAACGCGGATCGCTATTGCTGGCATCTTCCAGCGGCACAATCTGCTGACTCTGGCAATAGGCAAGGGTTTCTGCGTGGGTAACCGTCAGTAGTGGACGGATAATATCCTGCTGGCGCGGAGGCATCCCCACCAAACCAGCGAGACCGCTGCCGCGCAACCAGTGCAAAAGTATAGTCTCTACCTGATCATCGGCATGGTGCGCAACAGCGATGGGGCTACCACAGGCAACCTCGCGCAGAAACCGATAGCGAGCCTCGCGAGCCGCCTCTTCGAGCGAGCGCTTTTCCACCTTTGCCAGTGCAGGCACATCGGCGGACCCCAGCGTAAAGGGGATCTGCCAGGCAGACAGCAGGTCTGCTACCTGTCTGGCCTCCTGCGCACTCGTCGCGCCACGCAACATATGGTCGAGGTGCGCGGCATGAAGCGTCACACCTGGGAAGCATCTGGTGGGTCCACACAGTTGGTGTAAGAGATGGAGAAGACAGAGAGAATCGGCCCCGCCAGAGACGGCGACCACAACGGTCCCGTCCGCTGGCAGGAGTTGATGTTGTTCAATAAATGCAACAACCCGCTCAAGCATCGTGCAGATTTCTCACAGCTACAACAAAAACTTTCTACAGTAGAACACCAGTGCTGTTCACGGTTAAGACGCTTGTTTAAGGTGTCGGTAGGTAAAGATGTGGTGAAACGAGAAATTGTAGACCAGCACAATCAGCGTAGCGATAGCTTCCGAGGCGATAGGTTGAATATGTCCGAACGTGCTCAAAGACAGCTCGATCATGAAGGTCAGCACGCTACCGACAATCGTCGTCATATGGAAACGCAAACAACGCTGCAACCAGGGTCGAGTGGCCCCAGGCAGAGTGTTAAACGTAAAGCGATCATTGGGAATAAAGTTCGCCAGGATAGAAAGTTCTGCCGCAACAATGTAGCTCAGCGTATTACGCAAAACAGTGTTGTCGACCGTCTTGAGCAGATGATAATACATGACATAAAAAACACCCAGGTTGACCAGCGCGGCCAGGCCACCAAAGAAAAGGTAGCTGAACAGACGTTGCAGCAAGCCGGCACGCCCGTGGGTTCTTTCGTCAATCATAGCAAGCAAGCGGTTAGCAGGTTCCCAGGGATAGAGTTGGTAGCTGGGTGCTGGTGGAACAAGCACAGTTTGTGGTGGATTTAAAGGCGAAGATGAGGCAATAAGCAAAGCATCTTCAACAGGCTCAGACGCAACGGGAAATTCCTTCCCATTCTTTTGCACTACGGAGTCTTTCATATACTCTCCTATGTTGACTACGACAATAAATGAAACGGCATCGTTTACAAAATCTGAGCCGTACTACCTGGAAGTCGTGTTTTACTCGCTTCTGGGTCGAGATGCACATAAAAAGGACGCTCGGTAAAATTACCAGTCGTACTTGAGACGAGTATCAATAGCTAAAAATAACAACGCTAAGCAGAGGCGATACGTCTCTGCTTATTTATTAAACGCATAGTGATTCAGGTTTTTTCATTGTGCTAGAAAGATAGGCAAGGATCTCCTATGCTTCGCTTTGCTTACTTAGCCAGGATAGTTCCGAAATCCGAAGCTAATCTATAAAAGGCATTCTTCCGAGATCTTTCACTGACTCTGAATCTGCATATCGAGGTACGTGGACCCACCTCGATCGATGCCACGAACGGCCAATAAATTTGGCTCTCCCTTATGGATCTGAGATTGGAGTATAGTAACATGCAATGTATCACGAATAGCACACTCCTCATGTGTCGCTTGCCCCACCAGCGAGCCATTCCAATACATGAGAACATCATTGTCAATAGCCACATCGATAGTCACTTGGCCAGTTCCATTTGGTACAGTAATTAGCCGACGAACAAGTATATCGGTGTTTGGAGGCCAGCGTGTCTCAATTGTAGGATCGAGAGTACATCCATTGGCTGCAAAGCCAAAAGCCGCAGTTCCATCCTGAAAGGCAGCCTCGCTATAGTTCTGAGCTTCAAATCCCTGACCCTCGCCAGTTGGGACGACTTCATAACGATACCCTGAAGCCCCATAATCGACAAGAATGGATGAATTTACCGTAGCAGGGGTGGTGATAAAGGAACTGAGATGCACAAAGATTTGATAGAGCACAACCAGCGCGATAAGCAGAACAAGACAGCCACCAAGCGAGGCTCCAATAATCGGACCCGGACCCCTACTACGACGAGGACGAATAACCCCTGTACGTTGTTCCGGTCGCACATTCCGCTCAAACTGATTCCAGTATTCCTGCTCCCGCCTCTGTTCTTCATTTTTTGCCCACCTCTGCCTCTCTTGCTCCTGCTCAACCCGCCGTTGAGCTTCCGCCGCCCGTTGCTGCTCATACCACCAATCGTTCCAGTGATCACCCATATTCCCTTCCCTTTACATCTTGGAGTTTTATATAATCGAAGATACAAAGATAATAATTTCATATCTATTATACATGAATAATATATCGTTCACAAGCAGAGTTGTTAAGTCGGGAATACAAACGGCAAAGCGAGGGTGCAGCGTCCCTGCCGGCACCCTGTCTGGGGACAGGTAACCAGAGGTGTCCTCGCACAAACCTTTCTTCCCTCTTTTGCCCGCCGCAGGCGGCAGGGCGACTTTGCAACAGCCCTGGTCTCAAATCAGAAGAGGGTGGTAAATTGATGGGTGATATGGTACGATAAATAGAAGGCGAAGCGCTCGTCGCCGTTTAAAACGTGTGTTGGTTTGATCCAGAAGGAATGCAGGAAATACGATATCATGCCTATTCGTAAAATCGTGACCGCCGAGAATCCAGTCTTGCGTCAGAAAGCCAAAAAAGTTCATCGCTTCGATGCTTCACTTCAAAAGCTGGTCGATGACATGTTTGAAACGATGCATGCGGCTCGCGGTGCTGGACTGGCGGCACCGCAAATCGATATCTCGATTCGCCTGTTTGTGGCAGAATATGAAGAGCGCCGGGTGGCGTTGCTTAACCCTGAGATTATTAAGGCAGAGGGTGAAGCTACAGGACCAGAGGGCTGTTTGAGCATCCCCGGCTACTATGGCGACAATATTCGCCGGGCCGAAAGCATCACAGTCAAGGCTCAGGACGTACACGGTAAAACGGTGCGCATTCGCGCTGAGGGCTGGTTTGCACGTATCATGCAGCACGAAATCGACCACCTGGACGGCATACTCTTCCTGGACCGCCTGGATAGTCCCGACGATCTACACGAATCAATCGAAGAAGAAGAGGAAGAATTAGAGCGCGAGGCCGTTATAGAATAGAGCACCAATTGGTACCTTCTAGCAGCCTCACGTGCTCGCTAAGACCTTACTTCTGCTGACGACGCAACATGGATAGCGCCTGTTTACCCAGCGTGCGCTCACAATTGCTACAGCTATAGAACCCTTCTTCGCGGTAATGTAACTCGCTGGGAGAAAAGTGGAGATAGCAAATGCCACAGCGTTTGCTGTCAGACTGGCTGGCTATCTGGCGATCATGGGTGAAAAGATCACGTAGTGAGGTGAGCATTTCTTCAAAATCACAGCTGCCAGGATAGCTACGCGCACTACTCATTTGCGCACCAGTGCCATTAAACGAACTGGGAACTGGTATCCGTCATTCGCGTTCGCGACGGATGCCAGCCGGATTATTGCCTCCGCTCGCGCCGCCACCTGATATATCGTGATTGCTCAAGGCAGTGCCTCCGCCTGATACTAGTGAATTAATGGAATAGTGTTCTGATCATTATACCGTCCCTTTTTCTATAAAGCAAGCACCCCACAGGCTTTCCAGTTCTGGCGAGGCTTGCCCCGCATCTCCCTCAACGTGCGAGCGAGGAACGCAGGGCCGCAGGCCTCGCTTGCCTAAGAAAACAACGCTTCTTTGCTTGAATTTTTCTGTATATATGTTACTCTTTACTTAGATTTCTCTTGATCCACATTGACTATAAACATATTTTATATTTTCTCACGGCAGACAGCATATGAAGATTTCTGTCAATGTATTCCTAACAGGCACCATTAAAGGTATCACTCTTCTTTTGATACTGAGCATGGTAGCTCTGGTTTTTATCACCGTTTTGCTGGTGCCCTTCCTTTCTACTTT
>DAOTTJ010000266.1:0-6194 GCA_034437695.1 Ktedonobacteraceae bacterium
TTTTGCATCATACCGATTGACTTCCTGGCATCATTCATCTTTCTCTATCCTATCTCCTTGCTTTGGTTTGTTACTTATGTATGTGTTGATCCTTTTGCGCTGACAAATGCGGCTAAAACCAGCAGCAAGAAGAAGACGGCGATAACAATATAGGAAGGATTTTTATCCTTGACTGAGGCGGTCTGGGCAACCACGACACTCGTCTGGTTATGTGCTGCGACCTCTTCCGCCTTTGGGTGTGCTAACAGAAACACGAAGACCAGTACGCCGAGAAAAAACACCACGATCAGTCCATAGTCGACAAATGCTAGCATGCGCATACCCTCCTTTCTGCCTTTGTTTTACCTCATGTACTCGCCACTAAGGGTCCCAACCCTTCAAAGCTGCTCGACCTCTTTCTCGTGGATAGGCGGCGTGGGAATGGGGGCCTTAAACACGTGGAAGAGGAACCAGAGCGAGGGGATCAGCACGAGCATCCCCACCATTGCGCTGACGAGAAAGGCCATGAGCGTCGCCGGGGGACTGGCAGTGCCGGCGACAGTCATATCTGGCGGAACAATATAGGGCAGTTGCGCCAGACCCCAGGTACCCAGAAACGCTCCGGTCTCCACGCCGATCAGCAGGCGAGCAAGTTTATAGCGACGGAAGACCAGGGCCAGGAACGTGGCAATGCCAATCAGCATCGTGACTATCACCGCCCAGAGCGCGTGATCGAGCATGCCCTGCCAGAGCACAGGTGCCTCAGATGGCGCAAGCAGGAGGTCCACCAGTCCAACCAGTGCCGTCACCAGACCGGCGAGATAGCTGCGCGTGCGGAAGTAGGCGACCAGTTTCTCGTCCTGCTTCTGCTCGGCCTCGACGGTCAGGAAGATCGCTGCCAGGATTGCGCAGAGTCCGATGCCCAGCACGCCAGTTGTCAGGGCAAAGGGGGTTAGCCAGGCCCCGATCAGAGCGGCGGTCACCAGACCGTGCGAGACGCGTATCTGACCGCTGGCGACCGCCGCAGCGGCGGCTCCAAAGAGAAACGGCGTGATCGTGCTGGCCGCGCTAAACGAGCGCCCCCAGATTGAACTCACCGTGTACGAGCGCTCAAAGTGTGTTTGAAACACAAAAGAAGCGCCGCGCATGACGATGCCCAGCAGCGCCAGGCTGAAGGGCAAGAAGAGCGCGATCGAAAGCGTGGCCGAGACATCGGGAAAGGCGACATAGAGACCGACGATCAGAAAGATAATCCAGACATTATTGGCCTCCCAGACCGGACCGATCGCCCCGACAATCAGGTCGCGCACATCCTGCCGCCTGGTCAACAGACTCCACACGCCGCCGCCAAAGTCTGCCCCACCGAGCGTCGCGTAGACGATAATCGACAGCCAGAGGAGGATCGCCGCCAGATACGCTAAGATCATCACCCACCCACTTTCTGCACGGACCGCGGCTCCTCTGTGGCGGTCTCATCCTTCATCAGTTCATCCCAATCGATCGCTAGGGGACTGCGAGCCAGGCGCAGCAGCAGGATAATCAGCGTCGTCCCTAGCAGAATATAGATCAGCGAGAAGATAATGAAGCTCACCCCGATCCACTGCGCGGGATTGACCGCGTCCTGCACGCGCAGAAAGCCATAGATAACCCAGGGCTGGCGTCCCTCCTCGGTAGTCATCCACCCCAGCTCGACAGCGAGAAAGGCCGCAGGTCCCGCCAGCACGATCCCACGGAGCAGCCACTTATTCTCAGGGACAACGCGCCGCTTACGCCAGAAATAGAGCAGCCAGAAGAGCAACCCGACAAAGAAGAGAAAGAAACCCGACCCGACCATCCCGTCGAAGGTCAAGTGGACGACCGCCGCGGCTGGTCGATCGTTAGCGGGGAAGGCGAGCAGACCCTTCGCGTACGAGTTGAGGTCGAAGTGCGCGAGCAGGCTTTCACCGTGCGGGATCTCGATCGCGTAGTAGACCTGCCCGGTCTGCGGATCGACCAGCCCGCCGATATAGAGCGGCTCGCCGTTGCCAGATTGCAGCAGACCCTCCATCGCCGCGTACTTGGTTGGTTGAGCGGTTTCCAGGAAACGCGCATTGAAATCGCCGCTGACAATCTGGAGCGGGATCGCGACTGCGCCTATCGCCAGTCCAAGCAGCAGACCTTTGCGATGATAGTCGTCGTGTTTCCCGCGCAACATACCAAACGCGTAGACCGCAGCGACAGCAAAGCCAGTCGTCACATAGCAGGCGAGGATCATATGCGTCGTCTCAAAGGGCGTACTCGGGTTGAGAATAGCCTGAAAGGGATCGATGCCCGTCACCTTGCCGTTGACAATCTTGAAGCCGGCGGGCGAGTTCATCCAGGAATTGGCACTGACGATAAACCAGGCGGAGAAGGCACCGCTGAGCCAGACCGGGAACGAGCAGAGCCAGTGAACGAAGGGTGAGAGGCGCGAGGCCCCGAAGAGATAGATCCCGAGAAAGATCGCTTCGAGAAAGAAGGCAAAGCCTTCCAGAGCGAAGGGCAGGCCAATCACCGAGCCAGAAAATTTGGTGAAGGTCGGCCAAAGCAGAGTGATTTCAAACTCGACAATAGCCCCGGAAACTGCACCGATGGCAAAGATAATCGCAAAGGCTTTTGACCAGCGACGGGCCAGGGCCAGCCAGGTGGCGTCTTTGCGCCAGAGGGCTAATCCTTCAGCGATGCAGAGCAGCAGAGGCAGACCAACGCCGAGGACAGAAAAAATAATATGAAAGGCCAGTGAATTGCCCATCTGAGCGCGAGCAGCGAGTAGATTCATCGCGGGACTCCCATTCTTGTCTCAGAGACTATGCGTTTGATACCCCATGCAGAGAAACGTTGCAAAAGAAAATCACTTCCTGTGTCAGCCATCTATCTCAGCCTTTCCATGATATATCTGTGTACTGTTTTGCCACACTCTTTCGTCACGATGACAACTGTGCGAAATGATACAGGCGGAGGAAACTATGAAGACAGGGCTATAGAATGCTCTGCAAGCCTCTGGCTTGCGCCGCTCACCCCAGGGTTTTGGAATCGGGTTGCGAGCGTGGGGGCCGCGGCCTCCACGCTCGCAACCCGATCCGTTGTTCAGGGGGCGGAGCCACACGCCGAGCATCCCATAGCCCCGCTATGAAGAAATCGAGCAGAACAAAGATGAAGCAGGAAATGTATACTATCGAGATCTTTTCTTACAGATTCAAGAGCAGATCCGCGTAGTGCTGACGAAGGATTTGCATATCGGGATGGGTATCGTCGACCAGTTCTTGTAAAATCGCCAGGGCTTGTCGATAGAGCGCCTCCGCCTCGCTAAAGCGTCCCTGATAGACCAGGCAGAGAGCCAGGTTGTGCAGTCCCAGAGCCAGGCGAGGCTGGTGATCCTCGGGGTTCTGTTGCCAGATAGCCAGCGTTTCGCGGTAGAGCGCTTCCGCTTGCTCATATTTGTGTTGGGCCAGATAACACTGTGCAAGGTTCTGTATACTGGGGGTGGTATCGGGATGCTGAGGTCCTAACACTTTCTGGCGAAGCGCCAGAACCTCTCTCTGGAGCATTTCGGCCTGGGCATATTTTCCCTGAGCATAGAAAAGCAGCGCCAGATTGCCCTGCATGCTCAGTGCCGTGCGGTGCTCTGGTCCATGAACGTGCTGAATAATATCCAGGGCGCGGTGATAGAGTGGCTCCGCCTCAGTAAAGGCTTCGCGCTTCCGATGCGTTTCGGCGAAGTTGTTGAGCACGATAGCCGTATTCAGGTGATCTGGTCCTACCGTATGCTCACATACGTCTACTGCCTCCTGATACGCAGTGATAGCTTTCTCGTACTCGCCTCGATTGCTATAATAGCCCGCGATATTGCTCAGGGAGGCAGCGGTGCGTGGGTGATACAGACCGAACACGTGGAGACTAATCGCATGTGCTCGCAAGTAAAGCTTTTCAGCCAGCGCATAGCGGCCTTGCTTTTCAACAGAGAGCGCCAGATTGTTCAAGGCACTGGCCGTTTCGGGGTGTTGTTGACCATACGCATCCTCGCTCAAGGCCAGAACCTGTGCGAGCAAATCTTCGGCTGCGCGATAATCGCCCTTACGTGAAGCGATGATCGCCAGTCCGGCCAGATTTGCAGCCACATCAGGATGCCCGAGATCCAGAGTGCGTTGCTGGATCGCCAGAGCACGTTGAAGAAGTTGTTCAGCCAGTTGATCCTGATCCTGGTCGAGGTAGAGCAAGGAGAGATTGCGCAAAGCAGTGGCTGTAGAGGGATGCTCACTGCCCAGCACCTGCTCGCGGATCTGCAACGAACGCTGGTAGAGCGGCTCGGCTTCAGCAAATTTTCCCTGCAAACGATAGAGTTGTGCCAGATTATTGAGGGTTATTGCGATAGATTCCTCTTCCGTGCCTCTATAGGTCCAGATAGCGAGTGCGAGGTGATACCAGGGTTCAGCCTCCTGATATTTTCCCTGTTCGGCATAAAGCAGCCCCAGATTATTGAAGCAGGACGCCAGATAAGGATGCTGATTGCCCAGCGTTTTTTGCCAGATGACTATTGCACGCAGATAGAGCGGCTCCGCCTCGGCATACCGAGCACGGTCACGCAGGTAGGCTGCCGTCTGATTGAGAAGACGTGCCGCATTGGCAAACGCCAGCTCCCACTCTTCAATCAGCACAGCGCAGGTTTGCGCCTGAAGCAGATAGCGCTGGCAAAGCGACCATGTTTCAAACTGCACAGACGGGAAAATATCGGCGACCGCCTGGACAACCCGGATTACCCAAAGATGCTGCCAATCTGGCTCAAGGCGATCTTGCAAAACGGCCTGCACAAGTCGATGCATAGTGAACAGATTATCGTCCGCGTGGCGCGAGATCAGCGAGAAGCGCAGAAGCTGTGCAATGACACGGTCCCACTGGAGCGGATCAGCCGCTTCTGGTCCGAGCACCTCACCCAGGTGAACGTATCCCTCGGTGAAAATCTCTTCGGGAATCGCTTCGGGATAGAGAAAAGCCAGGGCTGCGAGCAATTCAGGACCAGCTGGTTCAGCTTGCGCGACCTTCTCAAAAGAAAGAGACCAGGTAGTCGCGACAACTTCGGGATAATCTGCTTCCGGGTCGCGTTGTTGTAGAATTTCCAGACGACGCTCCCCGAGCAATAGCAGGTATTCCGCCAGTGTACAAACTATGCTCTGGATATAGGCACCTGCCTGTTCCAATGCCAGAGGCAGACCATCCAGTTCGTGAGCAATCGACAAAGCCTGAGCGCTCTCTGCTTCCGGGGCTGCCTCTAGAAGTTCGTCAAGTGTAAGGAGTTCTGTACGGCGTAAAAGGAAGAGCGCACCAACCTCATCGGTCAGCGTTTCCAGAGCGATATTTTGAGCCAAACCACTGAATGCCCGCGCTCGCGAGGTCAGAAGAATGTGGCCACGCGCTGCGCCAGGCAGAAAGGGGTCAAGGTGAGCCACGTCTTCAACATTATCAAAAATAAGCAACCAACCTGCATTGTTGCGCAGCCAGCGCAGAACAGCCTGGAGCACAACCTGTTGATCGCGCTGAACGCTTTCAGGTAATTGCAGAAGGGTAGCCAGCCGTAGAAACTCGCTTGCCAGAACGGCCGAGCTATGTGCGTTGGCCCATAGGACAGCCTGATAGTGAGTATGATAGCGATAGGCATACTCTACGGCAGTCTGCGTTTTACCGATTCCGCCCAGGCCACTCAGGCCCTGAGGTTGGGTTAATGCCACAGCATTATTCGCTTGCAAAGCCGCGTAGAGCGCAGTTAAAGCCTCATCGCGACCAGTAAAGAAGGGATTTCGGCGATAGGGAATATTCCAGATGGGTGGTAAAAGATTGGTCTCAGGCATACCTCTTGCTCTTCTTTCGGCACAACGAGACAAGAAATGGATAGATAGTTATACAATCTTCTCTCTCATATATGTTAAAATATTTCTAACGTAGAAAGTGCTTCCAAGATTGCTCGGTTAGAGTATACATCTAAATAAAAACATTGCAAAGAGGCAGGGCTATATAATGCTCGACGTGTGGCCCCTCCCCCTGAACAACGGATCGTGCTGCGAGCGTGGAGGCCGCGGCTTCCACGCTCGCAGCACGATCCCAAACCTCTGGGGTGGGGGGTCGCAAGCCAGAGGCTTGCGGAGCATTCCATAGCCCTGGCAACGAGGGACACAGCGCATGGAAAATGTTTCTATTAGCCAGGA
>DAOTTJ010000267.1:0-11506 GCA_034437695.1 Ktedonobacteraceae bacterium
TAACTTCGCTTCCGCCACATTCGCCGCGTTCTCTTCGCTAAATACGGCAAGCAAATCAAAATGCGCATGCTGTTGCTGTTGCATATATATACTCCTGAATAGTCTCCAACCCGACCAAAACAAGATAACCGTTAACATTCTGCCAGGCCCACAAGCCGAGAAAAAGTGTCCCACACAAGCAAGTCACTGTCAAGAGCCTCTCTCTCTCTCGCTTCTCTATCGCGTAAACCCCACCCCCCATCAATAAATGAGCGGTTGGATGAGAAAGAAGCAGGGGTGCAGGGGACGGCCTTCCCCTGCCGGAGCGCGAGGTTTCCTCGCAAAAACCTCTTTTACCTCTTTTGCCCGCCGCCGCAGGCGGCGAACAAAGAAAATTGACCTTTTCCCGTTTCCTCGGTACAATATCCCTGGACGAGAAGAGCAGGATAGACGCTTGCTTATACTCCACTTTGAGGATGGTGAGATTATGGTAGAACAAAAACGACGCGAGGAGCGCGATGCGCCTTTACGCCACGATATCCGTACGCTGGGCGAAACGCTTGGACACGCCATTCAACAACATGGAGGCAGCCATGTCTTTGAGACGGTCGAACGCCTGCGGCTAAACGCACGGCGTCTGCGCGAATGTGCAGAACACCTGGCGACTGCTTCACCGGAAGAAGCTCGCTCCTATCAGCAAGAGATCACGGCACTCGACGAGGATATTACGCATATCGTTGAAAATTCCGATCTGGAAACAGCGATTGCGGTCATTCGCGCCTTTACTGTGTATTTCCACCTGATCAATACCGCCGAACAGCATCACCGTATTCGTCGCCGTCAGGCCTACGAACGCGCCAATGTACCCGCCGTCCAGCGCGGTTCGCTGGCGGCGCTCGGCGAGACGCTACAGGCTTGCACTCCCGCGACGATCCAGGCCTTGCTCGACCAGCTCTCGATCGAGCTGGTCTTCACTGCCCATCCCACCGAGGCCACCAGACGTAGTCTGATTACTCAGTCGCGCAAACTTGCCAATCTGCTGGCCGCCCACGATACGTTCCAGCAGATGACGCCGCGCCAGCAACACGTCTGGCAGCGCGATCTGCAAAACACTATCGCGCTGCTCTGGCGCACCGACTCGATTCGCCACGTCCGTCTGCAACCGCTGGACGAGATCAAGATGGGCGTCTACTACCTGGATGAGGTCCTCTATACGGCTGTCCCTGAGCTGTATAGTCAGCTTGAGCAGGTGCTGGCCAGCGCACAGCCAGCCGAGCACTTTCATATTCCACCCTTCCTGCGCCTGGGTTCGTGGATCGGCGGCGACCAGGATGGCAATCCTAATGTCCTGCCGACTACGATGTTGCAGGCCCTCAGTCTGCACCGCAATCACATCATTGAGCACTACCGTACCTCCATTGAGTCTCTGGCTCAGGAGTATTCGCAATCGCTCCAATACTGTTCGATCACGCCAGCGCTCCAGGCCTCGCTGGCCCTCGACGCCGCGCAGTTGCCCGAGTACGACCGCGAGCTGGGACCACAGACCGCTCAGGAGCCGTATCGCCGCAAGCTGTCGTTTATGTGGAAGCGCCTGGGCGCAATCATTGCACCCGACGCCAATCAGGACGAAACTAGCACCTATACCCACCCCGAGCAGCTCCTGCGCGACCTTGAGCTGGTTCAGGCCGGTCTGCTCAGCGACGATGAAACGGGTCTGGCCGAGGGACGGCTGGCTGTGCTTATCCGCCAGGTGCAGGTCTTTGGCTTTCACTTCGCAGCGCTCGATGTGCGCCAGCACAGCGAACGCCACGCCAGCGCAGTAGCCGAGCTTCTCCAGGCCACCGGCTTGATCGAGCAGGACTACCGCGCACTCGACGAGCAGGCCCGCATCACACTCCTGGCGCAGCTCTTGAATGACCCGCGCATCTTGCCACGCCACAACGTGGAACTCAGTCCCGAAACGACGCATATTTTGCAGACCTTCGAGGCTATTCGCCAGGCTCGCCAGGAGTTTGGACCCCGCGCCATCACCTGCTATATCATCAGTATGACGCGTACGGTCAGCGATCTGCTGGAGGTGCTCTTCTTCTGTAAGGAGACGGGCATTACGCTCCTGCCCGTCGTCCCGCTCTTCGAAACCATCGACGACCTGCGCTCCTGCACAACTATTCTGGATGAGGCCCTCGACCTGCCTGTCTATCGCGCACACGTCCGCGCCTGTCAGGAACAGCAGCAGGTTATGCTCGGCTACTCCGATAGCAGTAAGGACGGCGGCATCCTGACCTCGGCCTGGGAACTCTACCAGGCGCAGAGACGTTTGACTGAGCTGGGTAAACACCGCCAGGTCACTATCACGCTCTTTCATGGACGCGGCGGCGCGATCGGGCGCGGCGGTGGTCCCATCTACGACGCCATTCTTGGTCAACCATCCGAGAGTGTCAATGGCCACATCCGCGTCACCGAACAGGGCGAGATGCTTTCGTTCAAGTATGGCCTCCCCTCGATTGCACTGCGCAACCTTGAACTCGTCGTGACCGGGGTGATGCGGGCAAGCCTGCCAGCCACGCCAGCCGCGACGATTGATAATCACGAGCTGCAACACCAACGCTGGGCAGAGATCATGAACGACCTCTCGGCCAGCGCCTACACCTATTATCGCCAACTGATCTATGAAGACCCCGACTTTATGCGCTTCTTCGAACAGGCCACACCGATCCTCGAACTTGGCTGGCTTAACCTGGGGTCGCGCCCAGCCCGCCGCTCGCGTGGACGTAGTCTGGAAGAGCTTCGTGCCATCCCCTGGGTCTTCTCCTGGATGCAGAGCCGCTACGTCCTGCCAAGCTGGTACGGCGTTGGACACGCGCTGGAAGAATACCTGAATCGGCACCCCAACGGCATGACCGAGCTGCAACAGATGTACCACAACTGGTCCTTTATGCGGGCCTTTATCGATAATATGCAGATGACGCTCTCGAAAGCCGATATGCCTATCTCCCGCCACTACGCCATGCTGGTCGATGACGCTACACTGCGCGAGCGCATCTCGCAGGAGATCGACCACGAATACGCCCGCACCGCCCGTTTGCTCCTTGAAATCGTCGATGGCAAAGCACTGTTGGATAATAATCGTGTCCTCCAACTCTCAATCCATAGGCGCAATCCCTACGTCGATCCGCTGAGCTACTTCCAGATCGCCCTGTTGCGACGCCTGCGGGCCTTGCAGGGTCCACTCCTGCTCGATGATGAAGACCTGCTGACCGCCAGCCCCGAAGAAAAAGAACGCGCTCGTCTGACCTATGCTGTCCTGCTTACTATCAACGGCATTGCCGCCGGCCTGAGAAATACAGGCTGATTCCTATTCTTTCTCTGGTGGCGCAAACCGGAAATGCTTGCTGGTTTGCACCACCAGAATCACACCTGCGGCCATTCGTCTCCTCGCTGACTCTCTCCCTAAGGCTGACAGCCTATGCTTGCTTTGCCCCTGCGCATTTCACCCTGCTCTTTATACTAAACATGAACCGTTTACACATCGTCTTAGGGCATGTTTTTTATCTGTCAGGAGCTTTCCGATGATAGGAGATAAACACAATACTCCTCAAGAAGCCGAACTCGCGCTTCAAAAAGCAACCATCAACTTTGCAGCAAAAGGTGCAGGTTTGCAGGTTGATACACTGAAAGTCGTCACCTGTCCCGTCTGTCGGGCCGTCTATATGCCGCTTTTACATTCGCAGGAGCCTGTCTATCGCTCGCTTCCGCTCCTGGACACGGCATTTCTGCATATCTGCCATTTCTGTCTGCGCTGCCAGCGTCCCGCCTGTCCCCAGTGCTGGAACCAGACATACAATCTGTGTACGCTCTGTAGCGAAGCCGCGCATCTGCCCTTTCAGTCCCCACTCGCATCCTTTGAGGGGTTGACCTTTGCGCCGCCGATCTGGCCGCAGATCACGCAGAGCATAGGTCTGTCCTTTGCGTGTCTGCGCAATGGCTGCACATCTGAAGCCGACGAAGCGCAGAATGGTCCTGCACCGTCTGCGCCGGTCACGCCCAAGCAGTCTCAACCCAGCCAGCCGGCTTTCTCTCTGTACACAGAGCACGTCAGCCAGGGAGCAACTGCATCCGCGACGACCCATTATCCAGCATGGCTACACGAAGTAATGGCCCAGAAAAGCAGTCAGCCACAGCCTGCCGCACCCGTCGACGCACAGCAAGCCGCATTTATCCATAGCCAGCCCGTCTATAACAAAGCAGCGTTTATGCACAATCAGGCAGCATTCACTCAGCGGCAGCCCGAACACAACCAGGCGGCGCTCGTCCAGCGGCAGCCCGAACACAACCAGGCGGCGCTCGTCCAGCGGCAGCCCGAACGCAACCAGGCAGCGCTCGTCCAGCGGCAGCCCGAACGCAACCAGGCAGCGCTTACGCGGAGCCTGTCAGAGTATGATAAAGTGGCGCTGACCCGTAGCCCTCAGAAGGAGGCGCATACCAGCGCGTCGGACTGGCCACAGTTGGCCCGTGGGCAATCCGCGCCGGTCCAGGTCGAACGCGAGGGCGGTCAGTTTGGGGTGCTTGAGACACCCAAAGAATCTGTGCTACTGGCCTATGTTGAGAATACGCTGATCTTTATCACGTCTTTTATGCTGGCGGCGATTCTGATCATGATCGCGCTCGGGCTGAGTTCGCCGAGCCTGAACACTTTTTTTTCACACTGGCTACATATTGACATCCGCAGCGAAATCGCGTACATTTTACAATTAATCTAAGTAATATGCAGTTGACAATTGATCTAAGCAACGTGCAGGATCGGGAGGAAAAGCATACTCTATTGGGACGAGATATTCTGGTTGATGGGTATAATGTAATTAAGCGTGGACCATCATTTCAGGCAGCACACGCACAGAGTCTGGCGGAGGCACGCGAGCGACTGATCACGCTGCTCACGCATCGCTACCGCCATACCCCCCATCGGGTATTTATCGTCTTCGATGGGGATAGGAACGCTGAACAGGTTACCAACCATAATCGATATATTCACATTATCTATTCGCAGCGTGGGGTGACTGCTGATGCGGTGATCGCACGTTTGACGGTCGAGGCACGCGAGCAGGGCCGCGAAGCAGAGATTTTCAGCGACGACAGTGAGGTCCGCCAGACCGCCATTGCGCAGGGAAGTATCGCGCAAACTACCACGCAGTTGGAACGCCAGATATATGCTGCGCCGCGCGACGATGCCAAACGGAGCAAGTTCCGCCAGGCAATGAGGAAAAAGTACGGTTTCGAGCAGTCGGCTTTTGAGAAGGACAAAGACGAGGACGAAGATCTACCCTCCCTACCTGGCAAGAAGAAGAAGAAACGTCGCTAAACCGCTTTAGACGCCGTTCTCTCCTCTTCTCGCGCACACCCTACTTCTGGCCAACCGCAGTCTGCTCATCGCTTGCGCTTAAATGGTCTTCATGCAAGACGGTCAAGGGCGGCAGCAGCGGCTCGGGCCTACGTTTCGGCGTAGTGAACCTGCTGAAACGCGCACGCACGACATAGGTAAAGGCTTCAAGCACGATCGCACGCGACATTTTCGACTTCCCGACCCGCCGATCCATAAAGACTATCGGTGTCTCGACGATTTTGAAGCCCAGTTTGTGCGTGCGATAGGCCATCTCAACCTGGAAACCGTACCCCTGCGAACGCACATCACTCAACCCGATCTGCTCCAATACCGTGCGTCGATAACAGCGGAAACCCGCCGTACAATCCTGTACCGGGATGCGGAGGACGGTGCGAGCAAACAGGTTGCCACAACCGCTGATCAAACGCCGACCCAGCGACCAGTTGGGAGTACTGCCCCCAGGAATATAGCGCGAGCCGATCACCAGGTCGGCCTGCTCAATGCGCTTGAGAAAGTCGGGCAGGTAACGCGGATCGTGTGAAAAATCGGCATCCATCTCAAAAGCCACATCGTACCCTTGAGCTATCGCATATTCAAAGCCGGCAATGTAGGCGGTCCCCAGACCAAGCTTCCCACCTCGATGGAGCACATGAATACGCGTATCCTCAAGGCTCATCTTATCGGCAAGTTCGCCCGTGCCATCCGGCGAGTTATCGTCGACAATCAACGTGTCAGCGACGGGCGCGTATGCGTAGATCTCCTTGAGTAAAAGAGGCAGATTCTCCAGTTCATTGTAGGTCGGAATGATAATCAGTGTTCTCATATTTTTTCAGGCTTTATACCCACATTTGACAGTGTGGGAGAGGTGCCGACTCCTTACTGCAAAATTTCTCGCAGTCTACTGTTCAACCGGAAAGGCTCTCCCACCGGGTCCTACCTATCCCTAATGTGGCAAGACATAGAGCACAACAATGACAACTGCGACACACACTACAACGGTTCCAAGCATATGCCGGTCACGCAGGAGGATTTCTTCAGGACTTCCCCCCTCTTTGCGTACATAGACAAGGTAAAGATACCGGCAGACGCCATAGATCACCAATGGAATTGTGATCATCAAACGTTGATCCCCCGTCGTAGCTTGAAAGGTATAGAGGCTATACGCCATCAAGGTACTGGCCGTCGAGATCGTGATTAACTGATCTAACAGCGGCAGATTGTATTCCTTGAGAATCTGCCGAGAAGTGCTGGCCTGCGCCTCCATCAATACCAGCTCGTTGCGCCGTTTCCCAAAGGCCAGCAGCAGCGACAACATGATAGTGACCAGATAGAGCCACGGCGAAATCACGACCGCAATGGAGACCGCTCCCGCCAGAATACGCAGGACAAAACCGCTGGCAATCACGAAGACATCTAAGAGCACGACGTGCTTGAGGCGCAGGCTGTAGAGCACCATCAAGAGAATATACGATCCGATAACAACGCTAAAAAGGATATTTGCGCCCCCCACCTGGGCAAAGGCATCGCGACCACTCAACGGAAGAAAAAACAGACTGGTCGCCAGGGCCGCACAGCAGACCCAGAAGAAGCCAATCGTCCCGATGGCCCACGAGATTGGTAAGGTCCCCGCCGCCAGTGGACGGTAGCGTTTGGTTGGGTGCTGACGATCATTCTCCAGATCTAACAGATCATTAAAAAGATAGATACTGCTGGAAGCCAGACAGAAAGCGATAAATGCGATCGACGCCCGCTCAAACAACGAGGCATTTAAGAGCTTCTGAGCAAAGACCAGCCCGACAAAAAGCGCCAGGTTCTTGGTCCACTGACGCGGACGCATCGCTCTGAGAAGTGCATATAGACGACCCGCGATACCCATTTTAGGAGACTCGGAAACCAGGGTTCCTGTTGAGGTTGCCATCTCTTCTGTACGATTCACGTTATTTACCTGCTTTTTCTCTAAAACACCTGCCCAGCAAAATATCCTTTTGCGAGCAGATATCCCTGCCGCCAGAAACATCTCGCTTCCACCATCATGAGACGAGTGAATTTTTCTGACGGTAACATCCTTGTTCTTTCACTACAAGGTGCAGGACTCCCAGAAGTTGTTCCTGCACTTAGTATATTCAGGGCAAAAACCGGTGAATTATAGGAAAAAGAACCAGCCGTCTTCCATGCCCTGCTTCTCTTTCCGCAGCATGCCAGCCAGACAGATACTAGTAGATACGGCGCTTTAACTCACTGATCTTATGGAGCGTAATCCGATGCTTATCAGTACTGATATACCCCTTATCGGTAAAGTATCCCATAACTTTATTGACGCTCTCGCGCGAAGCACCAACCATTGAAGCCAGTTCCTGCTGGGTCAAACGCACGTCGATACGCGTGCCGTTCTCCACCTTCATCCCATGCGTATCCGAAAGTTCCAGAAGTTTTTTCGCCACTCTTCCATAGACATCCAGGAAAATCAAATCCTCCACCATCTGATCGGTGTTGCGCAAGCGCTTCGAAAGTCCCTCCAGGACCTGAATAGCAATCTTGGGGTTCTTCATGATCGCGTTATGAAAATCGCTGCGCTGAAGCGTGTAGCATTCGACTTTCTCGATGGCAATGGCGTCGGCTGAACGCGGTAGGCCATCGTAAAGCGCAAATTCACCAAAATATTCGCCTGCACCCAGGACTGCAAGCGCGATCTCCTGACCATCGGGGCTGATCAGGCAGATCTTCACTTTCCCCTCTTTGATCATATAGAGTACCTGGCCAGGGTCGTCCCGATGAAAAATAACCTCGCCCGAGCGAAAGGCACGCCGCCTGGCAACAACCATCAGGTCGCTCAGATCTTCTTCGGCCAGATCCGCAAAAATAGCTACCTGTTTGAGGTAGCTGCCTTCTTTCTCTGTCTCCATGAGGTGCTTCCTTTGTTTTTTACTATATCCGGCGATCGATTTCTCAACATAAGCAGCCGACAAATGTGCTCCTGCCTGCTCACTTTTGTGCTACGCCCATACCCTGAGCCTCAATACTAAACTAATTTAAGCCTTTTGTACAGGGTCTCGCTTGCTCTCCCTTGTGCGCCCCACTCACAGGATTTGGGTGTGAGCGACGCGCGTGGGCCGCTGGCCACACACGTCGCTCATAGGTTGTTAGGGGACGGGGCAAGCCCCGCACGAACCGGGGGCGCTCCTGGTGCAGTGAAAACTGCCCACTACTCTGTTTCGAGAGCCTGTTTGCTGAGCAGTGTAATCGTCACGTCGTCCATCGGCGGGTTGTTAAAGCCAGCTCGAATATCCCGATAATACCGTTGAAAGGGTAGGTTGAGCGAAAGCGCTGCGCCTCCCACCAGGCGCATGGCCAGATCTACGACCTCGGCTCCATGATTGGTGGCCAGATACTTGGCGGCGGCCAGTTGACTGTCAAGCACGTGCGCCGGGTCGCGCCGACACTGATCGGCGACCGCAAAGAGGACCGTTTCGCTCTGGAGGAGCGCGAGGTCCATCTGCGCGACTTTCTCCTGGATATGTGGCACACTGGCAATCGACTGGTTCAATGAGTTGGGTCGCCGACTGCGGGCAAATTTCACCGCCTGGTTACGCGCTCCCTGACTGATACCCAGATAGACCGCCGCCACAGGCAGACCCCAGATCGCCTGCGCCGCCTTAGAGGCATCGAGCAAACCGGTGTGTGCCTCTGCGCCGACATGGACGTGCTCCAATACCAGGTCGTGGCTCCCGCTCAAACGCATACTCAACGAGTTCCACGTCTCTTCAATGCGCACCCCTTCCAGCTCGCGCTCGACCAGAAAGTTTCCACGCGTGCTCTCAAGAGGCGGCAGATCGCTGGTCGCCGCAGCCTCATCGACCAGCGCACAACTGACCAGGAAGTAGCGCAGAACCGGACTTCCCGTGGTATACGTCTTGCGCCCATCGATCACCCACGAACCGTCGGTCTGCCGCCGCGCGGTGGTCGAGGGCAGGCCACCACGGCTGGGACTACCCGTAGACGGCTCGCTGGCCGCCGTATTGATCATCGCACCCTCTTCAACCACCGCGCGGCAGATCCGCGCGAAAAGCGCCTCTTCGCGCTCGCGTCCGGCGGTAATCTTCCCGATATTCACCAGATGCATCGTCGTCACCAACGCCGTCGAAGGACACCCCTGGGCCAGCCGTGCCTGTCCCAGAACTACATCAAGGATATCGGCTCCCCAACCACCGGAGTCAGCCGGTACAGTCAAACTTAAATAACCCGCTTCGTGCAGATCACGATAATTTTCATAGGGAAATTGCCCCGTCCATTCGCTTTGATCCGCACGCCTGGCAAATGTGTCAGCCAGTTCACCAGCCAGAGCGACAATGCGCTCCTGGCGCTCGTTGAGGGGATGGAGGGAAAATGTCATGGATCTATCTGCTCCTTGTTCTTTTTCAGCGCTCATTATTTCTTCTCTTTGCGACAACAAAATGCCTGCTCGCCTGCATTCCCGCCCCCCACTCCAGGATTTTGTGATCGGGTTGCGAGCGTGTGGCTATAGCCGCCATACGCTCGCAACCCGATCCTTTGTTTAGGCAGAGGGGCTTGCCCCGCATCTCCCAAGCGGCTTGCTTTTTTTCTTCTCACATGGTATACCATTTTTAAAAGGCCGCGCACGCCGCTGGCTCGCAGCCAGCGAAAGCGTCGTGTTCAGAGCGACCTGGCGGCATTAGCGTGAGAAGGGTGTGAAGTAGCGCAAACGAGACTCTTTTCTCCCTACTGTATAGACGAGTTTCGACCCCACTGCGCACGCTTCTACAAAAGAAAAGAGAGAAACCTGGAGGAACAGATGGCTGAAATACGTCTGGAAGACTGGATTCGTGATATTCCTGATTTCCCGCAAAAAGGCGTGCTCTTTAAGGATATCACTCCCATGTTACAGGACGGCGCAGCGTTTCATGCAGCCCTCGATCGCATAGCGGCTCATTACGCCGGGGCCGGTATTCAAACCGTCGTAGGCGTCGAGTCACGCGGATTTATTTTTGGCGCTCCTCTGGCCTATTTACTCAATTGTGGGTTTGTCCCGGTGCGTAAATTTGGCAAACTCCCCTCGCAAACTATCAGCGTGGAATACTCACTGGAGTATGGCACCAATATTGTAGAGATGCACACCGACGCGATTAAACCCGGTGAGCGCGTGTTGATAGTCGACGATCTGCTGGCGACCGGTGGGACAGTCTCGGCGGCCATCGAGTTGATCCAGAAGCTTGGTGGCCATATCGCGGGCATCGCCTTCCTGGTCGAACTCCTCATGCTCCACGGACGCGACCAGTTGCAAGACTACGATGTCTTTGCACTGATCAAGTACTAAACACGAAAGAGTTCAGCGTCACAGAAAGTTCGCCAGGTGCTCAGATATCCCTGGCGAACTTTCTTGCTGACGAACTACCTTTTTGAGCGGCGGCTATTCCCAGCCCAGCCAGCGCGTCTTCTCGGCAAACGAGACAGGCACGCGCTCACGCAGGGTCATCGCTGGATACCCGATATAGAGAAAAGCAACGATCTGATCCTGACTGTCGAGTCCCAACCAGTGCTTGACTTTCGGCTCGTAGGCCGGTCCACCGGTTCGCCACATGACAGCCAGACCCTCTTCCTGAGCAGTCAACAACATATTCTCGACGGCTGCGGCCACGGCCTCGATATTTTCGATCTCTGCCACATCCTTCTGCTGCGGATACTCGGACGCAACCACAATCACAACGGGCGCACGCAAAAGTTTGGTACGCTCCTTCTCAACCAACGCCTTCCCCTTCTCGGTCTCGGCCTCATTGTCCAGGCTGACCCAGAGCGCGTCGGCCATAACCGCGCCAAGCTCGGCACGCGCCTGACCCGCCAGGACAAAGAACCGCCAGGGTTGCGCATTATGGTGATTGGGGGCGTGCGTCGCCGCCTCAAGCAATTTCTCAATCTGGGCATGAGTTGGCATCTCCTGGGTCAACTTGCCGATACTCCGCCTCGCTGCTATAGTCTGGAATACACTCATATCTTTTTTGTATGTCTCTTCATCTCTATGCTAGAAAGCAAGACGCTATCCTGTAACGTCTTCTGTTACAAGGATAGCCCTTTCACCAATTCATCGTTGTCTCTATCTCTGATCATAGCAGATCAGGCCATCAGCAAGCAAGC
>DAOTTJ010000268.1:0-13846 GCA_034437695.1 Ktedonobacteraceae bacterium
GCCTTCCTGCACCCTTTTTCTCTGTGGGGGTGGGGCAAGCCTGCCCAACAAAGGCAGGAAGTTAGCAGAGGATGTCTCTCTGCCAAAGTCCGCGCTAATGGAGGAGCCGCGAAGCGCCTGGATACTAGTGCCGCAGGGCGAAGATCTCTAGTTTTTAAACTGATTGAAGAAGTTCCAAATCACCGTATTGGCATCAATGGTGTGTGTAGTGTAACCGAGCGACGGCTCAGGGGTCGCCGAACCGGCCCAAACATGGCCGCCATCGGTGATCTTATAGTGTTCGATCATCGTTCCGTTGGCACAATCGGGCCATTCGAAGCCGGTCACATCGTCTTTTTGAAAGATCGTCTTTTGATTGTTTGTATTGCAGTGGTCAATCGCAAACCAGAGGTTGAGGATAGTTTGCACCGAGAGCTTCGCTCCCTGACCATAGTAGGGTGCGAGGGGATCGACCAGACTGTGAATCTCCAGGAAAGGGATTGGACGTGTCGCCTCGCAACCACCTGGAATATGGTAAAAGGCACCTTCGACGGTCGCCAGGCCAGCTATCTGACTGCTTAACGCGCAGGCGACACGATAGGCCATACTCCCGCCGATCGAGTAGCCAGTCACGTAGACGCGCTGGGTGTTGATACAATAATTTTTTTGCATATAGTGCAGAATATCGCGTGTGAACTGGACATCGTCGGTGGTACCGGTTGGTCCGAGATCTCCGACGCCCGCGTTCCAGCTTGGTTTGGGGGGATTAGCTGTGTCGAGTACACCCTGGGGGAAGACAACTATAAAATTTTGTTGATCTGCCTCGGCACCCATATTAGTGTAGGCGGCCATATGAGCAGCAGTATTATCATACCCATGATAATTCAGTACCAGTGGTAGCGGCTGGCCGGCATAAGCTGGCGGAACGTGAACAATAAAGCTTCGTGCCTGTCCGCCAGAACTGATGGTAATCGAGTGCTCACTCTTTGGCTGGTCAATACAACTGGATGCTCCATTAGCAGCCGGACCGAGACCCGGCAGTGGATTGTTTGCTCCCCCTAGACCAGGAATCATACCCTCCTGAAGGAGATAGAAAACCACTCCAACGATGATCAATAAAGAGAAAGCTATGAAGATCCACGCCGTTAGACGTCTGGTACGGAACGCTCGTTCGTGATGAAAATCGTGATTATACATAAACCTTCTGCTGCATTTTGTTTTGTTGTACTTGCCGAGTATAACACGGCCAGATTGGCATCGCAAGTAGAAATGCTTCCATGCCAGGGCTATGTAATGCTCCGCAAGCCAGAGGCTTGTGACCCCCCCACCCCAGGGTTTTGGGACCGGGCTGCGAGCGTGGGGCCACGGCCCCACGCTCGCAGCCCGATCTTTGTTCAAAGGGAAGGGGCCACACGCCGAGAATTAAATAGCCCTGCTTCCATGCTGGGAAGGAGCGAAAAATAATATACAGATGACTGTTATTAAGTGTATAATCGTTTGTGAATGTCATAACTATTAACTAACTATTTATGACCATTCTTGTCAGCCGGCGATGTGCTCTCAATACATCCTAAAAAGGGCTATGGACAGTAATTGATACATCTAGAGGAAAGCAGGAAGCAGATATGGATGATTTAACCGCTGTAATCGATCAACTGACCGAAGGTCTGCGTGCATTGCCGATGGATGCGGTAGCACGGGTCAGGCATTTTCTAACTGAGTATCTAGGGGATGCGCGGCATCCGGTCCCCTTTGGTGGACGTAGCGACGATTTTGCTCGTCTGGACGGCTGGTTGATGGAGGAGCAGGCGGCTCCTTATGCGTTGCTGGCAGCTCCGGCGGGACGTGGAAAGTCGGCTCTCCTCTTGCGCTGGTGTCAGCGCTGGCTGGGTCGTCCAGAATTGGCAGTCGTCTACTTTCCAGTCAGCATTCGTTTTCGCACCAACCTTGCCGGTGTAGTCTTTCCTGCACTGGTGGCGCTACTGGCTCAAATGCACGGCGAGGCGGTCCCGGCTGATCCGAATATGCACGCCGAGATCTGGCGTAGTCTGTTACGCGAATATCTGGCGCGTCCGTTGCCTGCCGGGCGTAAGCTGGTCCTGGTTCTGGATGGGATAGACGAAGCTGCCGATTGGACGCCTGGACCTGCCCTTTTTCCTGAGGAGCCGCCGTCTGGTTTGCATGTCTTGTTATCTGCTCGTTACCTAGCAAATGATCGGGACGCGACCTCCTGGCTCCAGCGCCTGGGTTGGGTGCAGGCTGACCTTGCCCGGACCTTTGAACTCTATCCGCTGGATCGAGCAGGCATTGCCAGTGTGCTGGTGCAAATGGGCTTTCCGCTTGATCTGCTGGGTATGCGTATCGATATCGTCTCCGAGTTGCACCGTCTCAGCGAAGGCGACCCTCTGGTCATCCGTCTCTACGTCGATGATCTATGGAAACGCGGCGAAGCGGCTGTACGCCTGAAGCCAGGCGATCTCGCAGCTATTCAGCCTGGCCTGGTCGGCTATTTTGAGCGCTGGTGGAATGACCAGCGCATGCTGTGGCGTGAGGCTCGCCCCGAGCGCGAAGCGGTCCTGCAAAGCGTGCTGAATCTATTGGCCGGAGCGTTGGGACCACTGAGTCAGGCCGATATTCTGGAACTCTTGCCCGATGAAAGCGCCTTGCGACCCGTGACGCTGGCCCAACATCTTGAGCCACTGGCGCGTTTTGTGATCGGCGATGGCCTGCATCAGGGCTATGTCTTCAGTCATCCGCGCCTGGCCAACTATTTTCTGGAGGAGCGCCTGGACGAGGACCAGCGTCGGGAAGTGGAGAAGCGTTTTCTCATGTGGGGCAAAAGCACATTGGAGGCGCTCAATCAGGGTCGCCTTCAGCCCACACAGGCCTCGCCCTATATTGTACAGTATTTTGGCGCACATCTGGAGCGTGTGCAGGCCGATCCGCGCGACCTGCTCGCTCTGGTCAGCAACGGCTGGCGGCAGGCCTGGGAGAAGCTGGATCGAGCCAACGCCGGTTTTCTGGGCGATAGCGAACGCGCCTGGAGTGCTGCGCGACGCGAAGATAGCGCGGCTATCAGTGCTGGACAACTGGCCGTCTATCTCGGGGCCGAGGTGCGCAGTCTGCTCTGCCGCGTGAGTGTCAACAGCATGACCAGCAATATCTCATCGCGGCTGATGCTCGAAGCCGTGAAAACGGGGGTCTGGACTCCTGCTCAGGGTCTGGCCTGTATTCGCTTGATTGCCGATCTGGCCTTGCGTGCTCGCGAACTTGTCGGGTTGGCGCACTACGTCCAGGAACCTTTGCGCGGCGATATCTTGCAGGAGGCGCTCGACACGGCTACTGCTATAAAAGATGAGTTCACACGCTTTAATCTTCTGGTGGAACTGGCCCCAGGTCTCTCCGAAAACTTGCTGGGGCAGATCCTGGCAATTGTTCCCGCTATCGAAGACGAGGCCGATCGAGCCGGATTGCTGGCAGAGCTTGCCCCGGCTCTTCGCTCCTATCCTCTCTTGTCTGAGCGGGCATTGGATATGGCTGCGACAATTGAAGAAGAGGAATATCTCGCCCTTGCCCTGGCGGGTCTGGCAATGAGCTTCCACACTGAGCAGCTTGACCGCGTTTTGCAGCTTATCCGTACGATGCAGGACGAGCGTTACTGTCTGCAAACCCTGCTGGCTCTGTTGCCTCGTCTGCCAGTCTCGTATCTGCAAGACGCGATGCACGATCCATTGCTACTGCCGTATGGTCTGGCGCGTCTGCGTTTCCTGGTGGAATCGCTTGCCTCTCTGCCGGAAGCAGCGCAAAAAGAGACGAGCGAGGAGATCCAGGAGCAACTGCGCGAGATCGGTGATGCAGAGTATCGCATCGAAATCTTGCTTAAATTGGTCGCGTATACGCCTGAACATGTGATCGATCAGGTCCTGAAGGAGATAGATTCTATCTGGGATGAACACTATCGTATCCATGCATTGCGTGAGCTTTTACCCTACGTCGCAGACGAGCAAATATCGACATTTTTACATATTGTGCAGGCGCTACGCAACGAAGAGTATCGATCGGCTTTGTTTCAACAGCTTCTGCCTCGCCTTTCGAGTAGATTGCTTGCCGGGCTACTTGAGAATATACTGACCATCTGGGACGAAGGACGGCGGGTAGAGTTGCTGGCTCGCGTAGCTCCGTTTGTCTCTCCAGAATTTTTGCCACGTTTCCTGGAACTGAGTGCGACCATTCAGGATCTCGGCTATCGGATCTGGTTGCAGGCTGAGCTGGCAATCGCTCTGCCAAAAGATTTGCCTGTTTTGCCCTTTGATATAGTTAAGACCTTTCGCTCTATGCTAAACGAGGAGGAACGTCTCCAGACCCTGCTGGCGATTGTGCCGCGCCTCTCGGATGAAGCGTCAGGCAACGTCTTCGATCTACTGCTTCCCGGCGTGTTTACTTTCAACTGGTCGTTGAAGAGTGAGGATCAGCGTGCAAGTATCCTCGCGAAATTGTGCAGTTACTTGCCTCAACGGTGGTTAGTGCAGGTTCTGCCAATGGTGAGGGCGTTGACCAATGAGATCTATCAGACGCGCGTGTTGGTCGAACTGGCTCCTTGCCTGGGTGAACAGGCGCTTTATGAGATTCTGGCTCTGGTGCGGGGCATGCGTGGACGTGAGCAACGTGCGCAGGTGCTGGAGGTGCTGGTCGCCTCGCTACCCACGGTCAATCGAGCTACTCAGGTGCGCGAGATGGTGCAGGTCTTGCAGATTATTGAGGACGAAGGAGACCGGGTCCATCTGAGCACTGCCTTTGCCGCTTGCTTAACCGAGACTTTGCCTGAAGAGTTAATCATGCGAGTGTTAGAGGAACTCATGGGCATGGACACTGATCTGCATCGTACAAGTGTCATCCAGGCCCTGGCTCCGTATCTATCAGAAAACACATTTAATGCAGTGCTGGCGCTTGTCGTGACGCTCGACCACGGAGACATGCGCGTCCATGCCTTAGAAGCACTGGCTCCCTATGTACCGCAACAGAGCGTATCAGCCTTTTTGGCCGCAGTGCAAACATTGCAACGCGTGCGCGGTCAGGCCCAGGTTCTGGTCCCACTGGTGAGGCATGCGTCGCAGAGAACCTTTGCCTCCGCCCTTGCTCTGGCCTGGCAGGCCGAGGATGAATATACGCGTTCGCTGCTGATAGGGACGTTGGCTCCCTATGTCACCGAACCGTTCCTGGGCGAGTTCTGGGACGGCGTTTTGCATATTCACAATGAAGGGAGGCGAGCCTGGATACTCTCTATGCTGGCACTGCGTATGTCAGACGAGTCTTTCCCACAGCTTTGGAGTGCGCTTCACGCGCTCAAAGAGGAGCGCGGACAGATGTGGATATTGCGTGTAATGGGTCAGTATTCCAGCCAGGCATCTTTTGCACAACTATGGCAAGCAGTTCAGCAGGTAACTCAACAGACGTGGCGTTTACGTGCGCTTACCACCCTCGCACCCTATGTACCTGAAAGTCATTTTAAGCAGTTCTTTCAACTTGCTCAGGACGTTAGCGAGCTGAGTGCGCGGCTGGCGCTTCTGGAGACGCTGGCCGGTCGTGTGCCAGAAGACGATTTTGCGCAATTCTGGGAACTGGTGAATGCCATAGGCAGTGAGCGTGAACGCATCCTATTAATGAAAGCGCTGGCCGTGCGTGTGCCATCCGACGCCTTTGGTTCTTTCTGGGAAGCTGTAGAAAAGGTGTATGCCCAGTATCCGCTCCCGGAGCTGTTGGAGGCCCTGGTTGAGCATGTGCCGGAGGCTTACCTCTTACGTTTCTGGGAAGTACTCGAAGAGTTAAACAATGCAAGCTACCAGATAGGCATAAAGCTTCAGTTGATGCTTTTGCCGCGTATGGGCCATCTCTTCTTCGAAAAAGTTCTGGCTGTGAGAGTAGACGAACTGACCCCTGAGCTGATCGAGGGTCTGCCGCAGGACTTTTTAGAGCCGATCCTGCGCTCTGTTTCGCTGCGTTGGCGTCTGAAGGTCCTGGATACCTTGTTGCCTGACAACCAGCAAGGAGAAGCATTGGCTGCCCATTTCAATGCTTTACCACTGCACAAGAAGGACTCTAACTGGTGGGCGCTTGTGCTGGGTCTACTGGTGCCAGATCTGCGCGAAGAGCAACGCGTGCTCTTCCTGGCTCACCTTTTTAGCTCTCTACATACTTTTTCTTCGGATCATGCTCGATATACCTTGCTGCTCAACCTGGCAACCCATATTCCTCAGGCAAACATACCTGCGCTGTTTGAGGTGATCTGGCTTCTGAACTCAGCAGAACAGCAGACGCAGGTGCTGACCGCCTTCTCGCGTACGTTACCCAGCGCAGGGTGGGAGATTATGTTACATCTCCTGAGTGGATACATCCACGCCACAGGTGAGATCGATCGTCCCTTACTCGTCCTCAAGGCCGCTGGTCCAGCGCTTGAACAGGCTCCGCCTGGCTTACTCTATGCACTCCTTACAGATATCTTCCATCGCATAGCTCAGGATACACGTCGCGATGCGCTGCTAGACCTGCTTCCGCTATCTCACGCGTTGCGCTTGCTGGGGGGAGATCTGGCTGTAAGAGAGGCATTCGATGCTGTGCTGGAAACTGGTTACTGGTGGCCATAAAATAGTTTCAGGAGGATACTAGAAGAAGCAGCACGCTTGCCGCGTTGGAAGCGTAGCAGTCACTTCTATGTTATCCGGCCCTTCGACCCCTTGTCAATATGCTGGAAAGCATATGCGAGGCGTTTGTTCTGTCTTGCAAGCGTCTGTTCGTGCTTAAAAAGCGTGGATGATGCGCCTGCTCTTCTCGGCACATCAGGTGGAATGAGTGCTTGCTGCTCAGGGGAGGATATCTGCTACCGATTCGTATATCCATGTAGGGCGATACGGAAAGCGATCGATCTGTGCGCGGGAAGTAACGCCGGTCAGGACCAGGATGGTGCGCAGGCCACTCTCCATACCAGCGATCATATCGGTATCCATGCGATCTCCAATCATCACAGAATTCTCTGAATGGCCGCCAATCTGGCGCAGTGCAGTGCGCATCATTAAGGGATTCGGCTTGCCTATATAGTAGGGTTTGACGCCTGTGGCCGCGCTGATCAAGGCTGCCACGGCCCCCGTCGCGGGGACCAATCCGCCGTCGCCGGGTCCAGAGACATCGGGATTTGTTGCGATAAAACGCGCACCTTCGTTGATAAAACGAATCGCGCGGGTGATGCGCTCAAAACTGTAAGTCGTGACCTCGCCTAGCACGACATATTCGGGCTGATGGTCGGTCAGGATATAGCCAACCTCATGCAGCGCCGTTGTCAGACCCGATTCTCCTATGACATAGGCGGTTCCATTGGGGCGTTGTGAGTGAAGAAATTGCGCGGTCGCCAGCGCGGAGGTGAAAATTGCCTCAATAGGTACTTCCAGACCGATATATGCCAGGCGCATTTGCAGATCGCGTGGAGTGTAGAGCGAGTTATTTGTCAGGATCAAAAATGGAATAGTCTTTGCACGCAACCGTTGGATAAACTCGATCGCGCCTGGAATGAGCGTTGATCCACGCACGATAACGCCATCCATATCGGTTAAATAATTTTGTATGGTGTCCACTGTTTTCTCCCTGGTTCCTGGCCGTTATACCTCTCTGGAAAGAAAGGAAAGCCTGGGTGATCCTTTAACGCCCGCAGAGGAGATCTCTACGCCCCTTTTTCATGTCTGTAGCTGAGGGGGTAACTCGTAGACCATTATATCACTATCTCTCTGACCCGGTTCTGCGTTCTGCTGCTCGACTCTCAATGGGTTGCTATGCAGCCCTGTGCGAGCACCTATCCAGCCTCCTCTACTGTTGTGAGTTTTAGAAAAACCTTACAAATATCTTATACGCATTTGATATATGTACGGTAAAGTAGGCATGGCGAGATAGGCATCGGCTTTACCCTTAAACGAGGGGCGTGTGTTTCGTGTAAGAAAGAGATCCCATATCGGGGACGCAGATTATCGGTACAGGTTTTGCACCTTGCGTCGTTTAGAAAGAACCAGAGATTTTCAAACGCTTTTTATAGAAGGGAACTTGAACACATGATAAATCCATCGGCGACCGTGGCTGAAGATCAGCCACTATTGCCAGTCGAGCAGGCGCAAAAGGGTCGCACAGACATCTGGTCCAGATGTGCGCTGGGCCTTGTGCTGCTCGTTTCACTTTTTATGAATTTCTATCAGTTGGGCCAAAATGGTTATGGTAATCTCTTCTATGCCTCGGGCGTGAGGAGTATGGCTGATAGCTTGCATAATTTTTTCTTTGTCTCGTACGATCCGGGAGGATTTGTTACGCTTGATAAGCCGCCGCTAGGTTTCTGGTTTCAAGTAATCAGCGTTAAAATCTTTGGTTTCACGCCGTTCAGCGTCTTTTTCCCCCAGGCTCTAGCTGGTGTACTGGCGGTCCTGGTGCTTTACTGGCTGGTGCGCCGCCATTTTGGGGTCGTGGCTGGACTGCTGGCGGCCCTGGCGCTGGCTGTCAGTCCGATCAGTGTGGTGACGAGTCGCAATAATACGATTGATAGTACGCTGGCTCTGACAATGTTGCTAGGTGCGTGGGCAGTTATGCGAGCGGCGGAGACCGGGAAATGGCGCTGGCTTTTACTGTGTGCGGTTTCCGTTGGTCTGGGCTTTAATATCAAGATGCTCGAAGCCTACCTGGTTGTGCCAGCTTATGGTTTGCTCTACCTACTCGCTGCTCCCAGAAAATTCTGGGTACGCCTGGTGCAACTGGCGATAGCTCTCCTGGTTATGCTGGTCGTCTCGCTTTCCTGGGCCGTGGTTGTCGACCTGATTCCGGCCTCGCAACGTCCCTATGTAGGTTCAAGTCAGGATAACTCGGAGATCAGTCTGGCGATTGGATACAATGGCACGCAACGGCTTCTCGGAAGCTTTGGTGGCGGTGGAAGCAATACCCCTTTCGGTGGCACACGTCCAGAGGGAGCTAACGGCTTTGGGGGAGGTAACCCTCCCAATTTCCGCCACTTTCCTGGTCGCGAAGGGGGAGACGCGCCACGGGGGTTTGGCCGTCCTGGTGGTGTTGGTGGTGGCAGTATGTTTAATACTGGGAGTGCCGGGGTGCTGCGACTCTTTACAGAGCCACTGGGTGGACAGATTGTCTGGCTGCTACCTATCGCGTTGCTAGCCCTGCTCGCGCTGGCCTGGCAACGCCGACCGCGTTTCCGTGACGATTCTGAACAGCAGTCGCTTCTGCTCTGGGGAACCTGGCTTTTGACGATGGGCATTTTCTTCAGCGTCGCGGGCTTCTTCCACCAGTACTACATGACGGTTTTCGCACCCGCTATCTGTGCGTTGTTTGGCATTGGTATTGTCGTGATGTGGCGCGATTATCGGCGTGGGAACTGGCGCGGCTGGCTGCTGCCGATTGCGCTTGTCGCGACTGCGCTAGTGCAGGTTAACATCATCAATAGCGATCAGACCTGGGGCAGCTGGTTTATGCCGTTGATTCTGATCCCGTGCGGTCTTGTGGCTTTACTGCTGGTCTTGTCGCGGGTAATGTCTGGCCTGCGTTTCAGTTCACGCGTACTTGTCCCGGCGATCTGCGTGGCTCTGCTGGCCCTACTGCTGGTGCCAGCCTACTGGTCGGCCATTCCGGGCCTCAATAATATCGAGGCCGATCTCCCAACCGCTGGTCCAGGTCAGGAGAGTAGCCGTTTCGGTGGTTTCGGTGGCAGCACTACCTCTGACACTGTGCTCATCAGTTACCTGGAGGCCAACCAGGGGACGACTAAATACCTGGTCGCGGTTCCCAGTTCGAATGTGGCGGATGCGATTATTCTCGCCACGAACAAACCCGTAATGGCGCTGGGCGGTTTTAGCGGCAGCGATCCTATCCTCACGACCAGCCAGCTCCAGGCCTTGATTGCCAATGGTACAGTACGCTTCTTTCTGCTTGGCGGCGGATTTGGAGGCGGGAGAGGAAGTAGTCCAGCCTCAAGCTGGGTACAACAGAACTGTACAGTCGTCTCGTCGAGTCAACTGCAATCCTCGCCGAGCAGCAACTCGCTCTACGATTGTCGCGGGGTGAAATAAATCCCTTCAAAGCACACGCAAGTTTTCTCTATGAGTCATCTGATTTTGTAAAATCAGAACAAACATCCTGCTTGTGTTGCCGGTCGCCGCAGGCGACCGGCAACACAAGCAAAAAAGGTTTTTCGGGGCCGCCCCCGAACCCCCAGTCAGAGGACACTCCTACTGCCTTTCTCTGACCATATTCTTCAGAAACGTTAAGGATGGCTTATATATTGATCGAGAAACCCAGAATGGGTGACCAATTTTCCCGCTCAAAAAAATCACCCAAAATAGGTATATTTTGTGCTTAAAATATACCCCAAAATTGCTGCCTTATACGCATATCTTTGTATTTACAAACCCGATTTTACCGATTATGCTATCTATGGGTTGTGGAGGATAGTATGTTGAAAGGGAGTACTCAATGACATCAAAGAAGCAGTTTAAGAATCTCGTCCTTCAGGAAGAGTTACAGGATTTCGAGCTATACACACGCCAGCAATCTACGGCTATACTGCCCATCATTACACTGCCGATGCGCGTAAAGTCGTTGATCACCTCAGTCGTACCACTCACCCCTGATCCGGTCAACGACCCGTTGCTGAGCGATGTATCCAAGCCAGAGGCGAGTGCCATTGAGAGCGTGCAGGGGGACTTTCCGGCTATCTTTCTGCCGGAGCAGCAGGCTCTTGCTCGACGCAAGAAGTGGCTGCGCGTGATTGCTGTGGCCGTCTGCCTGGTCCTAGTCACCTTGCTCATTCTTGTCTGGCGTACCACTACATCCACGTCCGCGTCTCCAACGATTACTCAACAAAACTTGGACACTACTTCTAGCGGCCTGAATACAAATATCACTCCTGTCAGCAGTATGATCCAGGTCTATGTCCTGGGTGCAGTTGTTCATCCTGGCGTCTACACACTGCCGTCAGACGCCCGCGTCTACCAGCTTTTGCAGGCGGCCGGGGGACCGTTGGCCGATGCCGACCTCGTTGCACTGGATCTGGCTGCGAAGGTGTCCGATGGCCAGGAGATTTATGTACTCAAGGTAGGTGAGGTGCCACCGCCTGACTCCAATGCCGCTACTGCCACTGTGGGTAATCCTTCCAATAGTCCGTCCGTTTCCGGGCAGACAGTGAATATTAATACCGCTACATCTGCGAGACTGATGCAGGTCTTGCACGTGAGTTCAGTCACTGCACAAAAGATCATTACCTATCGCACTCAGCATGGTCCTTATACAAGCGTTGATCAGCTTCTTCAGGTTGTGAGCAAGACCATCTATACTCGCATCAAAACATTGGTTACTGTCTGAGATAGTGTGAAAGAATTGGTGGAGACGATGCGTATGTTCGTTGAAGGAACGCCACCTGACTTACGTGGACTGGCTCTGGTGGCTTTTGTGGCTCTTTGGCTGTCTGGGATCGTGCTCGGTTCTTGGCTGGTGCTGTCGCCGCTCTATCTCCTACTCTTGAGTCTGCTCGGACTGCTCGTCAGCCTGCTTGTCTGGTCAAAACCCTCTCTGCGCCTGCTTGCGTTGGGGCTACTCTGCTTGTGTCTAGGCGCATGGCGGTATGCGACGGTCGCGCCGCTAAACGATGCCTATTCTCTGCGTCTTTTTGTCGGGACGCCCGCACTGGAGTTGCAAGGGAGCGTGCTTGAAGAGCCGCGTCTGGAGGCGCATAGTACACTTCTGCTCGTGGATGCCAGCGAGATCAGTCTGGACCAGGGGCAAAGCTGGCGAGTCGTACACGGAAAGGTGCAACTACAGCTATTGGGTGCAACATTTGATAATCCTTATGGCCCACATTATGGCGATCTTCTGACCATTACGGGCAAATTAAATGCACCTCCACCCGCGAGTGCGCCTGATTTGCTGGCCTCAATGGCCTTTCCACGCATGCAAATCACCGCTCAGGATGGAACCCCCTTGCCCCGCCTGTTCTATCAATGGCGCACCACCCTGGCCGCTATTTTGATGCAAACCCTGCCCCAACCGTACGCCGCCTTGCTCGTCGCGGTCTTTTTAAGTCTACGTCTTCCAGCACTCAAACCACTGCTGCCTCTGTTCAGCTTTACCGGCACGGCCCATCTCCTTGCACCTTCAGGTTTTAAAATCACGCTGCTGGCAGGACTACTCAATGGCGCGACTGGCTGGCTGGTGCGTGGAAAAGCATCACTAGATACCCCTGGCGGTGCGTCTCTTACTAGCCGCAAGCGTTGGCTACGTACTGTTCTGCTCGTGGTAGGGATTGTGCTCTATACATTTCTCAGCGGAGGAGGTCCAGCCGCTTTGCGGGCGGGCATGATGGGTACCTTGCTAGTCGTTGCTCCACGTCTAGGGCGACTCTACAACGTCTATACTGCCCTGGCCTTTACAGCTTTGCTGATGAGCCTGGCTGATCCATTTATCCTGTGGGATACAGGATTTCAGCTCTCATTTCTTGGCACGCTCGGCATCGTTGTTCTGACGCCGCTGTTTATGCGCCTGTTCCATCGTCTGGAGCGTCTTCCTCTCGTCGGCGGGCATATTGCCGAAGTTGTGGCCGTTACCCTGGCTGCTCAAGTTGCAACCCTACCAATCTTTGCCTTGAGCTTCAGGGAGGTTTCGTTTGTGGCTCCGTTGGCCAATATGCTCAGTGTACCTCTCCTGGAGCTTCTCCTGACTCTGGGGGCCTTGATTTGCTTGGCTGGCGGTCTGTCTTTCCAGCTGGCTCTCTGGCTGAGCTGGCTGGTATGGCCATTACTGTGGTACGTCGTCGTGGTGATCTCCTGGTGCGCTGGCTTGCCAGGTGCGTATCTCCTCGTCAATAACCTCAGCCCTCTCTTTGCCTGGGGTTACTACCTTCTGCTGGCCTGGATCGTCGTCTCGCTTGCTCTGCACTGGCCAGCACTCAACAGCCACGCACCCTCACAGGCGCGTGCCTCGCCCTCATCCTCAAGACGCAACTGGCGTGTTGCCCAGGGGGGACTGGCCTTGCTTATGCTCCTGACAATCGGTGTACTGGCTCAGATCATGCAGACGACCGACCACCTGACGATCACCTTGCTTACGACTGGCGATCCGACTCAGGGACAGGCTCTTCTTCTTCGCTCCGCAGATGGGCAGATAGCCCTGTTGGACGAAGGTGCCGATGATATTACTCTGGCGCGTCTACTCGACGGGCATCTGCCTTTCTGGCAGCGTTCACTCGCTCTGGTCGTGCTTGGCGATACCAGCGCTAACAATATCGCAGGCCTGCAAGATGTGATAGACCGCTATCAGGTTGCGCGGATTGTCGATGCGGGCATGCTTCACCCAAGTGTCGCCTATGCTCGCTGGCGCAGAACGATCAGCACACGCCACCTTCCCTACACCCAGGTCCGCCAGGGTGCAGCCATCGCTCTCGGACATGTAGCTGTCTTCCAGGTACTCTGGCCGCCTGCTCAACTCCACAAAAGTAGCGCCGAGGTACACGACAATGCCCTGGTCTTGAGTCTGCGCACCCCGTCGCTCAACCTGCTCCTGCTCAATTCTGCCAGCCTGAGCAAATATGCCCTGACTACCCTCGCGGCGCAGGTTTCTCAGCCCGGTCTTCAGGCCAACGTTGTACAGATCGTCGCGCAAGACGGGAAAACCCTGCCCGCTGCTCTCGCTCCGCTGCTCGCGCAGGCTCACCCTGCCTTGCTTATCTGCCAGCCGCAGACTACCAGGAAGAATCGCCCGCAGACCTCGGTGGTCTGGCCAATTGGTTCCTGGCAAGTGCTTCCAACGACAGAGATTAGCGCATTGGAGATCGACAGCACCAGCC
>DAOTTJ010000269.1:0-29668 GCA_034437695.1 Ktedonobacteraceae bacterium
AGGCAAGATCGCCCCACCCCAAAGAGAAGAAGGTGCAGGAAGGCGCTTTTCAGGCGCAGATTGCGTCTGAAAAGAGCCTTCCTGTATAATGAGGTCTAGGTTTCGCTGTGGCGAAGCGTTCAGCGAAAACCTACCCGTGCAAAGACGGCACCCCCTGCATCCATAGGCATGAAGGGAACAGAGGGTACCTCTCTGCACTCCTACTTCTGATGACTTTTGAATAGCCCTGAGCGGAACTGGGAGTAACTAATAGATGCTCACGTAGGTATAGGTAGTCGCTTCAACGTACTCTCCACCAGCAAATCCGTGTACCCACAAGCGCCAGGTTACCGTATAGTTCCCAGGAGATGACCAGGTGTGATAGTATGTTGCTGATCCGCTGCTCAAGTTATAGCTCTGCCAGAACCAACCAGTGCCATCTCCCCAGCCATATTCTATCTGTACATTTCCTGAACAATTCTCGGACCACCAGACTGGAAGGCCTATAGAATATCCAGGATTCGTTCCGGCAGCACTATCTGCCGTGATACTTCCTGAGCAGGCAGCAGGATGCATGTGGATTATTGGCTGCTGATGCTGAACAGTTGCCGCATGGGCGGGACTTACCCCAACAAAGGTGAACAAGGCAAGAGCTATCAGAGCTACGGCGCTGAGAGTGAAGCGCTTAAAGTGTTTCATCGAATAGTTCTTCCTTTCTAACAGTTGGTGATCTGTATGTCTATCTGCGTGACGGATTGATAGTTAACAGGACCAGCCGTGCTACTATTCCAATAAACAGTAAAACCATGCCCTGCCGGCTGATACGCCTTTATCCAGCCTGAAGCGCAATAGCCGTCTATCCATGTCACATAATTAAAGCCCGAAAAACCCATATAGCCAACGCCTGAAAAGCAGATGGTGTTATTCCCGTGGTTATAATACAATTGAAAGTTAAAGTAGCCAGGACAATAGGCTTGCCCGATGTTAGGACGTGCTTTACTCATGTTCTGTGCCTGTAGACAGGTAAGAGTTGGTGCTTGATTGCCGTGCAACTGAACTCCTGTTACTGCACATTGTGAAGAAAAATGGGCAATTGCGGCTCCTGATAGGATCTGGCTCCTTGCCTGAGAAGCATGTGCCTGAGGTACCATCAAAGCACTGAACACCAGCATTGCCATAAGTACCGCTGGAATAAAAAAAAGTTTTTTCGCTTGCATGATGCTTTTCTTTCTCCCTCAAAGGGATAAACAGAACGAAGATCGTCAAATGAAAGGTCGAGTTATTCCTGGAGGAGCACAAGATCTGCTTGAACCGTTGCCAGATTCTTCTGCGCCTCCGCGTGCCACAGTTGCCAGAGGTTGTCCTGGAGGGTTAGCATTGGATTTGCCGTGCTCAAGGCCTCAAGGTCAGCCAGAACAATCGTGAACCGATCTTGTGCCAGCGTCGCCTGTTCCAGACGCTCGCGATCTGTCCGGCTCTGTTGGCTCAGATGCAATGCGAGCATCGCCTGATCAAAGCGTTCCAGGATCGGATCGAACAGATCATCGGTCGCTGCCGGGTCATTGCTCCTCTCTGTTTGCCTGGTCGCTGCTAATCCAGTGCGCCGCCCATAGCGGTGTTGTAGAGCTTGAACCAACAGCGGAAAAATCTCTTCAGCAGCACGCAGAGCATTCTCAGGGTCGATGCGGTTCATCAGAGTTTCCTCGACTGCCGTCGCCAGAATCGCTGCCCGCAGACGTAGCTGTTCTTCCCCGGTGAAACCAAAGAACATACTCACCTGTTCAATCTCCTCTGGGTTGAGGATATGGAACCTGGGCTGTACCAGCGACTGTTTGAGTCGACGGACTTTCTCTGGATGGAGTCCAACCTCACTGACTAAATCACCGAGATCCTGGCCATGCTCCCACAGGCGATCTTCCAGTTCCCGTGCGAAGAGGTTCCAGCGTTTGGACTCCCCTGAATGCTGTTTCATGGGCTGCTCCTTTCTGTCTCAACTATACTTCCTCAAATATCCTTTTTTCTAGTCACACTACTGTGCTATGGTTCATATAATGAAAGAGGGCTTTATGCTATGATTGATTGTAGGATACGAGAGAGAATAAAGATAACTTTGTGTACTTTTGAGATACTAAGCACATCGTTCTGGAAGGATAGACTCTTATGCACGAACCCTATCATCAGGAGGTGGCAGTTGAGAACGAGAACGAAACTCCGTGCCTTGTGGAGATTGCTCCTCCAACCACCTGCTCAGATGCGTATACCGAGCAGGTGTGTCAACTTCAGAGTTGGCTAAATCTGCCCACAGTGCGGGAGCAGCGGCGCTTTCTCGCAAGCCACTGCAATCTGCTCGATGCGCAGAGCGAGAGTATCCTGCGTGATCAGAGCATGCAAGCGCCAGATGGATCAGAGCACGCAAAAAAAATGCGTGAGGCGCTTATGCTTCTACAAGACGCGCGAAACCGCGGCGGAACAGAAGAGGCTGTCCGCGAGGCATATATCAACCTATATGGAGGGTTTGTTCTCGACCTGCCACCCTGGCTGGAAGAAGTTGGGCAGCACCTGGATGACTTGCTTGATAAGAATCAACCAGAGCAAACAGCGCAGGCTCGGCTGGCGCTGTTAGAAGAAACGTTAGAGAAAGTCAAGAGAGACGCTGACTCGCCGTCTGAAATTTTGGCAACTTTGCACTATGAACTCGCCAACGCCTGGGTGAGCCATCCAGATATTGACCCTACTAAGGCTCTTGAAACGGCTATTCACAGTTATGAAGAGGTTGCTCGTCTCTACCCTGCAACACACTATTCCTATCAGTATGCAAAGACTCAGGTCAACCTGGGAAAGGCATACTGGAATCGCATAATGGGAGGGCGACGCGAAAACCTGGAATTGGCTATCGCCTGTTATCAGGAAGCATTGCGTATCCACACGCCTGATGCTTTTCCACGTGATTATGCACTGGCACAAAATAGTCTGGGCAATGCGTATATGGAACGCATTGCGGGCGAGCGACGCGAAAACCTTGAACTGGCTATCGCCTATTATCGGGAAGCATCGCGTACCTACATGCTTGACGCTTTTCCATATGGCTATGCACTGGCACAAAACAATCTAGGTATTGCACACCGAGAACGTATTGCGGGCGAGCGGCGCGAGAATCAGGAGCGAGCCATAGCCTATTTTCAAGAGGCATTGCGTGTTCACACACTTGATGCTTTTCCATATCAGTATGCACAGGCCCAAAATAACCTGAGCAATGTATACAGGGAACGTATAGCAGGAGAGCAGCGCGAGAACCTGGAGCAAGCCATCAAATGCAATCAGGAGGCGTTGCGCGTCTACACATTCGATACTTTTCCACATATGTATGCAATGACGCAAAATAATCTGGGTAGTGCGTATGGGGAGCGTATTATAGGAAGACGCGAGGAGAACCTGGAACGAGCCATAGCCTATTTTCAGGGAGCATTGCGTGTATGGACACTTGATGCCTTTCCATTCTACTATGCCGAGATACAAAACAACCTCGGCGAGACTTATCAGAAACGCCTGATCGGAGGACAGAGAGAAAACTTGGAACAAGCTGTCGCCTGTTATCAGGAAGCGTTGCGCGTCTATACAACAGAGGCTTTCCCTCTTCGATCTCGTATTGTGCATTTACATCTTGCTGAGACTGAAGCACAACGTGAGAACTGGAACGCAGTCCAGTTGGCCTATATTGCAGCCCTTGAGGCAGAAAATCTCCTGGTTATCCTGGGAGCAGGCATACAAGGACGCGATGCTATTCTCAGAGAGGGACGCGATGCTACTACTCGCCGTGGGTATGCGCTTCATCGCCTGGGACAAGCAAGCGAAGCAGCAGTTGCGCTGGAGCGTGGGCGTGCGCGTGGACTTGCAGAGGCGATGGCACTCGATGCCGCTGCCCCGACGCTCATCGCTGACGAGGAGAGACGAACCCGCTATAGTGTAGCGCGGGAAGCATTGATTGCCACCCAGGCCGACTTGCATACACCCATGCCACAAGATCTGGATGAGGATAGTCAACGACGCCTGGGCCTGGAGCGCACAGCCGCCTATCGGCACGCTAAAGCCGCCTTTGACGCGCTCATCGCTGAGATTCGTGCTGCCCATGATCCTGATGACTTCCTGGATAGCTCCCTGGACGCTACCACCATTCTTCAGGCGACAGAGCAGATTGGGACAGAACATGCGCTCGTTTACCTGGCGGCAACGCCCTGGGGTGGAGTCGCTGTCGCAGCTTTGAGCAGGCCGGAAGCCTCTGCTGCTCGTTTTGCAAGCCTGGATCTGCCCAACCTGACGGAAGCATGGGTTCACACATTGCTCGAAACGCGCCTGGATGATGGCTCTGAACGAGCGCTCAGCGGGTTTGTGCTGGCTCAGATGGGTGGAGGCTCTGAGCAGGTGCAGAAGCAGTGGGAGGGAGAGACGTTTGAGGCAAAGGCCAGAGCGTTACATGTTGCCTGTGAGCAGACGCACCAGGTAAGTACGCTTGACCAGACTGCTCAGGATGTGATATGTATTCCCCTGTTTGCTCATCTGGTGACGGTACCCTTCACCTCACTTACCGGTGAGGATCAGAGTCTCCTGAGCGCGACCTTTGACCAGATCTTTCTGAAGCGAGAACTCGAACGCTGCCTGGCACCGCTGAGGACGATGGTGCTACACCCGCTGGTCTCCTGGGTGCGTGAGCAGGGAGCGTGCAGTCTGACCCTCATTCCCTGTGGACACCTGGCGACCTTTCCACTGGCGACCGTAATCCTGTCTGATGGGCGTTCAGTTGGCGAGACACTCTCAACGAGTGTCGCTCCCAGTGCGCGTTCGCTCCTGCATCCTGTCCCGACCCGCAGTCCCCAGGCAGGGGTTTACGCGCTGGGTGATCCTCAGCGCAATTTACCCTGGAGTGAAGCCGAGGCACTCACGCTCACCGCTCTGGCCCGCCGCACTGGATTACCAGCGGAGGCCCATGTCAAACAGCATGCCACACGTGAGCGATTTCTTGCGGCTTTGCGGACCCGCTGGATTGTGGATGCCTCCTGTCATGGGACATTTGATGAGCGTGATTTTTTGCAATCTGCACTGCTTCTAGCACATCAGGAACAGATCAGTATGGCTGAAATGCTTAGTCACCAGGCCGATCTGCGTGGGTTGCGTCTGCTGCTCCTCTCCGCCTGTCAGACAGCGTTGTTTGACCTGCAAGGGGCACGCGATGAGGTGCATAGTCTGGCGGCATCCATGCTGCAAGCGGGCGCACACGCGGTGCTGGCGTCACAATGGGCAGTCGATGATCAGGCGACCTATCTGCTGATGGTTCGCTTTGCTCAGGAATGGTTTCCGCAGATGGAGCAGGAGTCACCCGCAGCAGCCCTGGCCCGAGCGCAGGTCTGGCTACGTACCGTGACCAACGCGGAACTGGCGTTCTGGCAGCGGACAGTGCAACTACCTGCGGGTCAAAAGGAGCTGGTGAAGAGAGAACTCGCCTCGACTCACTGGTCAGAGCAGGTGGCAGCAGACAAAGCGAAGATGCGGTGGCAAGCACTCCCAGTACGCGGACGGATCACGCGCTACCTGGAGGATGAAGCGCAACTCGTCGTCCGTTTAGGGGCTGAGGAAGATGATCCTCTGGCTCATCCTTTTGCTGATCCATACTTTTGGGCGGGCTTCCAGGTCATTGGCTGGTGATGTGGGGCAAGCCCTGCCATCTACATGAAAGTAGCAGAGAGGTGCTCTCTGCGCTCCTGTTTTGCCTGTTTTGCTTCTGGCAAAACAGGCAAAACAGGATAAAAAGTGTACTGGGGACACCTCAAACCCTGGCAAAGGGCTGCTGCCCTCTGCACTTCTGCTTCTGATGACTTTTGAATAGCCCTGAGCGGATATAAAGAAGTCTGCGGCTTTACATTGTGGGGATCTTACATAAAGAACAAAACTTACCTGATGGGTAAGCGGGAGTGCTCTATGCTCGTGATATAATATGGCAACAACATCTTGTCACACACTGGTTGATGCGCTGGCGGCGCAACAGACGACCATCTTTGTATGGGGGGAATAGTCATGAGCAGATTTCTCGACGCCCTGGCCCAACGTATACTCATTTACGATGGGGCTATGGGGACAAATATTCAAAATTACCAGCTTACAGCCGAGGATTATGGTGGGCAGACCACCGAGGGTTGCAATGAATATTTGCTCATGACCAGGCCCACGGTCATTGAGGAGATTCACACGGGCTTTATGGAGGTCGGGTGTGATGTGCTGGAAAGCGCTACGTTTACGGCCAGCCGTCTCAAGCTGGACGAGTATGGCATCGGCAAGTATACGCGGGAGATCAACCTGCGTGGCGCACAGTTGGCCCGCAAGGTGGCCGATCGCTTCAGTACGCCCGCACAGCCGCGTTTCGTGGCCGGCTCGGTTGGACCAACGGGTATGCTGCCCTCGTCAGACGATCCGGCGCTGAGCAATATTACGTATCAACAACTGGTCGAGATCTTTCGCGAGCAGGCGGCGGCGCTCCTGGAGGGCGGAGTCGATGCGCTTTTAATTGAGACTAGCCAGGATATTCTGGAAGTACGCGCGACTATCACCGGGATGCGCAGGGCAATGCGCGAAGCAGGGAGGATCGTGCCAATTCAGGCTCAGGTCTCGCTGGACACCAGTGGGCGCATGTTGCTGGGGACAGATATCGCGGCAGTGATGAATACACTGCTGGGTCTGCGCGTGGACATCATTGGTCTGAACTGCTCGACAGGTCCTGAGCACATGCGCGAGCCTGTGCGCTACCTCTCTGAATACTGTCCGCTGCCTATCTCGACCCTGCCCAACGCCGGCATTCCACTGAACGAGAACGGTCTGGCGGTCTATCCGATGAAGCCCGAACCGATGGCCGAAGCGCTGTTTGAGTTTGTCAGCGAATTTGGCGTAAATATCATCGGAGGCTGTTGTGGGAATAGTCACGAGCATCTGCGGGCCATCGTGAATGCCTGTCGCAACGCGCCCCGACGAGCGCGACCCGTGGCGGATGGCCATTTCACCAATAAAGATTTTAAAGAACTTGCGCTGCCCTTCGTGACCAGCGGTATCCGGGCGACCTCGCTGATCCAGGACCCGGCTCCACTGCTGGTTGGGGAACGTGTGAACTCAACGGGCAGCCGCAAGGCCAAGCAGGCGCTCCTCAACGACGACTACGATATGTTGCTAGCGATTGCGCGTGAGCAGGTTGAAAGCGGCGCACATGTGCTGGACGTGCAGGTAGCGCTGACCGAGCGCAACGACGAAGCGCAGCAGATGGCGAAGACGGTTAAAAAGCTCTCGATGGGCATTGAGGCACCGCTAGTGATCGACTCGACGGAGGCGGACGTGCTCAAAGCCGCCTTGGAGACGTATCCTGGGCGGGCAATCATCAACTCGATCAACATGGAGAATGGTCGCCAACGTATCGAAAATGTCGTGCCACTGGCCATCGAGCACGGCTCGGCGGTTGTCGCATTGACCATCGACGAGATCGGGATGGGCAAGAGCTGCGAGCGCAAAGTTGAGATAGCTCATAAGATATACGAGATCTGCGTCAACGAGTACGGTCTTGCCCCCAATGCACTGATCTTTGACACGCTGACCTTTCCAATCACCACCGGCCAGGAAGACCTCCAGACAGCGGCGATTGAGACATTGGAGGCTATCAAGCGCATCAAGGTAGAGTTGCCGGGTGTATTGACGATTCTGGGGGTAAGCAACCTCTCGTTTGGTCTCAAGCAACACGCTCGCGCAGTGCTCAACAGCGTCTTTCTCTACCACGCGGTCAAGATTGGGCTGGACACAGCGATCGTCAACCCCACGCATATCACGCCCTACGCCGAGATCGACACCGAGCAGCGTCAACTGGCCGAAGACCTGATCTATAACCGTCCCGACGCCCTGCCGCGCTATATCTCCTACTTTGAGGCGCATGGTCCACAGAGCGCCGAGGCAGACACCAGAGCCGACCCGACCGAGGGAATGAACACCTTTGAGCGGCTGCACTGGCAGATCCTGCACAGACGCAAAGAAGGCATCGAAGTGCTGGTCGACCAGGCGATCGACGAGCGAGCAGCCGCGTTAAGCGCAGCCAACGGCGAAGCGGCGGTCGATATACTGAACACCGTGCTCTTGCCCGCCATGAAAGACGTGGGAGACCGCTTCGGCGCAGGCGAGCTGATCCTGCCGTTTGTGCTTCAATCAGCGGAGGTTATGAAGCGAGCGGTGGCGCGACTAGAAGGGTATCTGGAGCGCAAAGAGGGATATACAAAGGGCAAAGTCGTCCTGGCGACGGTCTTTGGCGACGTACACGACATCGGCAAAAACCTCGTCAACACCATCCTTAGCAACAACGGCTACACGGTCTACGACCTCGGCAAGCAGGTGCCATTAAACACGATTCTGGATAAAGCGGTCGAGGTGAAGGCTGACGCCATCGGTCTCTCGGCCCTGCTGGTGAGTACCTCCAAGCAGATGCCGCTGTGTGTAAAAGAGCTGCACAAGCGCGGCCTGGACTTTCCGGTCATCGTCGGAGGCGCAGCGATCAACCGCTCATATGGGAGGCGCATCCTGTTTGTCGACGAACAGACGCCAGAAGCCGTTCCGCAGCCCTACAAATCCGGCGTCTTCTACGCTCGCGACGCCTTTGAAGGTCTAGAAATTGTCGATAAACTGACCAGTACGCCGGAGAAGCGAGCCGCCTTTGTTGAGCAATCGCGGGCAGAGGCGCTGCACGAACGCCAGAAGCCAGCGAAGGTCACATCGACCAGCGCAGAGCCGCGCAGCGGAGAGGATACGCGCCCCTCGGACACAATCAGCCGAGAGGTGCCGCTGCCGACTCCGCCATTTTGGGGACCACGCGTACTGGAGCGGATTGGACTGGAGGATGTCGCCCGCTGTATGGACCTGAATACGCTCTTTCGTCTGCACTGGGGCGGCAAGGCTCACGGTGCAGAATTTCAACGTCTGATCGATGAAGAATTTCAGCCGCGCCTGGAACGCATGCTGCGCGAAGCGCGACAGCAGCGTTATCTACAGCCACGCGTCGTCTATGGCTACTTCCCCTGCCAGTCGAGCGGCAACGAATTGATAGTTTACGATCATCAATTGTGGAAAACCCAGGGGACGCGTCAGGAAGTCGCGCGTTTCCACTGTCCCAGACAGCGCGAACGCGAACGGCTTTCGCTGGCAGACTACTTTGCCTCAGTGGCGGGCGGAAAAATGGACGTAGTCGCACTTCAGGTAGTCACGATGGGTCAACCAGCCAGTGAAGCGATTGACCGTCTGCAAGCTGCCAACAACTACTCTGAAGCCTACTTTATTCATGGTCTAGCCGTAAACATGGCTGAAGGGCTGGCAGAGTATGCCAACCAGCTTGTGAAGCGCGAGCTGGGACTAAACGGCGAAGAGGGACGGCGCTATAGTTGGGGTTATCCGGCCATCCCCGACCTGGAAGACCACCTTAAAGTCTTTCAACTGTTGCCAGTGAGCGCGACAATTGGAGTTGAATTGACCGAATCCTACCAGTTGGTTCCTGAGCAGACCACAGCGGCAATTATCGTTCATCACCCACAATCATCCTACTTCGCGGTCCTGCCGGAGCGAGCGGCCACGCTCCAGTCCTGAGAAGATGCGCTGTGTAGTAGAAGTAGATAAAAGGCAGCGAACCGGGCGAGACGGAATGGCCCGTCTCAGTACCCGGTTCGCCGTGTTTAAAGCGAAGAAATTGTCGTGAAAAGGGGGGATGCTACGAAACTCTCTCCAAGACACCTACAGCAGCTCGGTCGGATCGCTGTCATCGGGTCCAGACTGACTATAGATGAAAATGTAGCTCCGTCCACCGCCTTTACCGTCGTCGTCGTCGTCGCCATCGTCATCGCCATCGCCGCCGCCACCTTCGTCTTCGTCGTCAGGGCCAGCGTTTGCACGCATCAGGGGAGTATCCTTGTCGTCATCATCGGGACCAACATCCGTTCTGTCGCCTTCGGGACGATCTTCGTCATCGGGACCAACTTCATTCCACTGCATGATAGAACTCCTTCTTGAATAAACTGCTCGCGGGTGATTACAGTTACCACCTTGCGCGAACGCACGTCTCAGATCGTTTGAATTTTGTTTTTGTTTTTTATATAAAAAACGCGTATTCAAACGATTTCAAATATATAGACGCATAATTAATGCTTAACATAAAAGCATCCCATAGAGACATTTGGTTTTTATCTACAATAAATAAAGCTGATGACGACAACAAAAGCCACCAGATACGAGAATGTTGCACATATGAGGATCAAGGGTGGGAACTGTGCGCTGGGTCGCTGCTGGCACATTTTGCGCAGTTCTGGAAGGGGATATTGGGTAGATTGACAAGGTATCGAAGCGCGTACTATACTGAATTTCCCATTCTCAATTGGTTGGAAGATAGACAGCATGGGAGGAAGTAAAGGGGAGCGTATGGGGTAGTTGTCAAGCTCAGAGGTCCTTCTTTGTTTACACATATTCAGCGCATAGACGCACTTGTGCAGCAGGCGCAGGCGGCGGCCTGGCACGGTCAGGAAGTCAGCGGGCACTTGTGTACATTCACAGCAACGCGTCTGGGGCAAGAGATCACCCGTATAGTTTTACAGCGAGGCACAGAGGTCGATAAACGGCGCTATCCAGCGGCCACGCAGAGCACGGGAACGCTACCTTATCGATCCTGGATCGTAGCTCGAGGTGACGAAAGCTGGTCCACCCCACACGAAACTCACGCTCCAGAACTGATCGCCAGTTTCGCCAGCAGCGAGACAGCGTTGCGCCTGATCCACCCCCTGAAGGAGAAGGACCATATCTACGGTCTGGGAGAGCGCACGGGCGCAATGGACAAACGTGGGCAGGCCTTCCCGGTCTGGAACGTCGACCCGCCGATGCATCACAGCGAACAGACTGTGACAATGTACATCTCGATCCCCTTTTACCTATGTTTGAATGAGTCAGATGGAGAAGCATACGGCCTGTTGCTCGATCACACCGGGCGTGTTGAAGTAGATGCAGGAGCGACCAGTTCCGCTGAGATGACACTTACGGTCGAAGGCGACACACTTGTGGCCTACATCTTTGCCGGACCCACCCCGGCCGATGTTGTGCGTCAGTACACCGAGTTAACCGGACGCATGCCTCTGCCAGCTCGCTGGACGCTGGGTCTGCACCAGAGTCGCTGGGGTTACGAAGACGCTGCGCAGATCCGCGAGTTGGCTCACAATTTGCGCACGCGCAGGCATCCCTGCGATGCTGTATGGTTAGATATCGACTATATGGATGGGTACCGCAACTTCACCTGGCACCCGGTAAACTTCGCGCAGCCGCGTCAGATGATCGAAGAGCTACGCCAGCAAGGACTGCGCCTGGTGACCATCCTTGATCCAGGTACAAAAGTAGAGAACGAGTACTTCGTCTACCAGCAGGGGGACGAGCGCGACTATTTCTGTCGTTATCCCGATGGAAGCTATTTTCTCGGCGAGGTCTGGCCGGGAGCGTGCGTCTTTCCCGACTACACGCGCCAGGACGTGCGCGACTGGTGGGGAAGCCTCTACGCGCCGCACATAGACCTGGGCGTCGCGGGTATCTGGAACGACATGGACGAGCCGGCGCTGACGACTATACTCTCAGAACACAGTGCTGAGCACATCCACGGTAAAACGATGGACAGCAAAGTCGTCCACTGGCCCGATGCCGACCGAGAGTCGGGGCAGAAAGGCGAGCAACTGACCCATCGCTTTTTCCACAACGCCTATGGCATGGAGATGGCACGTGCCACCTATGAGGGACTGTTGCGCTTACGCCCCGACGAACGGCCCTTTGTCCTTTCGCGCTCGGGAACGGGCGGGATTCAGCGCTACGCAACGGTCTGGACGGGCGACAATACCAGTCAATGGGAGCATATCGCGCTAGCAATCAGCATGTGCCTCAATCTGAGCATGAGCGGAGTCGCCTTTGTGGGAGTCGATATCGGCGGGTTCTGGAACGACAGCAACGGCGAACTCCTTGTGCGTTTTGCGCAATTGGGAGCGTTTCTGCCCTTCTGTCGCAACCACAATGCCAGATTTAGCATCAGCCAGGAGCCGTGGATGTTTGGCGAACCATTTGAAAGCGCGTACCGGGAGGCGATAGAGTTGCGCTACCGCAACCTGCCCTATCTGTACACCCTCTTCGCCGAAGCCGCACGCACAGGCGCACCGATCATTCGCCCGCTCTACTATCACTACCCACAAAACCCGCAGGCCCTGGCCAGCGAAGACCAGCTACTAATCGGCGAAAGCCTGCTTTCTGCGCCGATCTCTAGTGCCAGCGGACAACGCAGCGTCTACCTGCCGCCTGGAACATGGTTCGACTACTGGACGGGCGAAGCACACGACGGCGACCAGAGTCTAACCATCGCCGCCCCGCTCTCACGCTGGCCCCTCTTTGTGCGAGCCAACAGCATCTTGCCGCAAGCGCCGCTTATGCAATACAGCGACGAAAAGCCAGTCGATCCGCTGATCATCGACTGCTACCTGAGCGTGGGGGGTCAGGGCAGCTATACGCTATACGAAGACGACGGAAGCACGCAAGCGTACACGCGCGGCAGCTTTGCCGAGACGCAGATCACCGTACAGAGCAGCGGCGACAAAGTCGAAGTGAGCATCACGGAAAGCTTCACCGGTTACCGGCCAGTGCGTACCTGGTACGAAATCGTCGTCCACCTGGATGGACAGATCCGCAACTCACGCATCCAGGCGGGTCAGGGTCAGATCGACCTAACGCTCTAAAGGCTGCACCATCTCCTCTCGCCGCATCTGTGCGCGAGGGGTAGATGGTGCTCGACAGCTTTAGAGCAGAGACTGCGCACCCACGCGCTGGACAACCTCAAGGATCGTCTCCACATCGGACTCATTCAAGTTATAATGGAGAGCACACGAACGAAGTGCATAGCGCCCGTCGAGGTTGGTGCCGCTGACAAAGGCCTTTTCCCCGCCGAGCATGAGGCGGCGCACAATCTCCTTATTGAGCTGGTCGAGAGCAGCATCATCGCCGCGCAGAGTGGCAGGCGAGTAGCGAAAACAGACGACCGTCAGATCGGTATCGGCCAGCAGCTCCATATCGGCGGCCTCGCGCACGCGGGCCTGCATATAGCGAGCCAGATACATATGGCGCATCACATGCTCGCGCAGTCCGACGCGTCCAAGCTGGAGGAGCACACCAAAGAGCTTGGCAGCCAGAAAATGGCGCGTCTGGTAGAGACCGAGCATATCAAAGCGCTCGCCCATACCAAAGCCCTCGTCCTCGCGCAACTGGAGATACGAAGCCTCAAAGCCGAACGCGCCGGCCAGCATAGCCTTATCGCGCACCAGCACACAGCTACAGGTATTTGTCGCAGCCAGCCACTTATGGCCATCCAGAGCGATAGAATGAGCGCGGGCCAGGCCATCGCCGTAAAGAGGAGCGACTGCCGGATCGAGAAACCCTGGCCAGCCATAAGCCCCATCGACATGCAACCAGAGATCTTTAGCCGAACAGAGGTCGGCCAGCGCACTGAGCGGATCGACAGCGCCCGTATTGACCGTCCCGCCGCTCCCGACCACAGCAAAGGGCCAGAGGCCAGCCGCCAAATCGCGCTCGATGGCGGTCTGCAAAGCCTGTAGATCAATGCGGTGTGAGGCATCGACATCGATGCGTCGATAGGATTGCAAGCCCAGACCGAGGAGCCGCACCGACTTCTCGACGCAGCTATGGACCTCGCGCGAGCCATAGAGCACAAAGCGTGGGTGTGCGCCCTGGACGCCATTTTCTTGCAGGTCCCAGCCATATTTCTTCGAAGCCCAGTAGAGAGCCGCTGAGAGGCAGTGAAAGTTAGCCAGAGAGCCACCATTTACAAAGAGACCGCCGCTTCCGACGCAGGGGAAGCCGATCAGATCTTGCAGCCAGCGCACCACCAGACGCTCGACCTCAGTCGCGGCGTGGAGACCCTTCGCCGAAGTCGGATTCATCACACTGGCCAGATGGTCCACAAAAGCGCTGATCGGGGCAGCCGCTGGATTGACCCAGGGAGAGAACGTCGGCTGCTGATTGCCCATATCAAAGGGCATAATCTCTTGCGCGAAATAGTTCAGAATCTCCTCGGCAGGTATACCGTGTTCCGGTAGCGGAGCAGTGCGCAGGCGCTGCAAAAGATCGTCCGCTGGCATCGTATACACAGCCTTTGCCGGGCGATCCGCGTAATAGGCAGCGGCCAGTTCAGCAGTTTGCAATCCACATCTGAGAAACTCATCAGGAGTCATAGCCAGAGGGGAGGGAGTATCCACATAATAGGGGGCTTTCTCAACCAGAGGGGCAGTGCTCTTTTGATGCATAAACGCCTGGTATCCTTTCCTGATAAAACACATCGTCGTATTCAGTATAGCAGATATACCCAGCCAAAAAGCGCCACAGATGGTTAGAGTAACCATAATCTGAGCATCAAAAAGCGTCCATATCAGAAAAAGTCGTCCAGGTACGTCGCAACGACGCGGTCTGAGCGCGATTTTTTGAGCACCATCCATGCACCCGAACATCGCCATAATTGACAAGCGGGCGGCGTTTCCTGCGTCTCCTCTGAGGAGCGAGCCTTTCATCTTATCCAATGTCTCCATGAGTGAGCGCGACCTGGTGCGCCAGACTGGTAAAACGTCACAGCTTAATGGCTGAGAAATTTTATGGAGAGAATATACATGCCCCTCTATTCTCCTAAAAAGAATTTCCGGCTAACATGCACATTTTTAGCATAAGGCACAGCATACACCGCAGGCGGAGAAAAGATGTACCTGGTTGAGGCATCGGCCTGGGTAGTCAGAGGGGGGCGGGCCTGAATAGGGCCGTGATAGCGAACGCCGGTCAAAGAAAAGAGCGTCATGCGTAGCATATCGGCGTCCTCATGAGAGATTGGATTATTGTGTAAAGCGTTCCAGACCACCAGAAGGCGCACATGAGCAGCGTATGCGACATCGCGGATAGTCAGGTCATAGCGTTGCAGATAGACCTGCAAGGACAGAGAAGAGATGAGCGGGAGAGGTTGAGTAATCAGATCAGCGACATGCCACGATTGCGTATGAGAATGCATCAATTTTTTCCTCTTTCTAACAACACAAAGAACATCACCGGTACACGAGAGAAAAGAGGCGTGGTGGAACACAACATACCGGGATCGGATGATAACCGGGACCGCAGAGCGCAAAGACCACGCCGACAGAAGAGTACACGAAATCCTCAAAGTTGTATATGCGCGACCCATGTAAATTACATAGGTCGCGCATCTTTATTTATAAATACCCACTATATATGCCTATTGACATGTTTAACCGCATATTGTACACTGCATAGTAAGTGAGTTATACGGACTAAGGTGGTTTAGTGAAAGGCGCAGAATAGGTAATGGAGCGGTTATATTGGTGGGCCTGTCATGGTTGTTTCTCGCCGGGTGAAGGTATCTTGCCTCACATGGGCGAAGTTATAGCTGAATATCGTCAGAGGCGTGGATGGAAGACTCAGGCAGACCTGGCGGTCGCAGTGGGAGTCCTGACACGCACTGTTGCAGAATGGGAGACAAGAGTCATGTTACGTGATCCTGAACGACGTATCCTTCTGGCTAAACTGCTCAAGATTCCGCCGGCCTTGCTCGGTCTGGATTGGCGAACAGTTTTCTACACCGACAACACCGGACAACATACCATCCCGTCCACGCAGGCAGACGAGAGCTGGCTGGAAGACTCGTTCTTCCACTACGAAGATTCACTGGCGATGACCTGGAACCTCTCGTACAGCGGGCAATTTGTCCAGGTAGTCGACCGCTTTGAACGACGTTTAAAAAAGTTGGACACACTTGTCCGTCAGATCTCGGGACCAGAGAAAGAAGCATGGCTGGGCCTGCTCTGCCAGTACTATCAGGCCGGAGTGCAGACGCCGCAACACTGCGGCTCGGGCGAACCAGCCAAAGCGCTGGCTTTGCAGCGCTGTCAGACGGCGCTACAGATCGCGAGCGAGATTGACGATAAAGAGTTGCTGGCCGCAGGCTCCTTTCGCCTGGCAGATATCTACGAAAGCTTTGGCGACTACCAGCAGGCCCAGGAGAAGATCCAGATCGCCGTACAGTACGCCGAACAGGGATGTAGCGCCACGCGGGGCAACATCTATCTGCGGGCAGCCGTGCTTGGAGCACGCTTCGCAGGAAACGACACCACACAACTTAGCTCGGTCCACGACTGGCAGGATAAAGCGCTCGACATCATGGCACGAGGGGACCCGGAGCCGGAGCGCGGTTCTATTCGTCTCAACCAGGCGGCAATCCATCACGAACGAGCGAAAACACTGCTGCGCATCTATCAGATGGATACCCAGGAAAAAAGTCTTTTGTACGACGCCCATAACGAGATGCAGATCGCGTGGCGCAAGCTCACTCCCGATCTCGCCGGGTGGAAAATGTACTTTTTTGCGAGCGAAGCGCGGCTCTACCTCGCGCAGAACGACCTGGAGAGAAGCGCAGACCTTGCGCTAGAAGCGCTCCAGGCCGCTCGCGACTCCCGCTCAAACAGAGGAGAACGCCAGGTACGCGAACTCTTCCTGGAGTTGCGACGCTGCGACACCGTCAATCCCCATGTATGCCGTCTGGGAGTAGAACTAGGCATCTTTTAAAGATCCGATCCTTTTAAGAAGGGCCATAGTGCTCTGTCACGCTTCGCTTGACCACAGCAGGGATGTAAGGGGGGCAACCCCTTGACTGGGGTCGGGGGCTGTGTCCCAGCCTTCCTCCTCCCTCCCCGTCAACGCAGGTGACGCCTCCCAGGAAGCGTGACAGAGCACTATGGGGTGGGGGACTACACGACAAGAATAAAATAATCCCGAAAAATCAGTACTATCTCTACCATTAAAAAGCCTTTCTATGGTATACTGTTACTATTGTTTTAACTGGAGAGAAAAAGAACCTCGCGTACGAACAGACCAAAAAGGCAAAGAAGTTGTGATCTCTTTTGTCAAAGCATTTCGCATATTGGCATATTCAGGGAGGAAGTGTCGATGCTTTTTGTTTACACGCATATAAAGCAGTATGGACTGATCTACCTCGGGCTAATCATGTATCTGCTTTTTTATATTTCTGTAGCGTGGACGGGGTGGTTTGATATATTTTTTAGCGGTGCAGCCCTGCACATAGGAGCGAAGGGGATCGACTTTTATCAGCTTCCTAAAGGTGCGTGGGAGTTCTGGCATGGTGGGAGCATGGTGGGAAATCACCAGCCTCACGGCTCACCGTTTACCGATCAGTTGTTCTCCAATGGCAACGTCTACCATCCCATATTTACCCTCATCATTGGTTCATTTCTCACGTGGTTTCGTCCTATAAATGCGCCCTATATCTGGCTTTGGGCCAAACTGGGCATCTCACTGCTGGTGATCGGCTATTTCTTCTGGAGCTTCCGCACAAGCAAATACATTGGTTTCGCGGTTTTTATCCTGCTAGCAAATTTCAGCATCTACCTGGAACTGGCCGCGTGGCAATTTCACTTTGTCCTGAACATGTTTCTCCTGCTCTTTCTGATCGCGCTGGTCAAGAACCGTTCGAGCATAGTGACGAGCATACTCTACTGGCTGGGTATGCTCGTCAAGCCGATTGGGTTGCTCTTTATACCGGTATTGCTCTTTAAAAAACGTTGGAAAATTGCCTTGATTGGGACATGGCTTTTTATAGTCAGCACAGTCGTCTTTCTAATCCACAACACAGGCACCTACTATACAAGCAACCTGCTTGATAACCTGACAGCTTCAGGGACTGCTGGTCCCAACCAGATCATTACGCTCTCGGCTCTGCTGCACTATATGACCCAATGGCCAGATCTGGTGTATAAAGCCCTGCAAGACGGATTGCTCGCCCTCTTTGTCTTTCTGAGCGCACTCAAGCGCACGCACATCGCCAAAGCGATCTTCCTATACATAGTCTACTACCTCTGCTTCTACCAGGCAGTCTTTGAATACCAATGGAGTTCGCTGGCGTATATCGTGGCCATCTGCGTCGTCACATGTCCCGAATTTCGCAGCAAATTCTCGCTATTCTGCATCCTATTGACGTGTCTACCTGACTGTTTTATCCTCTTAAACTACTGGCATATAGATGTTCAGAATCTGGGCTATCTGGGGCAGATCCCCGGTGGGGTCGCGTGGGAATGGATGGTTGCCAGCAAGATACTCCCCCTCTTTCTCCTGTTAGGCAGTGTCCTATTCGCCGATATTAGACCAATCTTCAAGCAGTTGCAGGCCTTCTGGTCGGCGATAAGTCAGATAAACTCAGACCTTCAGGTGTTTGGTGAACAAGAAGAGGCGAAGATCGACGAAGCAGAGAAAGTCGACCGACAACCGGAACTTGCGGTCTAAGCGACATACGGATCATCCTGGAATGTTCTTGTGTACCTGCGCCTCTTCGTGGTTGGACAAAACAACCTGGCATCGCCCGATGGAGACATAGTACTTGCTTGCTTTCCGCTTTTTGGGATAACGTGCGTATTTACTAAGTGAAGAGAAGTTGAGCGAGCGAGTGTCTTGTTGAAAGTAGATTGAAAGTTGAGGTTTGCAAGTGAGAGAGAGGTCCAACGCATCGGGAGAAGATCCGATGAAAGATTTTTCGCAAGAGGTGCTGACCATAGGGATTGTACGGGGGCAGCACGAGGAGCATCAGCGGGCGAGCCAGGTGATGCGCGAAGTGATCGTAGAGATTACCGAGGCGCGTTTTCCATTGATTGTAGCGCTGATCAGAGAGCGTTTACGCGAGATCGACAACTACACGGTGTTGCACCAGTTTACGTTTATCATAAGCACGGCCTGGGTATTAGAAGATGTCCTGCGTTTCTTGCTCGCGCTCGAAGAAGCGCGGGTCAGTGGCTAGTGCAGATGCAAGAGGTAGTCCCCATAGTGCTCTGCCACACTTCCTGTGACACGTCGCCTGCGGCGACGACGGAGGGGAGAGAAAGGCTGGGGCGTAGCCCCAGACCCCAGTCAAGGGGGTTACACCCCTTGCATACCCGCTGGTCAATCGAAGGTTGACAGAGCAATAGGCGCGGACTTTAGCAAAGGGTTGCGCCCGCTGTATTCCTGCCTAAGTCCGTGCGAATGGAGGTACCCCTTATTCTTCCTTTTTCCCTCAGGAGGGGGCTTGTAAGAAATGAGTGGAGGCAGGCCAGGCAAGTATTTGAGGAAGGCCCGCGCAGGTGGAATAGATTTTCACCTGTGCGGGCGAGACGAGAGGTTAGAGGTGATAGATGTGCTCAAATTTTGTAGTCAGATAGCGAACAAAGTAGTCCGGGTTGGGCAGTTCGCCGGTCACGCGGTGAATGAGTTCTTCGGGTTGATAGATAACACCATAGGCATACATAGTCTCTTCGAGCCAGTGCTGGATAAAAGAGGTTTCGCCGTGGGCAAGGCGCTCATCCAGATCTGGAAATGTCTCCTGGAGTTTATGGTAGATTTGCGCACCGTACAGGTTGCCCAGGGTATAGGTTGGGAAGTAGCCGAAGCCACTGCTCCAATGGACATCCTGCAAAATACCTTTGGCGTCGTTTTCTGGCTCAATGCCCAGATAGGAGCGATAGCGGGCATTCCACATGCCTGGCAACTCCTCAACCGAGACATCGCCATTGACCATAGCCCGTTCCATTTCATAGCGAATAATGATATGCAGATTGTACGTAACTTCATCGGCTTCGATACGAATCAAGCTAGGTTGCACCTTATTGAGTGCATTGACAAAAGTTTCGACATCGATAGTAGTAAATTGCTCGGGGAAAGCTTGCTGAACGAGCGCATACTGCCCCTGCCAGTATGGCAACGAGCGACCGATGTTATTTTCCCACAGGCGCGACTGCGACTCGTGTGCGCCCATCGACGCGCCGCCGGCCAGGGGGGTGCGAGCCAGAGTAGGTGCGCTGCCCTGTTCATAGAGGGCGTGGCCACCTTCGTGGATAGCAGCCATGATCGAAGCCTGAATAAAATGGGGGTCCGGGTTAATCGTCAGGCGTACATCAAAGGGACTCCCAAAGCTAGTGGTAAAGGGGTGAGGGGAGACGGCAACTCCGCCGTGAGTAAACTCGTAGCCCATGCCACGCAGGATAGTTTTGCTCAAGGCAATCTGTTGCTCGGAGGCGAACTCTCCCTGCAAACAGCTATCGTCGATAGTATATCCGCTGGCCTGGATACGTTGGAGCAGCGAAGTGCTGATTTCACGTACAGGAGCAAACAGACGGTCGATCTTGCTCGAAGTCGCGCCAGGCTCGTATTGGTCCAGCAACGCATCGTAGCGGGTTTCTTCATAGCCCAGGCGATCGGCGATTTCGCGCTGAAGCCCAATCGTCCGGGACAGCCAGGGGGCAAAACTGCCGAAGTCGTTGTTTGTCCGCGCACGTCGCCAGGCCTCGAAGCTACCTGCCTGGACGCGAGCGAGTTCTTCGACGAGTTCGCGCGGCAGTTTGATAGCGCGATCGTAGTTACGACGAGCCTCACGTACCAGACTCTTATCTGCGGTAGTAAGACGTTGATTTTCATCGGCGTCTTGCAGATCGGCGAGGACTTTGCCCAGGCGGGCAGAGGTCCAACGTTCGTGGAGTATCCCTTCAAGAGTTGCCATCTGGTCTCCACGCAACTCGCCTGCGCCTTCAGGCATATCTGTATTCTGGTCCCACGCAGCCAATGCTCCGAGTGCATTGAGATCGGCTATCTCATGCATGCAGGTAAGTAATTCTGAGATATGTGTATCACTCTGCGTAAAATTTGGCATCAATGCCGTGTCTTGTTTTAACATCTGTAGCCTTTCCTAAACTTTTCTGGCACCAAAGCTCTTGCGTAAATGTTACTATGTCACGCTCGTTTTGTAAATGGTTTTGCGAGTATTCATCAGGGTTTCTCAAAAGTCTTTTTCGCTCACCCACCCATCCTTGAGGGTACGCGAGGAGACTCGCGCTCCGGCCAGGGACTTGCAACGTCTGGTAACCCCGCTGACAGCTACTTTTGCTCAACCCGGAAGTATTTGGACCCGGCAAGTGTTTGCAAGGTCTGCTCGATTATCTGACGACTTGCTTTGCTCGATTCAATAAAAACGTCGCGAGAAGACGTGTGCCAAAACCGGTTGCACCAGCTTCCTGGAAGACACTTCGGGTCTCGTTTATTTCGAGGCCACAGATATCCAGGTGGCCCCAACGGGCAGTTCCAACGAAATGTTCCAGAACCTTTGCAGCGGTAATCGCTCCACCGAAGCGCCCACCCGTCTGACGCATATCAGCGATTGGACTTTCGATCAGATCAAGATAGTCGTCGTCGAGCGGCATGGGCCACAGCTTTTCGCCGACCGCTTCGCCTGTGCTCATCAGTTCGGCTTCCAGCTCGTGACGGTTACAGAACAGACCGGCACGTTTCATACCCAGAGCAGTCCGGCACGAACCGGTCAGAGTCGCTATGTCAATCAAAGTAGTATACCCTTCTTTGACTGCATAAGAAAGTGCATCAGCCAGAGCCAGCCGTCCTTCGGCGTCGGTATTGACTATCTCGATAGTTTTACCGTTCATTAAACGCAGAATATCACCAGGACGAAAAGACGCGCCATCGACCATGTTCTCGGTTGCGGGGACCAGAGCTGTCACGTTGATCTCTGGTTTGAGTGCGGCCACGACCTGCATAGCCCCGATCACCGCTGCACCACCAGCCATATCGCCTTTCATCGTTTCCATACCCTGAACCGTCTTGAGTGATAGACCACCCGAGTCAAATGTCACGCCTTTCCCAATCAGAGCAATATCCTTTGTATTGTTGCGCGGTCGACCACGATAGTGCAAAATAATAAATTGCGGGGCTTCCACACTTCCCCTGGTAACAGCCAGGAGTCCTCCCATGCCCAGGTTTGCCATCTGAGCACGATCGAGAACCTCACACTCCAATTCAAACTGGCGAGCCATCACACGCGTGCGATTGGCCAGTTCAGTAGGAGTCAGAACATCGGAAGGCTCATTGACCAGATCGCGAGCAAAATTGGACGCCCGAGCCATTGCAATACCCTGTCTGAGCGCCTCATGCTGCGAGGGCTGGTCAGGAGCAGAAACAAGAAACTGAAGCTGCTCAACCTTCTGGGTACTGGTCGGCGCAGTCTGGTACTTCTTGAACGTGTAGGTAGCCAGGAGTACACCTTCAACCGCCGCCTGCAATGCTGCGGCTTCCTCGACTCCACCAGCCTGCACATCCAGAGCCAGCGCGACCCGACGTGCGCCTTTGCTCTGAGCAAAACGGATACCGATGCCACAGGCTCGCCTGAATGTATGGCTTTGAAGCGCCTCCTGGGGTCCCAGGCCGAGCAGAACCACACGACGAACCGCCAGTTTATCCATCGTGTAGATCTGTGTTGTTTCACCCAGATTGCCCTTAAACTCTCCCTGTACACAGATACTCGTAATCAGGCCATCCAATTGTTGATCCACAGCTCTGGCCGTGAGCACAAGCGGGATTGACCGAGATTCCAGACGTTTGGACGGACGGGGTATTCCGATGATCAGCGTATCACAATCAAGCTCCTGTACAGCATGGTGTACCAGCATTATTTCCATGATTCTCGCGGCGTGGGCATTCCTATCTATTCGGCAAACAGAGAAGAAAACGCCGTCCCTTTCTAACAAAAATAGACAGTTCTGGTATGTTGTGTTTCTACAAAACGAAGTCGATCGAGACGCTACACACAGCCAGCAAATTGAGCAGATACGGTTCTTACTGAACGGTCACCAGACTCAGGTGCGCCATAAGCTGGCAGGTGCTGAGAGAAGGAGTGCCTGTACGTCACGTCCAAAAGAAAAGCTTGGTCGCTTAGCCACCTCTATGCTTGCTGTGGTTCGGTTCGCTCAGGTTCGATTTGTTACAAAGAAATACCTTATTCAAGGAGAGACCACGCTCAAAACGCCCAATCCGTTGGCAGCGCTTATTTCTGGTCATTGTTACTATGATAACAAATCCAACAACAATACGCCAGTTTTGTGTAAATGCATGCCAGGGCTATTTGATTTTCTGCAAGCCAGAGGCTTGCGATCCCCTACCCATAGGCACTCCTACTTCACTTCATGTCTATAAGGCTTGCGATCCCCACTCCAGGGTTTTGGGATCGGATTGCGCATGCTATGCTTTATTGAGGATACCATTTTCGGTCGCGTCGACCCCAAGCCCTAATCTATAAAAAGGGCGGGTTAATATTTGGGCAAGAGACGATCGACCACTTCTAGAAGCTGACGCGGCTTAAACGGTTTGGTCAGATATTCGTTGCAGCCGATCTGGAGAGCTGCTTCGTTTTCGTCGCTCTGAGCGTAAGCGGTAACGGCGACGATCGGGACGGATGCCATGCCTGGGCGTTGGCGGATGAGTTGCGTGGTGCGATAGCCATCCATAACTGGCATCGAGAGGTCGGTCAAGATCAAGCTGACTCGCTCTTTCTCCAGGATATTGAGGGCCTCGAGGCCGTTGGACGCGGAGATACAGCGATATCCCCGTGTTGAGAGGACACGCTCGATAAGAATGCGGTTCGAAACCTCGTTTTCGATGATTAAGATGGTCGGTACCTGCATTCCACCTGTGATATATGATGCCGATGTATTGACTGTGCTCATGGCTTGCTTACTTCCAATTCTAAGGTCCTATAGGTGCGCCTTTCACGATACGTGTAGACGCTATGCTCCTGTGCGTATTCGGCCAGGTACAGCGATAGGCAAGGTAAAAGAAAAGGTCGATCCCTGACCAACTATACTCTCTACAGCGACCTCTCCACCCTGGAGTTCTACCAGTTTACGCGCAATGGTCAACCCCAGACCAGTACCACCAAAACGCCGCGTTGTGCTACCGTCAGCCTGACGGAACGCTTCAAAAATATAGTCCAGAGCCGCGGGCGAGATGCCGATCCCGGTATCGTGGACCGAGATGCGTAGCATATCGTAGCGCTCCAGAATAGCACAACGCAGGGTAACTCCACCTTTTTCAGTAAATTTGAGAGCGTTTGAGACCAGATTCAAGGCGACTTGCCGGGTTCGATGGCTATCGGCCAGAGCCAGAGGCAGGTTATCGTCCAGATCCAGGGTTAACTCCAGGCCTTTGGTGTTAGCCATCGGTTTCAATTGATTCACTACTTCCGCAAGATTCTTTTTCAGACTGAGCGGCTCTGGCTTGACTTCCAGCCGATCAGCTTCGATCTTCGAGAGGTCGAGCATATCATCGACCAGGCGCGAAAGATCTTCGGCTCGATTGACCATGAACTGGATATGTTCTTCCTGCTCACGGGTCAATTCGCCATCGAGAAAACCCTCCAGAATTAAAGCTCCATAACTAATGATACTATGGAGCGGAGTGCGCAGCTCGTGTGTCACAGTGGCAAGAAACTGTGACTTGAGATGGTTGACACGCTCTAGCGCGGCGTTTTTGTCCTTGACCTCAGCGAAAAGTAACGCATTTTGAATAGCCATCGCCACCTGGATGGCCGCGGTGGTTAACAGGAAGGTATCGCTTTGAGCTACGGACCGCGTCTGGTCATCATAGAGGATAAACGCGCCGATCGCCTGTTCTTGCAGAAGCATAGGCACAGAGATTACTGAACGATAGCCTGTCTCCAGGGCTGTCTGCGCCCAGCCCTCGCCGCGCTCACGGTAGATGGCGGCGATATCTTCGGCGTGGACGATTTTCTGTTTCTGCATGGCCATGCGGGCCAGAGTCAGGTCAAGCTCGCGTAAAGCGGTCGGCGGGATACGCGTGAGCGGCGGCGTATAGACGGGCGGCGGCGGCGTCAGCTTGGGCGCACGCAGGGCGCGGCGTTTACCACTGGGGGTCAGGTTTGCCGCTCGCCTGAGCGGAGGTGCGATGGCCGCCATTTTGGTTGTGACCGCCAGAGTGACGTCTCCACGTGGATCGATGTTGACGGAAAGCGAACCAGTTGGGCCTACCCTGGCTCCCGGCTCGGGCGGATGAGTAAAGAGCTGGCCCGGCGCACTCCAACGAGCGACCGCCCAGGGCGAGGTCGTTTCGCGCCCATATAAGTGCAATACAACGCCAGGGGCCGCGATGATTGGACCCAGGCGCGAGACGACTTCACCGAGCAATTGATCGAGATCCAGCGTCGAAAGGAGCGTATCGCACATGACCAGTAGCTCGCTCATCTGCTTGGTAATCACCTCGCTCTCGTTTTCACGCACCGTTAACGACTGCGAGATCATACTGAGCGAATGAGTCAGGCGACCCAGTTCGTCGGTGGGCGTAGCGGAGTCAAGCTCGTCGGGATACAGCTCCTGAATATAATCCTGTAGCTGATGCAGTGGGCGAATAAAGAAGATACGCGCAAGTAAGGCGTAGAGGCCGATACCGAGCGCAACAACAAAGATGCCGATCCCCAGTAAGATAAGTAGAACACGGTTCTCATGTGCATTAAAATTGTAAAGTGGCTCAACGTCTATGAGGCTCAGAGAGGGGGAATCCGTCAGTTGGCCAGGGCTGGTGGCCTGTATACCTTGCACAAAATAGTGCTGTGCGCCTACACTTGCCTGTATACCAATAGAGGGGCAACGGGAGGCCATAGGAAGGGTCTGAGCCAGCGTAGAGGAGTTCGAAGCTATAAGTTGCTGACCCTGGCAGATAAAGACTACAAGACCGCTGCTGTGAGTCAGGGTGCTTACAAGCAAGTTGTCGACGGGTTGGACAGCAATCAAGATACCGACGAGCACCTGACCGGTCTTATCGTGAACCGGAACTTCCTGATACAGTTCCCATACGTTGCCGACGCGCATCAGCGCAGAAGCGGGCTGGCCTGTCAGGCCGACTTCTGCTAGATTTTGTGGGCTATTTGGAAAAGGCGTTCCCACCTGCATCAAGGTCTTTTGGGTAGTATTGAGCAGCTCGATCATAGCCAAGTGTCCCTGCACAAGCTGCTGAATAAACGTATTCGCCAGAGCACTGCGCGAAGTAGCAACGCCGGAAATGACCCCGGCAACGTCCGCACTCGTTGCCTCGGCTGTCAATATCTGTCTGTTCTGACTGCTCTGGGAGCGGTAAGCCTGGTTGAGCGCGGTCAGGTGAGCGCTGGCATCGCTTCTGGCTTCACGCGCAGAGAAGGAACCTACCAGCCACCAGGAGAGTACAACGAATAGCAGCAGACAGAGCAGAAGAGTCAGAGCGGCACTTATAATGAGTTTTCCACTCAAGGAACCTGTCGGGAAGCGCAAGCGTCCCCTGGCAACAGACTCAGGCGTACCTGGCTGCTCGTGATTGATCGCGGATTTCTGGAGCAAACCGTCCATAGCCCCTCTATCTGACTCAGCGCTTGTCAAAGGCAGAATATACGTCGTTGATACAACAATCTTTGGTGGACCCTCTAGCGGGGGATACTTAGCTTATTTTAAACGGTGGAGGCGTCGAATGTGAGTACCTGAGCAAACAATAGCCCTTTTGGGTGTGCAACGGGTGAGATTCTTCAGTATGGAAGAAGGCCAGAGCCGAGAGCAGGTAGTTCTTTCTCAGAGGTCCAGGAAAACCAGCAGTAGGGGTGAAAAGCAAGGAGAAGACGGGGTGCCAGCTCGTCCTCCCCTCGCCACGCGATTGCAGCGAGCAACGCGAGACTCTTAGAAGGGGCGCGTGCGAAACCCCATGGGGAAAAGGTTGCACGTAATAGTAAATGTACGCTCCAAGCTTGCTCGTCGAGGTGGATCTGCTTGCGTACGCACATCTCGCCTTTCTTCCCAGGTCTATGTATTATAACGTATGAGGATGCGTTTAGTTATCATTTTCCCAGGCAATTTTTCTAACTTATAGAAATTCACCTTTCTGCGGTTTCTGCGGGGGTGTTTTTGTTAGGTGAGTCATAGTTCATTTTGCTGTCTCCTCCTGATTTTTCATTGGCAGGTTTTTTGTCCTTCCCTGAACTGTCGGGCGGAACCGCCCCACCCAGAAGCACGTAGTTAGCAGAGGGACATCCTCTGCACTCCCGTTTTGCGTGTTTTGCCAGAGGCAAAACACGCAAAACGAAAGAAAAGGTTTGTTGGGGACACCCCAGATTCCCTGTCCCCCAGACAGGGTGCCGACAAAGGGCTGCGCCCTCTGCACTCCCGCTTCACTTCATGTCTATGTCGGGCGGAACCGCCCCACCTGGAGAAGAAGGGGCAAGGTAGCAAAGTGAAAGCTATGCTTGTAGGGTTCGCCAGAGATTTTGCATTTCGCTGGAAACGGCTAGAAGGTGGTCGAGATGGCCAGTGGCTTCGACACGGCCATCTTTCAGGACGATAATCTGGTCGGCACGTTGCAGAACTGAGCGGCGGTGCGAGACAACCAGACAGGTCTGGCCAGTATGTTGAAAGACGCGCTCCCAGAGGATGTGCTCGGTTTCGACATCCAGAGCGCTGGAAAGATCGTCAAAGACCAGGAGTTCGGGCGAACGGAGAAACATGCGGGCGGCGGCTCCCCGCTGAGCCTGACCACCGGAAAGTCTGACGCCACGAGTGCCGATAAGTGTATCGAGGCCTTTTTCCAGGCCCTCCAGGTCGCGCTCCATGACTGCTGTATGGACGGCGGTTGCCAGTTCCACGGGATCTTCGGGCAGGCCCAGGAGGATATTTTCCTTGAGCGAGGCGCTAAACAGGCGCGGGATCTGCGAGGTATAGGCGCTGTGCGGAGGAACAAAGAAGCTTGCCGGGTCGTCAATGACCCGGTTATTCCAGCGCACCTCGCCAGCATCCATTGGCAGCAAACCAAGCAAGGTCTGCAAAAGAGTGGTCTTGCCCGCAGCGATGCGCCCGGTGATCACTGTCAAAGTGCCGCGCTCCAGACTAAAGCTAATCTCCGCGATGCCGCGCCCGCTATCAGGGTAGTGATAGCTGAGTTTGGAGACGTGCAGGCTAGTCAGATAATCGCCAGCCTCGCGTACAGGAACAGTAATCGGCGGGAGCGGACCGCGCAGATGCAAGGAGTGAGGAGCGGTCAAACGTTGTGGTTCAGCGCCTTGCAGGAGTTCGGTCATGCGTTGAAAAGCCACGCGGGTCTGCGCGTAGTGCGCCAGCAGCATGCCAAAGAACTGAGTAAAATCGGCCACAAAAGCCAGGTAATAGATGAAAAGGGCCAGGTCGCCCAGATCCAACTGCGAGCCGCGCATCGCCCCGGCGGCTAGCACCAGAATAAGCCCAGTACCGATACCGACCATATTGCCAATAGTTGAATTAAGCATCTGCTCCAGCAGGCGATCGCGCAGGACGGCGGTGCGTCTACGCTCGTTGAGGCGCTGGAAGTGTGCGAGCACGGGGGGTTCGGCGGCGGCGACCCGAATGCTCTGCACAGTACTGAAGATCTCGCCGATAGCGCTGGTAACCTGGCTGGTGGCCGCCCGGCTGGCGCGGCGATAGTTTTCCAGGCGCTTGTTCAGGACCTGAGCCAGCGCGACGACACTCACAAGGGGGAGAAAGACCAGTAAAGTAATCGCAACATTGATGCGCAATAAGATGCCCACAGCCAGCAGAGCAAATAAAGCCCTTCCAATAAAATCGAGCGTCCAACTGATCGCGTCCTCGACCTGCTCGCCGTCGTCGCGAAAACGGCTGAGCGCCTCGCCAGGCGAGCCAGGAACCGCCCTGGCACCTGGACGTTCCAGAATGCGCTCCAACAAGTTGTGATACAACAGACCGCTCATCGAGAAGCGATGCGCCGTATCGATGGGTCCACCCAGCGCAATCAAGACAGACCGCGCCAGGGCCGTGCCGATCAAGAGCGCCAGCAAGGACCAGAGCGTTCGGTTTAGTCCCCCGACCTGAGGAAGCTGATTGAAAAATTGCTGGGCGAGCAAGCCGGGAATGATTGGTAGCATATGGATCAGCACCCAGAGCAGGCAATTGAGCGTATAGAGCAGCGGTCGAGCACAGATCAAACGCCAGATATGTTGATAAGCTTTCAAGCCAGCACCTCTTCTAAACCAGTCTGAAGCAGTCGATAGAAACGCGAAGAGTGATCCCCAGCCAATGCCTGGCGAGTCGCGTGCTCCAGGATACGGCCATTTTCCAGCACCAGAATTTCATCGGCGCGTTGGACCGTTGACAGCCGATGAGCGATAATAATGCCGGTGCGTCCGGCCAGCAGCTTGCTCACGGCATGCTCAATCAACTGCTCGGTCGCTGGGTCCAGGCGCGACGAAGCCTCATCAAGAATGACCAGACCAGGATCGGCTAGAAAGACACGGGCGAAGGCCAGAAGCTGCGCTTCACCAGCAGAGAGACCCTCGCCATCCGAGCCAAGCAGAGTATCGAGGCCAGCGTCCAGACTGGCATACCAGGGATACAGGCCCAGATCGGCAAGCACAGTGAGAATCCGCTGATCGTCAATCTCGTGATTGAAGAAAGTCAGATTATCGCGCACCGTCGCATGAAAGAGCTGCACATCCTGTGTGACTAGACCGATACGCAGCCGCAGATCGCGTAAGCTGGCGGTCTCGACAGAGACACCACCGAGCAGGATTTCGCCGTGTTGAGCAGCATAGAGGCGCAGCAGCAGACGTGCAAGCGTGGTCTTACCGCTCCCGGTGCGACCCAGCACGCCGAGTACCTTGCCCGCAGCCAGGTGCAGGTTGAGGTCAGTCAGCACATTATCCTCCGCGTTATAACTG
>DAOTTJ010000270.1:0-12258 GCA_034437695.1 Ktedonobacteraceae bacterium
ATCTGGTTATTATCCCTTTCACTCTCCGTCCACTCGCCAAATCTACATCTTACTATACAAAGGTGAAAGTATGCATTACACGTTCTAAAGCGAATTTCACAGCTTTCGACCTTTTTCCACGCGATATAGGAGATGCTACGACTATTCCAAAGGGCTATACAATCTCGCAGAATGGACGTTTCCAGGAGATACCCCAAGACAATAGCACAAATCTTGGCAAACAACTGCGCTTTACCCCTTTAAAGCCCAAAATTAACGCTTTCGACGAAGGAGAAAGCTTCTACTGGATCTATGAAGGTCTCGGGCAGAAAGATAAAGTAGAACACGAGATTAAGTATGTCCTGATGGTTCTGCAAGTCCAGCACAGTCTCTCGCATATAAGGGGTACTATCCATTTTCAAGTGTGGCTGCAAAAAGTTACTCTGGGTATCCGGCATGGACAATCGGCTATATCCAGGCATCAACCTTTTCAACTAGAACTCTCCAACCTACGCGTTTTTTCTCCGACTGAACAGACCACAAGCGCCGCATCTCCTTATACCAGCGCTAGTGTACCCTCTCCCATTCAACCTATCTCCTTTGATGCATGTATTGTGTGCGCCCTGGCCGAAGAAGCCAGAGCTGTGAAAAAAGTGCTAGAACAGTATTTCTCCGCCGATGTACACTCAGAAACCAGTTCTTCGCCCAGACGCAACTACTATCGAGCGACGATACGGCAGGGCCAGCAGGTACTTAGTCTGCAAGTAAGCTGGCAACCAGAGGTGGGATCATCAGACACCATTTTGCATGTGAAAGATATCCTGACTCTGTTTCACCCGCGTTTTGTTGGTATGACTGGTATGTGCGCCGGTAATCCCAAGAAAACTAAGCTGGGAGATCTGGTCATAGCACGGCATGCCTTTCACTATGAGGCAGGAAAGACAGAACTCAGTGGACAGAACCAGACTTTTGAGCCACGCTTCAAGCCCTGGCCTGTCCTGGCGTCCGTTATTCAGGCGGCAAATAATTTCACAGATTGGCAGGCTATCGCTCCCGAAATCAAGCGTCCGATCTCCATAGATCAGCCGCAGCCAGAGGTGTACATCGGGTCTGTGGCCTCCGGTCACAAAGTACGCATGGATAATCCTTTCATCACAGAGCTACACCTTCCCGCAGATACTCTCGCGCTTGATATGGAGGGAGCCGCCTTCTACCAGACAATGAGTGAGCAGGGTACTCCCTTTCTCTTTGTGAAGGGCGTCAGCGATTATGGGGATGGAGACAAAAACGATACCATTCATGAGTATGCAGCCTCTATCTCCGCTCTTTATATGGTACATTTCATCCAATCTTTTCTACAAGACTAAGGAAGTCTCTCAAAGCTCCTCCCGCACTATCTATACATCCAGCGAGAGCGAGGTGGTCGGGAGCATGGAGATTGAGGTATTCGTGACGGGTGTCGCTGGCGACGGAGTTTGCGGACTGTACATGGCTAGCTGACGCAGCGAGAGCAACCACGCCTGTAGGTCTGGACACGCTTTGAGGCTGGCCGCATGCCAGGTCTGGTCGAAAAGTTTGAGCAGACCACCCTGGCTGTCCAACGACCACAAGATATCGCGCACAGTCTGGATGCGCGGACCTTCCAACCGCGCGAAATCTTCGGATGTAAAGAGCGTTGAGGCGTCCGGCGAGGTCTGGCCACGGATCAGCGGATGCCACCAGGTGAGCATCTCGGTCAATAGGATCGCACCGGCAAAACGATCTCCATAGGGCGACCACTGACCAGCCCTGCCGAGTCGACGGTGCTGGTAACCCGGCGAGCCATAGCTGACTTTTTCGGGCGCGTGTAGCTCAGGGGCGTACAATCCCTCCAGGTCGAGCAGCTCGATCTGCGCAAAGTCCTGCATGTACATCACGTTGCTGCCCGCGATGTCTGTATGAGCATACCCGCGTCGTTCGAGTTCGACCAGGCTGTGCGCGGTCGCCAACGCCAGACGGAGCGCGTGCTTACGCGTATAGCCCACGCTTATCTCCGGCGAACGCATCAGCCCGGCCCAGGTCTTCCAGGGCAACCAGGGCATGAGAAGCGCATATTCGAGCGCAGGAAATTGCGCAAGCAGTTCAGCGGCAAACGAGCGCGTCAGGCAGATCCGCTGGCTGAGAATGAAGCCCGGCACATTTCTATACGCCAGAAGCGCCGCCGCAACCCCCACCTGGCGCTCGCTGCAATACGCTGGCTTCAATACCTTGAGCGCCCAGATCGTCTGATCTCCCAGGTTGCGCATCGGCCAGATAAAGCCCTCCTGCCCCTCGATCATGTACACTCCTGGCTCGTCGTCGGGGAGAAATTGTTGAGGTATAAAGCGATACGACGCACCGCCAAACGCGATCTGCGTCTCAGGCTGTGGATTAAATCTATTCATCTACGTGCATTCTTCACCTTTAAGTAAGCGAAAGTTGGACAAGATCCCTCCCTCAGCGTAATTGTGAACCAGCCGAGACAGCAAATGCAAGTTTGATCAGCTCAGACTGCGTGCCCGGAAAGAAAAGTAATGAGCCTTTTTGCAGATGATAGCCATAATTGTTGATATTCTGACGATAGACTTCGGGTAACGGCGAAGCTAGGTGAAAGAGTCGACGCGCATGCTCGTTGGTCAGGTCGTTCAATTTCTCCACTCCACGCCACTGCGACCAATCCTGCACAGGCTGTTTGAGCATGTCCTCGGCCATATAAACGTGCTCAACTAGAACCGGACCATCGCTAAAGTTCATCTTCTGAATCCGCCTGACAACCGGTCCGGGATCATCGGTCGTGAAGTGCGCATCGGTCAGGTGACAGACTAGCGGGGCCGGACGACGCAGCGATGAGTTGCGCTGTAAAGAGGTCTGGTAGCTCTGTAGCAGCTTCTCCACGGCGGCAAAACCCGCTAAGGTGTCAGTCTCTCCCTGCGCGGCCAAGCGCGGGATACCCGCCTGCACAAAAACGGGTAGGCTACACATCCCGTTCAGCACATCCTTCACCTGCGTATCATACGTCAGCAGCGCAACCAGATACTGCGGCTGCGGCACGCCGTCGCGCATCGAACGACTGATCAGTCGCCTAATCGACTCGCGCAAAGCTGTATTGACCAGCTCTATCTTACTGACAGTCCCACACGCCTGGTTCATCGAGTCACTGGTATCTATCAAATAGACAATTAATGCTGGCGTCAGGGTTGTCGCCGGTTGTGTGTAATATTCCATTTAATTCTCCGCAAGCTAGAGGCTTGCAACCTGATCCTCTATTCAGGGAGAGAAACCCGTCAGTCAGGCCAGTTGCCATACTTTGAAATTGGTAAATACTACCCTCGTCGGTAACTTACGTCTGATCACAACAAAGCCCACCTGACCACTGGTGGCGGCTATATTCTGGAACTGCTTGATAAAGATGCTATTGATGTATAAGGAAAGGGTAGTCCCCTGAGCAATCGCTGTCAAGCTGTTGGTGTTCTGCATATTGATCCCCAGACAGCTCTGGGCATCCTGCGAAAGGATCTGCAACTGACCGCTCGCGGCCAGCATAACTAGTCTGTAACAGCCCGCCGAGTCAAGCGAGAACCAGTAGTAAGAGCGATATCCATTAGCCCGCAGGACAATCCCACCGACATCTCCCTGCACAAGCTTGACGCTGACCTGCAAAGCCAATGAGGTAAAAACTGCCGCGTGCTCCAGACAAACATAGCGCTGCTGACCAACCGCCGGGGGCAAAATCTCTACCTGGTACGCACCCGCGCTAAAGGCACACGACTCTCCCTGCTGCTGACTCTGGTCCCACTTGTATGCATCTTGCTGGCCCAACGTATCAACAAAGGCTGGCTTCATGCCCGTAATCTGTTTATATAAAAGCTCCTGCGGCGTGGATATGACTGCGGTCATCGTCGGCGCTGTCAATGGATGCTGCACAACTTTCGGCGCTGGCATGACTATCAACGCCCGCGCCAGAATTGCCCCCAACACGATCAGCACAGTCAACACTATCAATATAATGTGGATGCGCTGAACTCTGGCTGGCGTACGTGGCGAACTGAAAAGGGTAGAAGCGGCGATCTCCAGCAGTAACGGACGCTGATGAATGACCGGTGGCGCAGTCCCGCGTCTGACCCCGTAGAGCCTCGCCTGATTATCGGGATGCAGTGTATTGACTATACCAGCCAGCGCTCGCGGGTAATCGCTGCTGGCGTCAAAGACGATGGGCGCGTCTAGCTCGGGCAGCGCGTTCGAGACCGGATAGACCGCGACTGAGACGCGCAATATTCCCCGCAACCGACCCCTGCCGTTCTGCTCGATAGCCTTATTCAATCTCACTTCGGCCTGAGCAAACGCGGCGTTGTTCTGCATCTGCACCAGCAAAACCCAATCGCACGACTGAAATTTCAAAACAGGGAGCGTATGTATATCCTGCATCTCATCAAGAAGCACATCGACTCCGACCGCCAGCAGGTCGGTAATCAGTCGCGCAACTAGGCGAGCTTCCTGTGGCTCCATCGCGGCACGGTAGGAAATGAGCAGAACACGAGGCATGATGACGGTACTTGCCTGATCAATTGGCGTCGAATTTCTGGCTCGCATGCTTAGGTCGCTCCCTCACTTTCGTGCTCTTTCTAATCAGCGGTCTACCCTCAGCTTTGTACATTTCCACTTATAACACAGACGAAAAGAATTGCAAAGTAGGGCAGTTAATTTGCCTGGTGCCACGGATGGCAAAGTTCCTCCACAGTTAATTAACAGCGTCCAATCTCTGAACGTTACATCAATCGCCCTTTCGCCCCAGGTACACACTCGCGCTATGTGAAACCTCTAGAGGCAATTTGATAAACAACCCGCCATTTATGTAACGTTTTGGCAAATTCCTGGTTATGCCTTATAGATAGCATAAAAATGCTGTCCTGTATAAATAGCAAGCAAGAAGGAAAAAATCTATGAGTGATCTCATTTCTGTCAGCCGCAGCGAAGTACTTTCTACCGCCAGCCAATTCTCGCAAAAAGAAGCCGAATTGGAGAGCATGATGCAGCAGGTGCAAAATCAGATCGGGACAATGAGCAGTTGGAAGGGCGATGCCCAGGTTAATTTTATCACGCTTATGGATCAATGGAACCGCGAAATCACCAATGTTCATATGGTTCTGGGAGAAGTGAGCCAGCAACTGAAACAGTTCGAGGCTCAGATCGGCTCTGTTGATACGAGCACACGCTTCTAAGTACTCTCAGAGCAAGAGTGCGGGATACGTTGTGCCAGCACAGGCATCTTTAAAATTGTGATCGTACGCGACAGTCTCCCTTGCCCGTACCCTGCCCACCAGACCTGTCTATCCATCCAGACAGGGGCGGGGCCGGGACGGCACCCATAGGCATGAAGTAAAGCGGAAGTGCAGAGGACGGCAACCCTTTGCCGGCACCCTGTCTGGGGGACAGGTAATCTGGGGTGTCCCCAATATATTTTTTCTTTTGTTTTGCGTGTTTTGCCGGAGGCAAAACACGCAAAACCGGAGTGCAGAGAGGTGCTCTGCTACCTTCATGCCGATGGGCGTGGCCGGGACGGCACCACTACAATAAAAGCAAAGGTTAACAACGGTATAGTTATCGGTCGGAAAGGACAAAAAGGGACACGCAGTGCAGACATTTCTTGTGACTCTGACAGGACCCCAGCAGAGCATCGATGTGCAGATACCCGGTGAGATTCCTGTGGCGGATTTGCTCCCGGCTCTGCTGCCCCTCTGTGTACCAGCGAGCGGACCAGTCGATCTGGCCACGTGGACCCTGGTGCTGGCCCGATCGGATAAGCAGCTCAACCTTCAACAATCGCTTCAGGAAGCCGGGATTGGCAATGGCTCGACGCTGGTTTTGCGCCAGGCCATCTCATCGTCCCAGGGCCGCGAACGCTATGTGACGGCTCCCCGCCTGGCTCTCCCAACGCGTCCAACCAAAGCTCAACTGGAACAGAGTGAGCTGGTCAGAGCACAACCCAGGTCAGCACGGGCGGCGTCCAGTCCCATCTTCCATATTCCCGTTCGCAACTATCCGCCACGCCTGCCTGAGGAAGAGATCGCCATCAATGCACCACCTCAATATCCCAACAACAAAGGCGGCGCTCTGACCTGGCTCCAGTTCCTCATGCCGGTCTTTGGGGCGATGGGTGGCTCGCTCTTCTTCCTCCTTTACTTTGTCGACGGCAAAAGTGGTCCCTTGATGCTGATCATCGCGCTGGCTGTCCCGGTTATTAGCATTGTCACAACGCTGGCCACCAGTCTGATCCAACGCCGGGTGGCAAAGAAACAACGCCTTAGTATGGCCACAGACTACCAGGTCCACCTCGACGCCTGGCGCGTACGCCTGCAAGAGCTGGCCGAACGTCAGCAACAGGTCAACCAGCGCCTCTTCCCCGATGCCGCACAACTGGCCAAGCAGGTGACCGAACGTACATACCTCTGGGAGCGCCGCGCTGGCGATCTCGACTTTCTACGCGTCAGCATTGGACGCGGTCCACAACCGCTGTGCTGCCCAATCCACCTGAACCTGAGCAATGACTATACCACGCACTACGAACCAGATCTGCAACGCAAAGCCGAAGAACTGGTCGCACAATATCATCATCTCGACGACGAGCCGGTGACTATCGATCTGCAAAACATAGGCCTGCTGGCTATCACCGGCAAGCAAACAGTCACCCACGCGCTTGGACGCGCCATTCTCTGCCAGATCGCGGCCTTTCACTCTCCAAGCGATGTGCGCTGCATCGCCTGTTTTCCCGCCAGCCTCACCCCTGAATGGAGCTGGCTTAAATGGCTGCCCCACACGCGGCGTTTACGCCATGTCAAAGCTACCAGTCAGCACAGCGCTGAACCACTCTGCCTGCTCGCGAAAAACGTGACTGAGTGCCTGGAACTTATCGAGACGCAGATCAAGCCAGAGCTGGAACTCAGACGTAAACTGCTGGAAAATCATACAACCGAGGTGGAAAGGGCCATGCAGCCACACCTGGTCCTGATGATCGACGGCTTTACGCTCGGCGGCGAACTGGCAAAATTACCTGAAATCGACGAACTCTTTCGTGACGCCGGGAAGCTGGGTCTGACCGTTCTCTGTCTGGTGGACGAGCGCAGCCGCGAACCTGCCGGCACCCAGGCCCGCATTATTATCTCGGACGAAAACTGGCTGCTCTTCGAGGTGACTGCCTATGGCGGCAAACGCAAGACCAGCATCGTCCCCAATGCGGCCAATCTCCAAACCTGCGAGCATATCGCTCGTAGTCTCGCACCTCTGGTGCTGGCCAACGACGCAGCCGATGAGGACCTTTCACAGGATATTCGCCTGCTCGATCTGCTCAATATCGCTACGCCCGAGACTATCAAGCCGGCGCAGACTCTGGTGCAGCGACCACGCGAAACTATGCTGCGCGTGCCGCTCGGCAAGCATGAGAAGGGCAAGCCGCTCTTGCTCGACCTGAAAGAAGCAGCCGAGAAAGGCGATGGTCCACACGGTCTGGTAGTTGGCGCAACTGGCTCTGGGAAAAGCGAACTGCTGCGCACCCTGGTCATCAGTCAGGCTATTCTGCATAGTCCGGGCGAGGTCAACTTTGTCTTTGTCGACTTCAAAGGCGGCGCAGCCTTTGCCGATCTGGCCGCACTCCCCCACGTCGCGGGTATGATCACTAATCTGGAAAGCGAACCGGCACTGATCGATCGCATGTACTCCTCGCTCCTGGGCGAGCTACGACGGCGACAGCGCATCCTCCATGAGGCGGGCAACCTGGACAATATCCAGCAGTACCGCATAAAGTGGCAGGCCAGCCGCGAACAGATGCAGCCTCTGCCTCACCTCTTGCTGATAGTCGACGAGTTCGCCGAACTCCTGACGAACCGCCCCGATTTCCTTGAACTGTTTGTCGCCATCGGTCGCGTCGGACGCAGCCTGGGCCTGCACCTCCTACTGGCCACGCAACGTCTTGAGGAAGGTCGACTCAAAGGACTGGAAAGCCATCTACGCTATCGCATCTGCCTGCGTACGTTCAGCGCGGCTGAAAGTTCGGCGGTGCTGGGCAAGCCCGACGCTTACTATCTCCCGTCGGCACCGGGCATTGGCTACCTCAAGATCGATGCCCGCACGCCCCAGCGCTTTAAGACTGCGCTGATCTCTATTCCGTATATCGCGGATAAGCACACTATCAGCGTGGCCGATACGCTGCGCGAGTTCACCGCAACCGGCCAGGTTGTCCCGCGTAAACGGGTGCGTCGCGACTCCACGGGCGACCCTATCGATGCCAACCACACAGAAATGGACGTGACGATCGCCCACCTGGCCGAGCCACAACACGACGCGGTCCACCAGGTCTGGCTGCCGCCGCTGGGCAAGGCACTTGGTCTTGAGCAACTCTTCGACCACCTGTCGCCCGCGCAACTCTGGCAGAAAACGCCGAGCGCCGGCCTCCTGCGCGTCCCGCTCGGTCTAATGGATGTCCCGCTTGAACAGGCCCAGAAGCCGCTCACCCTTGATTTCTCGGGCGCAGGCGGTCATCTGGCCGTCGTGGGAGCGCCGCAATCGGGCAAAAGCACGCTCCTGCGCACGCTCTTGCTCTCTTTTATGCTCACTCATTCACCGCGCGACACACAATTCTATTGCATCGACCTGGGCGGCGGACAGCTACGTCCGCTAGAGACGCTACCCCACGTCGGCGCAGTCTGCACGCAGAGCGACCGCGAACAGATTCACCTGGTGATCCGCCTGATGCAGAAGGTCATTACCGACCGCCAGGTGTTGTTTCGCGAACAACATATCGAGAGCATGGCCATGTACAGAAGCCGTCGTCAGCAGGGCGAACTCGCCGACTTTCCCTTTGGCGATGTCTTCCTGGTCATCGACAACCTCGCCCAACTGCGTCACGATTTTGAGCAGGTCGAGGCGGAGATCGCCAGCTTTATGACCACCGGCCTGACCTATGGCGTTCATATCATCCTGGCCACCAACCGCTGGGCCGAGGTGCGCAAGCAGGTCCTTGAGAACGTCGGCACACGCCTGGAGCTGCGCCTGAACGACCCCATCGAGTCGCTGGTCGATAAAAAGAAATCAGCCGAACTCTTGATGGGCGTGCCGGGACGCGGTCTGACGATGGACAAACTTCAGTTCCAGACCTGTCTGCCCTGGATTGAGGGCGCGAACACGACCAGCGAGCTGGCCTCACGACAGATGCTTGACTTCCTCGGCACACGCGCCAAGACCTGGCAGGGACAGACAGCTCTGCCAGTTCTGATCCTGCCGTCAAAGGTCAGACGCGAAGCAATCACGCGTTCGCAAACGGCCGTCAACAACGGCATCCTGATCGGCCTCGAAGGCTTTCGCCTGGAACCCGTCTATCTCGACCTGCTGACCAATGGTCCGCACTTCTTGATCTTAGGCGATCCCGAATGCGGCAAAACTAATCTACTGCGCCTGCTCATCCACGAACTGACGCAGAAATATACACCCGACGAGGTCCAGATCGCAGTCATCGAGTGCCGCCCAACAACCAACTTTCTGGATATCAGCGACAGCCAGCACTACCTGACCTACGCCAGCATGCGCCTGCCCGCCTCGCTCAAAGAGAGTGTAGACTGCATGGTGAGCAAGCTCAAGGAACGCGCACTGCCCGTCTCTTACCAATCGATCAAAGAACTGCGAACTGCCAAAACCTGGAGCGGACCTCACTACTTTCTCTTTGTGGACGACTACGACGCGATTGCTTCGCCCTCAGGCTCGCCTCTGACCCCTCTGCGCGACCTCGCAGTGCAGGCCCGCGACGTGGGCTTCCATATGGTTCTCACGCGCACAATCAGCGGAATGTCGAGTACATCCTTTGAACCGCTGCTCAAAGGACTGCGCGAGACCAGTAGTCCCGGCCTGATTATGAGCGGCGAACGCCAGGAAGGGAAGCTGCTCCACGACCAGATGGCAACCAACCAACCGCCAGGACGCGGCTACCTGGTCCAACGCCGCCACCCAGCTACACTGATGCAGGTGGTCCTGACCTGAGCTTGATCCTGACACAGCGCATACCAGAAAGAATAGAAACGTCAATCGCTTCCTAATAGATAGAAAGGACACAAAACAATGCGACCCGATGCAAATGACTATATTAATATCTCAGCCAGTAGTCTGAGAGAGACCGCAAGCTCTTTTCAGCAGGCGTCCCAGAACACCTCCGAGCTGGTGAATAATCTGACCACAACGGCCAAACAGTTGATCAACGAGATGTACAGCGAACTCCACCACTCACCGACCTCGCTCGAACGACTCTGCAATCGCTGGTACAACGCGACCACCGAGCTGAGCGACGCGCTGCTAGAGGTCGCTCACAACCTGAATACAGCCGCCGATAACTTTCAAAGCGCCGACCAGAAAGGGATGCCAGGAAAATAAGCGTGCTGCATACTATTCTAAGCTTTTGCACACACACTTGGCACACAATCCTGGCAAATAGATTACAAGATATATAGGGGAGGGAAGAGCATGTCCAGTATCGACGATCTGACGGCGCTCTCGGGACAACTCAAGCAAGGAGCGCAAACATTTAGCACGGCGGCACAAACCCTGCGTCAGCAGGCACAGAGCCTTGACTGGTCCGCCCAGGGACTCGCCAGTGGTCCTTCTGCCTGGGCCGGCAGCGCCAGCCAGACCTTTACCACTTCCTGGAATACCTATCACCTGCGCACCCAGCAGGCCACAACGGCCCTGGAGAACACCGCCCAGACCCTGACGAAACTTGCCCAGAAGATCGACGACGCCGTGCAACAACTGCAAGCCCAGCAAGACCAGCAGAGCGCAATAGCCATCGGCATGGGCGTCCTCACCGTTGGACTCGCCGTCGTCGATGTCCTTCAGCTCGGTCTCGACCCCGTCACCGATGGCCTGACCGTCGCAGCCGGCAGCGCCGATGCTGCTGCCATCGGAGGCGCAGAAGCCGCTGCCGGGACCGCCGAAGGCATCGCGCAAGGACTGGTCGAGGTTGACAGCGAGATCGCCAGCGACCTCGATGAGATCACCAACAGCATCGAAGATGTCACCAACTCCGGCGACAACCCACTCGACGGCGGCACCAACCCCAACGACATCCCCTTCGACGACAACGGACCATTTGACGAAGGCAGCGATGGCGGCGATAATAGTGGTGGAGGCGGCAATAACGGCGGCGATAATGGCAATGGCGGCGATAACGGTGGGGGCAACAACAGTGGCGGTGGAAATAATAATGGAGACGAGGACAATGGACAAGATGATAATGGGAATGATGCGAAACCATCAAGCATAAATAAAATCTTCGATAATCCCTCATCCATACAGGATATGAGTCCACAAGAGGTTTCCCAGTTAGCACAGGACGACGGTTGGACACAGGGTACTATGGGTAAAGGTGCGCATGCTGGTCAGGGTTATACATTCAGAGAACCTAACGCAAATGGCAATGGTTGGACGGGCCGATACCTTCAATGGCATCCCGGTGGAGGACACCACGGCTCATTGCCTTATTGGAAAGTAAGCTCTCCCCAAACAGGTACTCAGCGCTTTTTTCAAGATCCTGGAAACACGGGAGGCGAGGATATTGAGAATATAATTGAAACAGGAATTGAAGATGTGCTGGGAGATCCATAAAATACTTGCGATTTTTATTAGCTAAGATGTAAGAATACTCTATGAAGTAAGTGATGCATCGCGCCAACAACTATAACATTACTTTCATAGTCATTTGTCTATCAAACGTACGAAACAACTGACCCTTATTATTAAGAAGGAGCATTTATGGACACGTCAGCATCTATCATTCCTGGACAAAGTGCAGCGGGCATAGCCCTGGGTTCATCTATTACAAGCGTCGTAGCAGATTATGAGACAAGCTTTAGCATGGAAGAGGTAAAGGGTGTGCTGGCTATTCCCACATCGCCTCTTGTGCGCTACCGTTCTGAAATGGTGGACCTCTGGGCAGCAAATGGGCAGATCATCCAGATTATGGTACATGGGAAGTACGTAGGGAAACTTCAACAAACCATTGGACTCGGGTCGACGCTTGCTGAGGTTGAAACACAGATTGGACCTGTAGAAGAAGACGAGGAAGACAACCTTGTCATAAGCAGTCTCCCTGGTGTGTGCTTTGGGGTGCCAGGCTCCTTTAGAGATAGTCGAGACCCAGCGCTACGGCAAGTCCCAATTAGAGAAATCTTTGTTTTCAAAAGCTGAAAAAATACTCCAATGGATGTAGAAGGGTCACAGATGAGC
>DAOTTJ010000271.1:0-3714 GCA_034437695.1 Ktedonobacteraceae bacterium
ATAATTTTTAGATATAAAAAGTCAATAAGATATACGACAATGAAACCTTCGTGAAATATCTATTTAGAGCTAGAAAATTTGAAAAATGAAATTTGTTAATGAAAGAATAGATTACCTCTATCGAGATGTAAATATGGTAATTCGACGATACTGACATATATTCTGGTAAAAAGGGGTATTCCTCTCTATACAATCATCATATAACAGGTGTGTGCTACTAGAAGATTGAAAAGAGTATCAATAAAGGTGTAAAATGATCCTATTATGATGGAAAAGAAGAAGAGAGGTTTGAGTATGAATAATGGGCAGACAGTGCGTCTTACCGAGCTGGCCAGTTGCGCGGGTTGCGCGGCCAAGTTGGGCGCAGATATGCTTGCGCAGGTGTTGCAACCGTTGCGCCAGCGCAACGTGCCGGCGCAGTTGTTGGTCGGGTTGGGCGAGATCGACGATGCGGCCGTCTATCGGCTCAATGAGCAGCAGGCGGTGATCAGCACGGCAGATTTTTTCCCGCCTGTGGTAGATGATCCCTATACCTTTGGCGCGATTGCTGCCGCCAACGCGCTCAGCGATGTATACGCGATGGGTGGGCAGGTTTTGATGGCGATCAACCTGGTGGCGTGGCCAGACGATCTGGACACCAGCATTCTCAGCGAGGTTTTGCGCGGTGGCATGGAGATCGTCGAGCAGGCAGGCAGCGCGATCGTGGGTGGGCATTCGATAGCCGACAGCGAGCCAAAGTACGGGTTGGCGGTTACGGGTCTGGTGCATCCTGGGCATATCCTGACCAAAGGTGGGGCGCGACCTGGCGACCTGTTGGTCTTGAGCAAGCCGTTAGGGACGGGTCTGCTGACGACTGCGCAGAAGCGTGGAGTAGTGGGGACCGAAGACATGGGGGCTGCCATCAAATCGATGACGTGCTTAAATCGTCGGGCCAGCGAACTGCTGGTCCAGGCGGGTTCAGGCGTGCATGCAGCAACTGATATCACCGGTTTTGGTCTGCTTGGACACGCCTGGGAGATGGCCGTCCAGAGTCGAGCCGGGATGCGCTTTGATGCCAGCGCGTTGCCGCTGTTACCTGGCGTGAGGCGCTATGCTGAAATGGGTTGTGTCCCCGGTGGTACAGAGCGCAACGCCCGTCACCTGCTTCCCCATGTAGAGCTAGCTGAACGTCTGGACCAGCAGGACCAGCATATACTCTTTGATCCTCAGACCTCTGGTGGACTTTTTGCCGCGATCGATCCCGCGCTCTGGCCGCGCCTTTCCCAGCAGGACGAAGTGACCTTCTGGAAGATCGGCGAAGTGACGCAAGCTGCCGACGAACAGCCAATGCTGATTGTCGAGTAGTCACGCTTAGTTGCCGATCAGCAAAAGTTGAGCGGTCATATGGTCGGTGATCAAGATGTTGACCAGTCCCGCCTTGAGCACCGCACGGATCGCAGGGATATAGGAGGAGCTGCCGCCTGCAACCAGGATCACCTTCGTATTGTGTTGGACGATGCGTTCCTTCAGGCGTGGGATCTCCAGGCCCGAGAGAGTGTAGGGGAAGGGATCAAACATCTCGTTGATGCATTTGCCTGCCGAGTCAAAGACCCAGTGGTTGATGTCGGCCACTGGACGGTGGGCCGCGATAGTCTCGACCTGTTCGGGTGAGAGGATGCTGCGAGCAATCATATCGCTGTTCGTGCCGGGCGTCCACAGACCAGTGACGACCACGTTGGCGCGGACCATCATCTCATAGGCGTCTCTGATCACTGGCAGGAGGCGCGTCTGCTTGAGCTGTTCTTTAGGTAAGAAAGCCGGACAGGGAAACCACAGGTGATTTGCCCCATACGCTTCGGCCAGATCGTAGGCCACCAGATTAGCGTCGCCGGCACTTGTGCGCGACTCTACAAAGCCGATCGTGGCCACGACCTGCATATGCGGGAGCACCCGCGTGGGCTTTAAATAGCGTACAAGGTTACGCATAAACATACGCCCGCCAGAGATCGCCATAATATCCGAATCGCTGAGTAGTTGGTCCAGATAGTCGGCGGCGGCGCTCGTGATATCGGTGATCACATCGTCCAGGTGGTCGTGGGGACTCAGCATATTCATATTGTGTCCGGCGACCAGCAACAGATCTTCGAGACCAAGCTGGACGCGCACCTCGCGTGAGAGGTTGCGCAGATAGCCGGTGCGCAGGTCGGGGACTATAGAGATGCGCACAATCCCGCGATCGCGGGCTTTTTGGAGCGCCTTGCTGACCGTCTGGCGCGAACAGAACTCCATCTCGGCGATGACTTCTTGCGAATGACCGTCGTCGTAATAGGCATAGGCGACTTTCCGTAAGAAGCGTTCATCGCCCAACAAACGCGCTTCGCTGTTCCCTCCTGTAGCATAATCTGGCATCGTGCTGCATCCTTTCCTCATCTGTTGACAAAACGCTGTCCTATGGACAGAAGCGCACGCAACGTCACTATATATGACAGAGGTTACCTATGCGTTCACTCTCCCTTATTATCATACATCCACCTACATTTTGGCAAGAGGGTTACATGTCGTCACCAAATGGCAAATACCTAACAAATGCTAAACTTCAGACAAATTCTCTCGAATGTCTTGATTTTAGCATTTGCTATGGTATACTACTTAGTAGTGACACCCTGATGAGCTGGATTCAGGTGAGAGGCAGGATCATTGAGACGCATGATCCTGCGTGTCCTTTCTACAAATTGTTGTATCTAAAGAAGGAAATCTGATGAGAAGGCGTATCCTGTTTACTGTTGAGAAGAGTCGTGTGCTCGTTCCAGTGGGCAAGCCCTGCCAGTTTGGTTGTCGCTATTGCTACACGCGAGGTAGAGATATAGGACTTATTCGTGCCAGAGAAGAAGACATTATCCAGGATTTCCGGCAAGTTGCCCAGGCCGCAGTCTTCGAGACGATTCAATTTGGGTACGACAACGACCCCTTTTCCGAGCCTGAACGTGGGATTGCCAGGCTGGAGCAGCTGGCTGATATGCACAAAAACCTCAATTTCAGTACGAAAGCTCTGGTAGAGGGGAAGACCCTTGATGCGTTGCATGGGATGCGGGCAAAGTTGGAGGCTGAGGGTCTTATGTTGAGTGCGCTGGTTTCACTCAGTTGTTGGGACTCGGGTGCGATTGTTGAGCCGCATACGCCGACGCCGCAGGAGCGGATGAGGACCATCGCGAACCTCAAGAGCATTGGTATTCCGGTTTTTATCGCCGTGCGGCCAATTCTGCCGCATATTCCTGATAGTGAATATGAGCGGATTGCCGAAGAGGGGATCAAGGCGGGTTGTGATGGCTTTATCCTGGGGCCGTTGTACTCGGACGCAGCCGGGCGTTTTGTGCGTTTTATCCCTTCTGACATATTAGAGAAAGTTCCCAGTCAGACACAGCGTGTCTCCTGGTCGCCGCACGCGCCGACATGGCGGCGTTACGAAGATGTCAATCGTGTGCAGCGTCTATTGCTTATGATCGAATTAAAGGGCGGGCATACCTTCCTTTCTTCTGCTGATGCGATGACCCTTGTGCAGGAGAAGGAGCCAGTGGCATGATCGAGGTCACGCCAGGTTTCACGCAGCGCTCGGCCATGAATGCCGCGTCTCAAGCGCATCGTGCTTTTTTATCTGAAGCGTTGGCCTCACCAAAGCGTAAATTAGTCTTGCTGGTCGACAATTCACCGACCATTCGCAAGATAGTGGAGATGACC
>DAOTTJ010000272.1:0-2755 GCA_034437695.1 Ktedonobacteraceae bacterium
GGCCGTAGATAGCGGTCGAGGAGGGCAAGTCCTTCCTGACAGAGTGCGACAGCCTCTGCCGCTTGTCTTTGCTGGGTTCGCACGTAAGCCAGGCCATTCTTGAGGAAAACAATATAGAAGTAGCGGACCGTATCTGATAGATCGGCGCTGGTAAGCAGCGCCAGCCCATACTCCAGGTGTTCGACTGCCTTAGGCAGGTCGCGCTGAGGTAAAAAACGAGCGTATAACATGGCCAGCAGGTAATGGTTGTGTGAGCAAGAAGGTTGGGAGCGAATCTGATCAATGACTTTCTCTTTGATCACTGTGTACGCTTGCCCTACATGTCCCAGGGTAAGATAGCAGAAATAGAGCGAGACAACTGCCGTTGAATAGAGTGGAAAATCTCGTTCGCGAATCTCATCCAGACTGGCTTCTATGGCCGCACAGTACTGCAAGCCAGCTTCGTACAGACCAAGTTGATTGAAGCGATGAATAGCCTGGATTTTCCAGGCGAGCGCTGCCTCTGCGTTTCCAGCCTGTTCCCAGAGATCGATCAGCCGGGGCGTGAGCATGTCTTCTACGATGATGTCCTGCTTGATGCGCTGTTCAAGCTCAATCGCTTCCTCAAGGATACCCTGCCCGGACGGAGATTGCCCGGCGTTGGCTGGAAGCTGCAACTGTATAAGGCTGGAGCATACGCCCGGAGGGAATTGCTCTGCGGTCCGTTTGCCATTGCCAGGAGCGACCGCCAGGAGCAGTGTGAGGGGCCATAGTGTCCCACGTCGGCGCATGCATTCAATGAAGAAACGTTGGACCAGAGGGCTACTCTGGTCATACTGGTCGCAGGCGATTATCAACGGTTTTTGAGGATTAGTCTGGTGCCATGCGTCTAGGAAATCGATAAGACCATGCAGGCTGCGGTATACACGGTCGGCGGGATAATTGCGTACTCGCTCGTGTCCCTGGGCCTGCTCAGTCAGGGTTTGATGCGATAGACTGATGTGCCGTCGTAGCGTGGGGGCAGCTATACAGAGCTCATAGCTGTATCTGCTAGTGAGGCCCGGATCAGCTTGTTCGGCCAGGGGAACAACCGCTTCCAGGAGATGCTGCAAACCAGCCCATGCTCCTCCCATAGTGAAGTTGCAGGCAAGCAGCCATGTGGTTGCCTTTATAGATTGTTCAGCTTCCCGCAACCACTCTTGGAGTATAGCGCGGCGGGCCGATCCTGAAACTGCTTCCAGAAGCATGACTTTGCCCGCCAGCGCGTGCGTCGGCTGGGGCATGCTCTTCTCCAGATTAACCACGGGCAACCCTCCTTATCAAAAAGAGACTACGGACCCATAGGACAAAACCACCTGTTTGAAGTATGACAGGAACTACAAGCAGAATAAACCATCCTGCGACATCTGCCGGTGCCATCGCTGTGGGAACCTGACCTCTCAAGAGGAACATTCCAATCTCGAAATAATAACCTAGCAGAATCGGCAGACCGATAAACACAAGCGAGAGAAAGGCCAGAATACGCCCGGCGATCCAGACGAATGCATAGACACGAATCACATGCATTTCACGAGCAGGGATGCCTGTCTGATCGACTGCGTGAAGCAAGGGGAGCAAGCGTGCTCCCTGATTGCGCAGAAAATTTTCTGCGTCACCCATTAAATCTTTGCAGTTGAAAGCGATAGTGAGCACGTAGTAAAAATCGGTGCGCACGAAAAAGTAGCATTGCCAGAGCAGGCGGATCAAATAGGTAAAGAGCGCGACACGGCAGAAAAGTGCCAAGCCAGCGGCAAGATTGATCCATCCGTGCTGTTGAGCAAATAGTAGCATAATGAGTAGCGCCGATACCGTGGCATCGAGGATAGAGCCAGCCAGTACAGCCAGAAGTCGCTGGCGTTTCGAGGTCATCCAGATACCAGTCATGTCAGTCTGCGCGACGAGTATCCACAGGCGATGACTGATGCCAAGTTTTGCTGGCACGCCCGCCGCTCGTGCAGCTACTAGGTGAGCCATTTCGTGAAGGAAAACCGCTGGGAAAATCAACAGATAGAGACCAATGCTCATCAGCGTCAGATTCTGTTTAAAAACCAGGATGGCAGGCGAAGGAATGGTCGATGGATCGATCAGGACGAGAAAGAGTCCCGCAACGATACAGAGCAAACAGAAGATGAGCACCGGACGACTGAAGATGCGCTGCGCAACATGTTGTGGAAACCCGGCAAAGTGGTAGCGTGTAGCACCCGACAAGACGGAGATGACTGGCGCACCGTCTGTATGAACGGGAAGAAGCGCCGACTCAGCTTGTCCTTCAATGCTGGATCTGACGAAGCCCTCGCTTTCCAGCAGTTCTAGAAAATCTTCTATATCAGGAAGCTCATTATATTTTTCATTGTAGAGAGTCTGAGCTTCACCAATAGTTTTACCTTCTGCCAGCCAGTTCAAAATATCTATTGCCGAAGTAGGGAGGGAGAGGAAAACAGTTTGTGACGCATTTGCGATAATTGTTTCCTCGCCGTCGGGCTGCTGCGTAAATGGTAGAACGGTGATCGTATGTTCTGCAAGGTACAGGCTCATATAATGTGCATCCCTACATGTTATTGACGCGGAAAAGCCGCGTTCTTTCGCCTTCCGATGAAACGAGTGTACGAAAGAGTCACAGGGGATTTAGATTCTACCGATGTACCCGGTGAAGCGCCAGGTGGATAAAGCCTCAACCCCCTGCTGACAATTCCAATGTCGTACCCACTATCAACAAGTAGGTGCCGCATACTGCGGC
>DAOTTJ010000273.1:0-2143 GCA_034437695.1 Ktedonobacteraceae bacterium
AGGTGGGAGTGCAGAGGGCGGCAGCCCTTTGCCGGGGCTTGGGGTGTCCCCAACAAACTTTTTATTCTGTTTTGCGTGTTTTGCCGGAGGCAAAACACGCAAAACAGGAGTGCAGAGGGTGACCCTCTGCTAAAGTCCGCGCGAATGGCGGACCCCACGCTCGCAACCCGATCTCAAAACCCTGGGGTGGGGAGGTCGCAAGCCAGAGGCTTGCGGAGCATTCCATCGCCCTGGCAGGGATGCAAGGAGCGCCGGGGTCCGGGGCTGCGCCTCAGCCTTCCCCTCCTCTACGTCGCCGCAGGCGACGCGTCACAGGAAGCTTGACAGAACAATAGGCAGTGAAAGAGCCAGCCTGGCTGAGCACTTTTCACGAGATAAGAAAAAGCCGCCCATGTTGGGACAGCTTTCATCTCTATCTACTACGAACAGATTTGCTCACCGCGTGAGCCATTTAACTGAGTGCATAGAGGCGAACGCGCCGATTCTGTTTGATTGTTTCAGCCGTAACGCCCATCCCGGCCAGCGCCAGCGACGCAGAGAGGCGAATCGCACGTGACAGGTGGGGATCGTTCGACATGTGTTGAAGGTGGGGAATGGTCTCACGCGCATTTAGGAGCGTAAGAAGTTCGACGATGGACTGACGTTCTTCAGAGCTATCGCGTTGTAGAGAACGCACAAGCTGGGTTGTGAACTCATTGCCAAAGGTTGCTACACACTGAAGTAGCTCCTGTCGCATTTCGCTGCTGGAAACTGTCTGATCGTCGGTAAGGTGCAGGAGGAGCTGTACCTTCTGGCGAACCTGTTTACGAGTTTCAAGCTCCACAATGTTCCAGCTCTGCTCGAAAGCATCTACAATGGCCTGCTGGAACAGCCTGGCGCTTCCTTTTTCCATCAAGATATGCCTTTCCGAAGTCTCTTTGTGGCTTCGACACAGTGTTGATGCTTGCTCAACACACTTTTGCTAACAAACAACTAGCATGACCCTGGGTAGCGTTGCTTCTCAATGCACATCTACGTCTATAAAAGGTCCGCCGCGTGCTTTGATCAGAGCCAACAACTCTTGCAGACCCTGTCTGGCATTGCGGCGTTGGAAAGGAGTCAACGTCGTATTGGCGGCGAACTCATCTTCATCCAGAGTGAGTGTCTCGCCGCCCGGTTTAACCCAGACATCCAAAAAAAGATCGACCTGTTCAATGGAGTCTTCGCCGATGAGTGCCGGAGCCGCCACATTGCAATACCATCCCTTGCGTTGTCCTGTCGCGGTCGAGATGGCAAAGACATTAAACCATCGATCAGTATAGTAGTACTCAACAAAATGGTCCCCAGGCTCAAAGACAGTATAGCCGAGATCCAGACGAGAGCGTTCCCAGAATGCATCCAGGACCACCCCATTCTCTAAACGAGTCAACATCTCTGCCGGATACCGCGTTTTCTCTTCGCCCGCAGGACTGAGTTTTATTACAGTAAACATCGTGCCTCCTGGCCAACCAGAGGATAGTGTACATCATCCATACCCGATATGCAAATAGACCCAGCAATAACCCGCCACTACATTCTTCTTATCCTGAAAAAGACCCTGTCCTGAAAAAGACCCTGCTGGCGAATGTATCGCGCCTCTTCATCCATCCGATTTATTTATAGGACTCTGTTAGCGAGTTCGTCACGCTTCTTTCTCCATCCGCCTGCTTTGACCCCTTTATTGATTGGGGGTGGGGTCGACACGACCGAATGATCTCTTCAATAGAGCATATCATTCGTCAGCAGAGTCACCTGTTAAGAGAGAAAATCCGCCACTGGCAAGCATTAAAGCATCAGCGCGAAATACCCTTCTGCGCAGCCCGTGCAGCCGCATCGAGCAGTGTTCGCAGGTGTTCAAGGGTGCTGTAGAGCTTCTCGCTATCGCGGGTCAGGTCAGGTCTGACCACGGAAGATTCGAGACTAAAATCGCCAGTGAAGCCTCGTTCAAAGAGATGAGTGAAGAACTGAAGAAAGTTCAGATTTCCTTCGCCAGGATGAAGGTAGCGCCGATAATTCATACTATCGTATTGCTGTCCGTCGTAGTCTTTCAGGTGAATGTGGCGTACCAGATCTCCTTGCCAGAGCCAATCCGCCGCCAGGGTCTCTTCTATCTGGTGGTGGATCG
>DAOTTJ010000274.1:0-19030 GCA_034437695.1 Ktedonobacteraceae bacterium
CTCCTGTAAGAATCGTCACCTGCACTTCATAGACAAAGTTAGAAACATTGATGTTTTGAGCTACACAGGGGTTGAGGTAGCCGGCAGAGGTTGTGGAATGATATGTTCCCGCAGTGAATGAGCAACTAAAGGCACCATCGCTTGTCACAGTCCAGTTATTGCCCAGATTATTCTCGGCCAGAGGATCGTCGAGTATCAGTTTTCCTCTAAAAGGTGCATATGGTATATTGTGAGCAAGTGGAGTAGGTGATATATTGTGATTAGGTGGAGTGGGTGATATATTCTGGTGAAATGGAGTGGATGATTTACTCCGATGAAGTGGAGTATATGCTATGCTGACATGTGTGGATGCGGAAATTTGATGTGACGAGAAGAAGAGCCAACCGCCGCCATTGAGTACAACGAGCAGTAGCAGGCCAACGAGCACGCGTGTACGTCTAGCGAGTTTTCTTCGACGTTGAGTTGGCTGACGCACAGAGACTTGCGCAAGTGAGGCACTGCTCCTAGAGCGCTGGGGTGTGAGTGTGGCTTGGCGGCCCGTTTGTACCAGAGACATAGTTGGAAGGGGAGATGTCGCATGTGGAGAGAACCTCGCTCTGGCCAGAACAGTTTCGGTTGTCTGATCTGGTGTGGGCTGCTTTTTTTCAGACAACTCAGTCGTTGAGGGTGAATAAAGGGCTGCTAATGCAGAGGTGCTCGCAGGCAGAGTGGCAGCCTTGAGAGCCAGGGCAAAGTCAGAGATCTGTAGAAAACGATCCTGAGGTTGCTTGGAAAGGGCCTGAAAGAGGACCCGCTCCACTGCTTTCGGCAGCAGAGGGACGCGTTCTACCAGGGACAACGGGGGGGCCGAGAGATGCTGTAACGCAATTTCGGCAACCGTTCCCTGAAAAGGGCGCATCCCTGCCAACCATTCGTAGGCGACGACCGCCAGAGCGTATTGATCGCTCTGCGGTCGAGGGTGGCCTGTTTGCTGTTCAGGAGCCATATACGGCAACGTTCCCCCAAAAACCTTGTGTACGCTGAGGGAACTGGAAGCATGGGCCACCGACGCAATCCCAAAATCACTGAGCAGGACGACTCCCTCACTGCGGCAAAGCATATTCTCTGGTTTGACATCGCGATGCAGCAGATAACTGTCGTGAGCATACTGCAAAGCGGAGGCCAGTTGCCCGATCAACTCGACGACTGTAGCCAGGGGGACGCGTTGATTTTTGGGAAAGCGGTCGCGCAAGGTTCCTCCCTCCATGTACTCCATCACCAGAAAAGGGAGACCCTGCTCACTGAGACCAAAGTCGAGCACAGGCACAATATGTGGATGCCGCAAGCGGATCGCACGTGCTTCATTGAGGAACGCTTTGAGGTCTTCCCGTTGCGTCAGTGGCGCTTTCATGAGCTTGATAGCCACCAGATGCTGTTCGCGGATATGTTGCGCCTGATAGACCTCCCCAAAGCTTCCACTTCCCAGCCGACAGAGCAAACGATACTCCCCGACTAGCTTGCCATTCCAATCCTGAGAGAGAGACATCTATAGTCTCCTTTCCTGAGAGCGGGATGCTCGCTTCATCTTGCAAGAGAGACAGCCAGAGTTATCTTGAGCCACTCCAGATGTTAGATCAGCTAGCCATTCTCATCGGACTCGTCTCCGTCTTGTTGGTGGAAGTGTACTGGGAAAAGAGGTTTTCGGGAACAGCAAACTCGTCTTAGAATCGTCATTGAATCGTCTATGCATCACCAGGTACTCATCGATCGAAATGCGCTATACTACGAGTAGATCTTCTTCTATTTCACGCGATCGAAAAGGTGCAAGCGAGATCAATCTGATGGAGGAAAACGCAGCTGATGAAGCAGTATCAGGTGTTACTCAGGAAAGCTCGTGAGGAACGCGGGTGGTCTCAAAAGGATGTCGCAGAGAAGCTCGGCATCCTGGCAAACACAGTGAGTCGCTGGGAACGCGGGTATGCTTACCCCACGCCGTATCTACGTCAACAGTTGAGCATGCTTTATGCGAAAAGTCCGCGAGAACTGGGTCTCGTTACTCTTGCGGAAGATCCTGCTGAGTCAGAAGAGAGTCCCGCCCAGCCCACACCTCTTCAGCAGCGGATCTATATTATAGCTGCGCCGGAAGACCACGAAATCGCCCACCGTCTTATGCAGGATCTGACACATTCGGGGATACCATTGTGGCCTGTAGTGGAGCATGATCTCCATTCCTTCAACCTTGCTACTGTACGCCAGGCGTTGCGCCAGGCATCTTCAGTTGTTCTGATAGCTTCACCCTCCGCGCTCCATTCGCGGAGAGTAAACACGCAAATGGAGATCGCTGCCGATTATCAGCGGCCTATCCAGGTAATCTGGGTGAGTGGCGAAGATGGAGCGCGACCAGCCTCGCGTATGTGGCCTGCGGACACAGTACTCGATGCGCGAACTGAACACTATGAGACGGCGAAAGAGGCGTTGTTGCTGCGTCTCAAACCGCCGCCACTGGTTCCTCTTCCTTCTCCCGAACCATCACTTCTACAGATCAAGGAACCACGCAATCCCTATAAAGGACTCCACACGTTCACTGCACAAGAGAGATGCGATTTCTTTGGCCGCGAAGCCTTGATTGACGAACTGACTCGCACGCTGGAACACATCCTTCTTCAGGAAAAGCAAGGGAAACCGAATGAGCGCCTGCTGACCATACTGGGAGCAAGCGGCTCAGGCAAATCGAGCGTCGTTCAGGCTGGTCTTTTGCCACGTCTCCAGCAGAATGGCATAGTCGAGAGCCAGGAGTGGATCTACCTTGATCCTGTGGTTCCAGGAACTCATCCGCTCGAAGCATTGGCCGTTTCTCTGGCCAGACAGCCTGCTCTGGGAGATGCGGCCTCTCTCTATACCACACTCGCCTCGGATTCACCGCGAGCGCTTCATCTGCTCGCGCTCCAACTGGCTGGTTCCACCTCGCGCAAAGTAGTCCTGTTTCTTGATCAGTGCGAAGAACTCTTTACACTCACCATCTCAGAAGAAGAGCTAACCTGTTTCTTCGATCTGCTTATTGCGGCTGTGACCGAGCCAATGGGGCCATTTCTGGTTCTGTTGACCTGTCGCGCCGATCTGTATCATCGTGCTCTCCAGTACCCCGCGCTGTATCGCCTTTTGGATGCGCATCGCGTCTCTGTTTTCCCGATGGAGCGCGATGAACTGCGTCAAGTCATTGAGCAACCAGCACGCTTGCCTGATGTCCAGGTCACGTTTGAGGGTGATCTCGTCGGGGACCTGCTCTTTGATGCACGCGGGCAGGCAGGGACGCTTCCGCTGCTCGAGTTTACGCTCGACCAATTGTTTCTGCGCCGGAGTGGTCACATCTTGACGCTGGACGCCTACCACGACATCGGGGGAGTGCAGGGAGTGCTGGCAAAACATGCCGAGACAACCTATGCCGCGCTTCCCACTGAACAGCATCGGAAACTCACCCGCAGCCTCTTTCTGCGCCTGATCGATCCCGGTCCCACCGAACAGGACAGCATACGCCATCGAGCGTACTTCGACGAATTTGAGCTTCCTGATTCGCTCCAAACAACGCTCCTGCGCGAGACGATGGATACCTTTCTTGCTGCCCGCTTGCTGACAACCAATGAACATGCCGACATTGCGACGGTCGAAGTCGGTCACGAAGCCTTGATTCGCGAGTGGCCGCTTCTGCGCAACTGGCTACGCGAGGCCCGCGAGGACATGCAAACCCAACAGAAGATCAGCAAAGATGCCAGAGCCTGGCAGGAACGCCATTGTCCCAACGATTGGCTCTATCGTGGCTCCCAACTCAAGGAAGCACAGACCTGGGCCAGGCGTAACATTGTAAGCCAGCAAGAAAGAACCTTTCTTCACGCTGGTGTGAAACGGTATGTGTACTTCGTTGTCAGCGTCGTAACTATAGTGCTTTTGCTCGGAGCAATGCTAGCAACCGCGACCTGGTTCATTGTTCATGCTCTCCCTGATCCAACTCTGGTAACTACGCTCCAAAACGATGGCATTGGCTCACTGCGCTGGGCTATCGAGAATGCCCCTTCTGACACGACCATTACCTTCGCTTCCGGTTTGAAAGGGCAGACCATTCCACTGACAAGCACGCTCTCGGTTACAGTCAATCAACTTCGTATCCAGGGTCCAGGCCCGACTATCAGCGATCAGACAAGTGGGATAAAAGTGAGTTCTGCGACCTCTCTGACATTCAAGGATTTGACCTTAACCGGCGGTACTAATTTAGTACCCTTGCTGGATAATGAAGGGACGTTGACGCTGATTGGCAGTGTCGTCTCAGGCAATAACTCTTTCAATGGCGGAGGTGGCATCTACAATGCTGGTAGACTGACCCTGACCAGCAGTTGCGTCTCGGGCAATAGCTCTTCCTACGGCGGGGGCGGCATCTTTAACGATTCCAATGCGACCGCGACATTGACTAACAGTTGCGTCTCGGGCAATAGCTCTGCTTACGGCGGAGGCGGCATCTTGAACAATTATAACGCGATCATGACGTTGACCAACAGTGTCGTCTCGGGCAATACCTCCTCGAACAGCAAAAATGGCAATGGCAATGGCGGTGGGATCTACAATCAGGGAACACTCACGCTAACCCATACCTTCGTCGAGACGAATATAGCCTATACTAATACCGGCGGCGGCGGCGGTGGGATCTACAATACTCGCCGCCTGACGCTGACCGGCAGTGTCGTCTCGGGCAATAGAGCTTCGGGCAATGATAGTGATAGCAATGGCGGTGGGATCTACAATCAGGGAACACTGACATTGGTCGCTAATAGCACTGTGAAGGACAATCGGGCTGATATCAGTGCTGGTGACAATATAGAATTCCTCTGACCTAAATCCGCGTCTATCGCTCTGTCAAACGTCGATTGACCAGCGGGGCTGCAAGGGGTGCACCCCCTTTGGGGGTCTGGGGCTGGCCGCAGCCTTCCCCTCTTGCAACGCGTCACAGGGAGCTTGACAGAGCACTAGAGAGCTATCTGGCGTCGAGCACGCGAAATCTATAAATGTGCAAAGACCATAGGGGCGACAACCCCGACGACTGCGAATGACATGCCTGCGATAAACAGACTGATCGCGCAGCGCAAAAGCATATCCTTATAGCTAAGTGTCTTGGACATGTGGTAGTTGTCTTTCGCGTATTCCTCTTCGATGCTTCTTTTATCCATTTTTTGAATACTATCCACGTACGCCTGGGGACTGCCTTTGGTCAGAATAGAGCGCCAAAAAATCAGGCCCTCGGCGTCGTGATGGTGCAGACGTGGAAAGAGGATAGTTGTGCTCGTAATCGCTGAGAGCGCAAAAAAGAAGACTGCGCCCACATAGAAAAAGTCCAGACCAATTTTGATTGATGTCCTGGTTGAGAGCAGAAGAGAGACCAGAACCATATTCGCTGCTAGGAGCGTCGTCGTTTTTGAATAGATTACTATAGTCAGTTGACTGAGATAGAGGTGGACGCCAGCGCCAAAACCCGCCATTGGGGGTTCTCCGCTCGTCGCTTGCGCGGTACTCGCGGTCTGCATCAGTTCGTTGCCAAGCGCAATATCGGTGGCGGCTGATGGTCTGTTCATTGTCACTCCTCCTTGCCGGGATATCTCAAAAGAAGAGGAGGTGACCCGGCTTGATTGAATTGTCCGTCGAGACAATATGTCTCGTCGTTGTATGAACGTTGAGTTATAGTCAATTATAGGGATGCACCTAGAAAAAGCAACCAAACAGCCCTAAGTTACTAGAGCCGGCTGCCAGCTTCGCGGAGAATACCTATGCATCTGCTACCAACGCGATATGTATCATACTTTTTCTGTAGAGACATCATATGTGGGGCAAGCGCATGGTAATAAGGAGGAGAGATGCTATGGGCAAAGAAGATGACAGAATATTCATCATTCCATAAGTCATTCATTATGCGTAGACAGCCCGAATTACGAAAATCTGCTGAGTTTTCGCCTGTCTACTTGGAAAAGCTGACAAAGTGAGCCTGAGAGTTGCGCGATTCGCAGCTCTGAGCCGGTAATCGCGTAAGAGACATCTGGCCTCTCTGGCTTGCGAGAACGGGGCTTTTTCTGGTAAACTAACGTTAGGTAGGGAGCGTTATGGCACTGGCCGCGCTCAACGCATTTTGACAGATTGTGAAAGGCAGATTGACCAACTGATGACTATGATGATGAGCAGGAAGGCCCTCGAAGATTACGGACTGGTAAACCTGGGTAATATTAACTGGAACTTCTCGCCCGCCGAGTTAACCGAGCAGGCTCTGGTGCGCAAGGAGGGTTTATTGGCCTCTAATGGAGCGTTCGCTGCTATAACGGGACCGCATACGGGACGTTCTCCAAAGGATAAGTATATTGTCTCACACGAGAAGTATGCCGCAAAGATCTGGTGGGGAGTAAACAACCACCCGATGACGCGTGAACATTTCCTGGCTGTGCGGCAGAGTCTCTCGGCTTATCTCCAGGGGCGCGATGTCTTTGTGCTCGACGCAGCCGCCGGGGCCGACCCGCATTATCGTATGCCAATCCAGGTGATCACCGAGCTGGCCTGGCATAATCTCTTTGCACGTCAACTCTTTCTACGCGCAAATGAGAGCGATCTGACCAGCGAGCGGCCTGGATTTACGGTGCTCTGTGTGCCGAACTTCCATACCGATCCACGTATTCATGGAACTGGCTCTGAAACCGCGATTATTATCGATTTCGAGGAACGCCTGGTGTTGATTGCTGGCACTCACTATGCTGGCGAGATGAAGAAATCCATCTTTACTGTGCTCAACTTTATTCTGCCGGCTGAAGGTGTATTGCCCATGCATTGTTCCGCTAACGTTGGACCTCAGGGAGACGTTGCGCTCTTCTTTGGTCTCTCCGGGACCGGCAAGACCAGCCTCTCCGCTGACTCCAGTCGGCAGTTGATCGGCGACGATGAGCATGGTTGGGGCGATAATGGCGTCTTTAATTTCGAGGGCGGTTGCTACGCCAAGTGTATCAATCTCTCGCAGAAGTACGAGCCGCAGATCTGGAATGCTATGCGCTTTGGCGCAGTCTACGAAAATGTCGTGCTACACACCGACCGCGAGCCGAACTACGAGGACGATTCGCTGACTGAGAATACACGGGCCGCGTATCCTATCGATTTTATCGATAATGTGGTCGCCGATGGCATGGGCGATCAACCCCAGGCGGTGATCTTCCTGACTGCCGATACGTTCGGCGTCCTACCTCCGATTGCCCGCTTGACCACCGAGCAGGCGATGTATTACTTTCTTTCGGGCTATACTAGCAAGCTGGCTGGAACCGAGAAGGGGGTCACGACGCCGGAGGCGACCTTTAGTTCCTGCTTTGGTGCACCTTTCCTGCCGCTGCGCCCGAGCGAGTACGCTAATCTTTTGCGCGATCGTATTGAGAAGCACGACGTGCGTTGCTATCTGATCAACACCGGTTGGAGCGGCGGCCAGTATGGAGTTGGCGAGCGCATCAATATCAACTATACGCGTTCGATGGTGCGTGCTGTGATCAGCGGCGAGATCGAGAAGGTGGAAATGGTCACCGACCCGATCTTCGGTCTGAGCGTTCCCGTGGCCTGTCCCGATGTGCCGAACAACATTCTCCAGCCGCGCAATACCTGGGACGATCAGGCGGCCTACGAGCACTTTGCCCAAGACCTGGCCTCGCGCTTTAAAGAAAACTTTAAACAGTTTGCGCACGTGGATGAGGATGTACTCGCTGCGGGTCCGCGCTAGTTCGCTGACTGTCTGACCTCTATAATCTCGTTAACATGGATCTACTGCCAGCATATGCTCTACTGTTGGCAGCAGATCCATCGCTATTTCATGCGCAAAATAGGACTAATTCTGACTGGCTTGCCTGTTTAATAAGCGTGTGCGATACTTTCAATCGTTTAAGGGCTTTATTTGTACCTTTTTGTAATGGCCTCTTTCTACAATGGTGGTCTGTCGAACAGCAGGTGCAAGCTGCGCCGCCGCACGGTGGCAAAAGAAGCGCGGAAGGTGGGGGACATCTCTTGTCCCGGTCAAGGGCTGCCGTCCTCGGCACTCCTGCTTTGCTACCTTGCGTTTGAACATTGACTGACAAATAGTCACATGAGGTATTTTTTATGAGGCAAAATGACGGTAGCGAGATTTTAGGCTCGGGTGATCCGCGCAATGTTGCAATTGGTATCATTCATGTTACAGCTAGCGACGAGCGCCAGGGCGTCCTGACGGCGATCACAACCCAGGAGAAGCTGGGACGCGACCAGATTATTCTTGACTTGCCCATGCAGAACAAGGCGTTTAAAGCGTCGGTCGATTTCGAGGGACTGCGGCAGATGTCCCGCGATATCGAAGCTGGTCTGGTTCTGATTGTTCCAGCAAAATCAAAGATTGAGTCGTATGCCAGCAAGCAGGGCTTTACGTTCTATCACTCACTCGATGAACTGGTGGCGGCCGAGTTCCCGCCGATGCAGCCCGATGCTGTGGCGACCCCCGCGCCCGCGCCTATGCCTGCCAGCCCTCCAGCGGATTTCGACGAGTCCGACCATACACAGCTCTTCCAGATTGTGCCGCCCGTCGCTCCTGCGCCGCCAGACGCGGCTCCACCCGATTCTGCAACGACTCCTACCGCGTATCTGCCCGTGCCTGCCGACGCTCAGGCAGCTCCGGCTGTCAAACTGCCCGCCGTGACGCCTTTGCCAGCCACGCCAGAGGCAGAGGAGCCACCTACGCAAGAGATACCTGCACCCGTGACTCCCATGTCAGAGGCAGAGGAGCCACCTACGCAGGAGATACCTGCACCCGTGCCAACTACGCCGAAGGTAGAGGAGCCATCCGTGCAGCAACCGGCCACTGCTACACCGCCCTCAGCCGTTGCGCCGGTTGTTGTGACTCCGCTTCCGCCCTCGTCGATCGACGATGAGGATGAGACACCTACCGATCCATCCCTGGTGGCGGCCTCGGCTCCGCCCTCTCCGCAGAACGCGCCAGGCACCTCTGGCTGGCCCGCCGATGCGCAAAGCCAGCGGAGTAGCTATCTGCCCGCAGTCGTTCCTGGTTCGGGCAGTGCGCTGGTCACGACAAATGCCCAGCCGCCTATGTACTACGCGCCAAGCGAGCCGTCCCGGCGACCCCCCTGGCGCGGCCTGCTACTTACCGCGCTGATTGTGCTGATCGTGCTTGGTCTGCTCTTTCTCTTCAATCGTCCGATCCTCGACCTGCTTTTCCCACCTGGCGCGACTGTGACGATTGCTCCGGCCAATCAGCGGCTCAAGCACACGTATCAGATAACGGCTGTGCTCGGCGTGCCAGACCCCAGCAAAAATCAGGTGGATGCGCGTGCGCTCTACTCCACCTCGCAGACGCAGAGCAAGACCGTTCCTGCGACCGGCCAGGGGCGCACTCCTGGTCAGCAGGCCCAGGGTCAATTGACCTTTTATGATGCTTCAACTAATCCGCAAACGGTCCCGGCTGGCACGGTGATCTTTGACAATAACGGACTGGCGGTGGTCAATAACGCCGGTATCAACTTGCCCGGCCTTGATCCCTCGCAGCCTCTGGTTGGCGTCAACACCTCGGCTCGCACGGTGAATGACGGGGCCGGTCAGAATATCCCTGCCAACGATTTCCATAATACGCTCTGCTGCGGCGGAACTATTTATGTGACCAATAGCGCCGCGTTTAGCGGTGGGCAGGACCCGCAGCCCTTTACTTATGTCCAGCAGAGCGATATCGACACTGTGACGCAGTCGCTGGAGACGACGCTTGCGCCGATAGCTGTGCAGGGTCTCCAGGCGCAGGTGCGCTCGAATGAGAAGATGGCCGGGACCCCGCGCTGCGCCCCCGTGGTCACAAGCAATCACCGGGCCGGGGAACTGGCCAGCAACGTGACCGTGCGCGTCACTACTACCTGTCTGGGCGAGGTCTACGACGCCCAGGCTGTGCAGACGTTGGCCGCGCACAACCTCATGCAGGACGCGACTCAAAACCCCGGTTCCGCCTACGCTCCGGTCGGCCAGATCGTGTCCAATGTGATGCAAGCTGCCCCCGATAGTCACGGCAATATCATCCTGGTCGTCGATACGCAGGGCGTCTGGGTCTACCAGTTCACCAACGCCCTGCGTACCCACCTGGCCAATCTGATCGCTGGGAAAAATGAGTCTGACGCTCGCACAATCTTGCTCGGTCAGCCCGGCGTGGGCAATGTAGCCTTCGTTTTGACCGGCGTCGCCGTCACCAACCTGCCAACTGACGCCAGCCATATCACTATCGATGTCTCGGCGGTTGCGGGACTCCACCCGTAAGACGCGCCGTGTACATCACAAAGAGGGGGTGCGGCCAATCGACCGCACCCCCTCTTTTGCATGTCGCGTCTATTGGAAGTTTGGCTCGCTCATTTGGGCGATACAGCCGCTCGCCGGCTGCTGATTGGGGTTGGCCTCAAATGCCTGCACGATCTGGTCCGAACAGGGCGAGCTATATTCTTGACCATGACCCTGACCCGGAACGAGGAAGTAGTAGCTGTGGCTTAGGCCCTTCTCGACCTCCTGGCCGTTGGCTGGCGGCGTGATCGGGTCGTACTCACCGGCTAGAATCAGTGTGGGCAGACTGCTGGTCACTGGCTGCTTCTGGCTGGCGGGAACGGCCTGGACGTTCCAGAATTTACATACATCGTATTCTTGCTGTTCGTCGCCCGTGCCAAAGACTTTGGCGATGTGCGGTTCAATCCCCTGTTCCGATTTGGTGATATCCTGTTCCGTCAGAAATGCCCAGTCCTCGCTACAGGTCGCGGAATAGAACATACCATCGCTAAATGTGCTGTCGTATTCTAGCTGCCCGTAGAGTGCCGAGAACTGCGTATACTCGTGGGCCTTGACCTGGAAAATCGTCTGGGGTAGCTCTGGAATAAATGAGGTCGCGTAGAGGGCGCTGAACAGCCATCCAAGCAGATCGTCTCCGCTAAGCGGAGCCGTGTACTGATTATTTGTCGACGGATCGACCGTATTAAACGTGGTTGGATTGGCGTTAAGCGTGTCTACCAGATTATAGAAGACTGTTTGAAGGTTGGGATACTCGGCGTTGCACTTCGTGTCTTTCGCGCACCCCTGGAAAAAGACGTTGAAGACGCGCTGTGCGTCGGATGGCAGGTCGCTACGTGTGTGGTTGGTCGGATAGGTCGAGTCGAGGATCACGCTTGAGATGACTGAGGGATACAGACGCATGGTAGTCAAGGCCAGTCGTGTGCCGTAAGAGACACCGTAGAGCGTCATCTGCTTGTAGCCGAGTGCATGGACTATATCGCTCACATCGCCAGCGTTTTCCATGCTATTGAAGTCGCTCAGATTGATCCCCTGGCCAACCAGGCGGTCGTGGCAGGCGCGTGCGCTTGCTTCATAGGTGGTCGAACTCACGTCCGTGGAGCTGTATTGCAGTTGAATGAGTTCAGGACATTTCAGCGAAGGCGTCGAATAGCCGGTTCCGCGCTGGTCAAACATAATGACATCGTGGTCAAAGATGAGCTGGTTGTAGTCCTGGGCGGAGACATATTTTGCCCAGTTGTCGAGCGAAGGACCACCTGGACCGCCTTCAAGGCGCAAGACCGGCATTGGATCGGCGGTCGCGCTGTGCAGGTATTGCTGACCCTTGAATATAGCCACGGCCAGCTTGATGGTCTTCCCGTTCTGCGTCTCGTGGTTTTCCGCGACTGTGACGTAGCCACAACTTACCTGCTGACCCTCCGTCAGTCCCTCGCCTATGTTGAATGGGCAGGCCGCTGTCTTGAAGGCCGCGGTGGTCTTCGTCGGTGGCGTGCCGCCCTTTGCGCCAGGGGTAGTGGTGGTACCGCTCGTAATCGGCGTTGCGTTTGTGGTAGCCGTTGGATTGCGATGACCAAAGACAGCGATGCTGGTAACTACTCCTCCCAGCAGTAAAATGACGATCAGGATGATGCTCGCGAGCGCCCATCTATCCAGCCCTTTGCGCGGTGGCGGTCCAGGCGGCAACGGCGCAGGACTTTCAGGTGCCATCCCTGGCGCGTAGCCCTGCGGCGGAGCAGGCAGATAGCCCGATTGAGTATAGCCCTGCGGCGCGACAGGCGGATAGCCAGGCTGAGAAGTGCCAGGCTGGTAGCCAGGCGGATAGCCCCGCGGCGCGACAGGCGGATAGCCAGGCTGAGAAGTGCCAGGCTGGTAGCCAGCCGGATAGCCGGGTTGAGAGGCAGGTGGGACATAGCCAGGCTGTGGCGTCGGTGGAATATAGCCGGGTTGTGGCGTGCGTGGGGGATAGGTTGGCTGTGCAGGTGGTGGCATATAGCCCTGCGGAGGTGCGGGCGGATAGCCGGGCTGAGAAGCGCCTGGTCGATAGCCCTGAGGTGCAGCCGGGGGCAACAGACCCGATTGACGCGGTCCCGGATAGTTCACGGGTGGTGTGGCTGGTATATAACCAGCAGGTGGCATTGCACCACCAGCCTGGAATCCTCCCTGCGCGTTAACTGGCGGTCGTGCAGGTGGCATCTGAACCTGATCTGGCGAAGGTGCGCCAAATGCTTGGTTGTTCGCGGCGGACACAGGCGCACTCGCGGCCAGTGGACCACCAGCCGGCGGATTGGCTGCGCCCGCCCCTTCAACGCGTGCGTATTCGGTATACGTAGGCTCAAAATAGGCGTTAGCAGCGCTTGTATTAAGGTCGGTCTGTGCGGGAGTGTTGTCTGATGGAGGATGATCCTGCATAAAAACGTTTGCCTCTCTACCATCAAATTCTGTGAAGCAAGGTCTACTCCATAGAATCTGAACTATTCATTCCCAATATGTGCGTAAAGTGCGCATACAAAAATGTATCTATTTTCAAGCGGCGACGAGCACGTAAGCCGCGACCTGCCAGGCGTGGTAGCTCTATTGGAGAATAAGCTGGGATGAGCAAATGGCCCATGCCTCTACTGCGTATAAGCGTGGCTTATAATAACATGTCGATATAGGCCGGTCAAGTCATCAAAGAGAGCTTGCAGAGCTATTCAATGCTCGATGTGAGGCCCCTTCCCCTGCACACTGGATCGGGTTGTGAGCGTGGCGGCCGCCGTCTCTACGCTCACAACCCGATCCTAAAAGGGGGTCGCAAGCCAGAGGCTTGCTGAGCATGAAATAGCTCTGGCGAGCTTGCAGAGCTTTCTCACTTGAGCAAACTAATTCCCCTCCTTCTGTTCAGTCTGGCCAGCACCCCGGTGAGCAATCTGTTGCTGGCCGATGAGTTTTTGTTCCAATTCCTGCAAGAGTGAACGACAAACCTCATGAATAATTCGTTTGATACAGCAGAACTGGTGATTTTTCCCGTCTGACTTTCGTATAGTTCTGGTTAGGATTTTTTTTATAAGGGAATTAGGCAGATAATAACCGCAGTCCTGCGAGGGGTCAGGACTGCTCCTGGCGTGTGATCTACCTCTGGGAAAGGGAGATCGCCCCGGAAAAACAGCCAATGTATAGACTCTCGTAGTTTATCAACACGCAAAGGTATGGTGTACGGAGCGGGCAGAGGGCGACAGCCCTTTGCCTGGGGTTTGGGGCAGCGCCCCGACATCTCTCTCGCTCAGCCGCAGGCGGCGTACCTTTCCAACGAAGTTAGACAGACTAGTAGGGTAATTAGGCTGAATACGCTGCAAAGCAATCCAAAATGAGCTATACTAGAAGAGATTCAATGCTCGATTCGTAGCGTAGCTACGTTGTACCTTGGCATCCCTATTTCCCTTATAGCTTAATTTATAGTGAAATAGGTTCAGGAGTACTCTACATGTTAGAATGCCCATCTTGCCAGCAAGCACTTCCTCTGGCAGCGCGTTTTTGTACGCGTTGTGGACTGCGTCTACTGGCAAAAACGACCTCGGATTCTGATACTGTTATCGTTTCTGATTCATTAGTGTATTCTGTTACGAGTCAGCCTGGCGAGTCATTGGTAGACAACAATGTCACACAGGAGAAGGTGGTTCAGCAGACACCGTCGACAAACGATGAGTGCGAGCCAGAAGAAAACTTCCTGTTTGTCTCTGTAGGTGTGTCGGAGACGTTCGTCTCTTCTGATGAGCCGTATGCATTGGAGAAGCGCAGACTGGCTGAGCAGTGCTCCGGCATCGCCCTTTCTATGACCTCTCTGCTTCCTTTTGTCTATGAGGATCATCGCGCAGAAAATCAGGCGCTTTTCGCCAGCACTCTGGCCGATTCACTCACGCTGGAAAGCCCCGTCTGGGGACGCGTGGCGTTCGTGCTGGGCGCGTATGGCAATTATATGTATCGTTATCCTTTGAGTCCAGAACAAAAACGCCAGGTCTGGTGCGCTCTGCTCTGGGCAGTCTTTTATGAACGCTGCTATCGACGCAAATACCTGGCACAACGCTGTCAGCAGCTTTTCCATTTCTTTCAAGGCTGCGCAGAGGATAGCACTTTCCAGGGCGAGGCGTTGCACGATCTGGCAAAGCTTTCTTGCTATCTGGAAGCTCCCAGCCTGAAGAAGCTATACGAGACTCTGCAACAGCTACCCTCTCCACCTGCCGACCTGCTTCAGCGCATCGATGCCGCTCTGGCGACGGCTCAGGAAGCACGCCAGCAGCAACAACGTCCAGGAAGCCAGCCAGAGCCAGCGCAGAGAGTAGTTGAGGCCGAGAAAAAAGCTCATCCAGAGCCATCCGCTCAACACGCTCAGACCCACCTGCCTGTCTCGTTCACTCGTGGGGATGCCGCTCACTCTTCTAATGAGATTAGTCCCGCCGCTCGTAGCTTGCTTGGTTTCCTGAGCGAAGAGCAGATGCGCGAGTTCTTCGCATCCTTGCGTACGGCCCGCCTGGAAGCCGTCAATCAATTGCTGGTGAGTGTCCGTCAGCAGCTTTTCACCGCCTTGCTTCAGGCATGGGTGCTCCCTGTGGAGGAGGTCTACCAGGCTCCACGTCGTCCGATTCGCCTGGGTAAAAAACATGCCGACCGCTTTGCCGAGGCGCGGCAGCTGTTGGCCAGCTCGCGCTCGTCTGATCAACAGGTGGCGCTGCGTCTGTTTGAGCAGGGCGCACGCGAAACGACTCACCCCGACTATTCACTGCTGGCCCGCGAGTGGCAGCTCTACGCCCGCGCGATCGTGCAGGGCAGTCCTCGCGTGATCGACGATTGGGAGAGCGATCTTCAGCGCGACGAGGCTTCCTGGGAAGAGATCTGGAACCTGGCCTCCTTCTATCGCCAGACCGGCTATCTGGCCGAAAGCTTGCGCGTGCTCCAACCGGCTATCGATGCCCTGCGTGCTCCGCTTGAGCATCTGCAACTCGGCCTGGTCTGTGCGCTTGAGTTGATGCAGGACCCGGCTCGCTCGACTCCTGCTGTGCTCCAGGCGACCCAGACGTTTCTGCTCGCTCACCTTGAACAATGGCCCCACCCGCTGAGCTGTCTGCTCTGGCTGTTGCTGGCTTACGAGACACATGGACCTCTCCATCCACGCCAGCAAGCTCAGCGACTCAGCATGTTTCAAGAGTTGATCGAGCATCCTCTTACTCTGCCCGATCCTCAGAAGGAGCTGCCAGAAACGCGAGTCAATGCCCTGGAAAAGGTCCTTATCGAGAAGATCCGCTGCGAAGAGGCCTGGTTCTTCTGGATCAACGACTACGCCGAACGCCATCCACGCAAGTATCAGGCCTGGTCGCGCCTGGCCGAAACCAGCGAGCACCTGGGGCGTCTCAAGACCGCCGAGATGGCCTGGCAACATCTGGTCGAGATCCAGTATCAGCACGACTACGCCCACTATCAGGAGGGCGCTCCCCCTCCACGCGCCGAATATCTCCGGCGCAATCTGGAAAAGCTGTTTGAGTTTTATCAGCGCCACAACCTGCACAAGGAGAGCGCCGAGGCCTTTAATTCCTGCTATCCTTCGCTAAGTCATCTGTGGGAGACTTTTGACCCGGCAAACCGCAAGCTTATCGCTCTGACCCGCCAGCACCAGGAGGCCCGCCAACAGCACGAAGCACCTGTCCTTAGTCCCCGCCGTTCACGCGACCTCACCAAAACGGTGACCGTGCCTCTGGAGCCTTTCTATTCCGAGCAACGCGTCGGGATCTTTATCGATTATGAAAACATCGCTCGCTTTATTCCGCGTGAGATGGACGCCGAGGAGGTGGGCAACGCTCTCAGTAACTACGCCGCTCAGTTTGGCGAAGTCGTCTGTCAGTGGGCCTCGGCCAGCCCACAGAACCTTTCACACCTCGCCGATGTGCGCGGCGGCCTTGAACTGGCCGGCTTCAAGGTGCGTTTCCCCCGGCGCGAATTGCAGTTCAGTCCTTCAAAGAAAAACCTGGCCGATTTCGCCCTGCTGGAGTGCCTGAGCGACGCCCAGAGCAATGAGAAACCCGATATCTATCTGATAGTCAGCGGCGACCGCGACTACTACGAACGCGTCCGCAGCTTGCTCGACGCCGGACGCATCGTCCGCGTGATCGCCGCCGCCGATAGCCAGCACCTCTCGATCAAATACCGCGAACTGGAACAGCAGCGCGTCCGCGAACGCCAGGCCGCCGGCCACGCTCTGTCAGACTTTTTTATCGATAATCTTGAAGAGATCCTCTGTCCTCTTCTCTCGCTGAATTGATGTTCTTGAATAGGACGCCAGCGAAGGCCGATCCTTCCCTGGCGTTCTCTCCTCTCGGCTCGCTCTGACCCCCCGCGTCACAGCGGTGCGGGACGCTACAGACCCCGGCGCTGCCTATATATCTCTAGCGCCTGCCCGATGAACCGCTGGCCCTCCTGGTCAAAGGGGAGGCGATAGGGGCGCTGCTCCTCTGGCAGTTGTGCGATCTCGCTATACATCTGCTTCAGACTCGCTGCGATCTCTTGATCGCCGTGGGTAAAGCCCACTATCAGACTGTGCCATTCCGCCGCCAACACTTGCGCTTCCTCGCCCGCCGGATCGGCAGCTCCGGCTGTCAGGCGACCAAGCTCTGCCTGAGCCTGCTGCCAGCGTCCTTCGATGGCTTGCTGGTCTTGCACGCTCCACTCGTTGCCCCACGCGGCAAGCTGACGGTGCTGTTCTTCAGTATAATAGCGCTGTAAAAAGTCGGCGTTTGCGCTAAATAACCTGATAAGTTCGACCATCATCTCCCAATCCTGCTCGTCGTTGTGCAATTTCTGCTCGGCATAAGCGAGCGTGGTGATAATCCGATCGAGCCGGTTGCGGCTCTCCTCCAGCACTCTCTTCTGTAGCGCCAGCGCGTCTTTGAGTCTGTGTGGACCAGCAGCCAGGCAGTTTTCAATCTCTTTCAGCGAAAAACCGAGAAATTTCAGGGCAAGGATCTGCTGTAAACGCGCGAAATCGCTCTCACTATACAGACGATAGCCCGCCTCGGTCGAGGCCGCAGGGGTGAGCAGACCCACACGGTCGTAGTACCGCAAGGTCCGCGCCGTCACACCCGCTTTGCTGGCAAAGTGGCTGGTCGAATACAAGCGCTGCTTCAAGCATCTACTCCTTTCTGTTCGCAGTATACACGGTGACAACTATTTGGATCGCCTATGTATACTAAAATTGGATACGTCATTCACGTGACGTTGTAAAATGTGAATGTATAACTGTAGTTGCCAACCAATTAACCGCGTCCCCTGTCTATCTACCTGACCATATAGAAAGAGACGGCCAACTGATGCCTCGCAAATCTGGTACTCGCAATACTGCTTCCTCGGGTGTTTCCTCCACCTTCCCTACTGCTGCTGGAAATTCTACCAGAGAAGCTACCAGCGTTCCTAAGATCCTCTATCCAGAGCTATCGTCAGCCTTAGCGCGTGTAGATACCGCACTCCCAACGCAGATGCCACCCGAGCTGTTCAGTCTGCAATCCTTGCTTGGGCAGTCAACGGACGAGTCTGAGTGGGTGATTCCCGAGCTTCTGCCCACTGGCGTCTCTCTGCTCGCTGGACCCCCTCAGGCGGACAAAACTTTACTGGCTAGTCAACTGGGCTTGAGTGTCGCCGCAGGTCTGCCCTTTCTCAAGCGTTTTCCTGCCTACCAGGGCCACGTCCTCTACCTCGCTCTGGCTGAGGACGCCAGGCGCATACGCGGACGCGTTATGCGCCTGATCTACGAGCAGGTCTGCCCCAACTCTTTTACCCTTGCTTTCAAGTGGTCGCCTTTGCGCACAAGCGGTCTGGCCGACCTTGAAGATACGCTGCTCGCGCTTGGCGATGTGCGCCTGGTGGTCATTGATCCGTTCATGCGCCTCCTGCCTCAGCCTCCCACGCCAAACTATCGCGGACGCCAGGCTAGCCCCACGCTCGCAGAACCGGGCTTCTTTTTGCCCCTGCGCGAGCTGACCACGCGTTTCCATCTCGCCCTGCTTCTGCTCCACCATCTGCCAAACGACAATCACCTCGATCCGCTCGTCGGACCGAGTCCCACCGGTCTTACTCCCGTGAGCGCCAGCAACCTGCTGTTTACTCCCGGCACCTGCACCAGTTGCGCCACCCTCCACGTGGCGAGTGCAAAAGTCGAAGAGAAGAAACTGGCCCTAACCCTGGACGAGCAGACCCGCCAATGGCATTATCGGAGTAGCTGGCTGCTCCCCTGATCCTTCACTAGCCTGGCTCAAGAAGCAGGAGTGCAGAGAGGTGCTCTCTGCTCCCTTTATGCCTATGTGTGAGGGGTTGCAAGCCTCTGGCTTGTGGAGTATGAAATAGCCTGCCAGGGGGGCCTCTACTTTGACACAAGTAGGTTTTTCGCTGAACGCTTCGCCGCCGCGAAGCCCAGACCTCACCGTGCAGGAAGGCGCATGTCAGGCGCAATCTGCGCCTGACATGCGCCTTCCTGCACCTTCTTCTCTTTGGGGGCGGGGCGGTCTTGCCCGACATAGGCATGAAGTGAAGCGGGATTGTTAAGGGCTGCTGCCCTTAATCGGGGTTTGGGATGTCCCCAATAAGCTTTTTATATTGTTATGCATGTTTTGCCGCAGGCAAAACATGCATAACAGGAGTGCAGAGAGCACCTCTCTGCTAACTTCATGCTTATGGGCGGGGCGGTCTT
>DAOTTJ010000275.1:0-3260 GCA_034437695.1 Ktedonobacteraceae bacterium
GGGTGGGGGGCGCAAGCCTGCGGCTTGCACAAAATGAAAACCTCCCTTAGGAGAAAACCCTACTTGCAGCATTAATACTTCAGATGTACAATCAATGGGGATGGATTTCAGGCAAGGAGTTACATGCAACTGCAACATCGTTTCCGGCGCATTGTACTGATCATTTGCTGTGTGGGCCTGCTCCAGTTAGCCAGCGGGCTACTTTTTGCTGAGCACATACCAACAGCGCTGGCTTCTTCTTTTGTCATCGGCTCCGATCCTATCGACGGCTCAACTATCAATACAGTACCCTCGGTTGTGCGTATCTATTTTAATGCCCCGCTCAGTGGAATCAGCCAGGCCGGGGTCTATGCCTTTCCGGCCAACGCGCCGACCAGCGGACTCGCGGTTGCTGCCAGCGCAAGTAGCGTCAATGCGAGCAACTCACGCGAGCTGGATATTCCTCTGCTGCCCGCCAGTAAGCTGCCTCAAGGCGGCTACGAGGTGCGCTGGACTGCTGTCTCGCTGACCGATGGACGCACGACCAGTGGACTTATCGGCTTTAACTATGGTCAATCCTCGACTGGACTTGCTGGCACGCCTACGCTGGGTCCAGGCACCAGTAACTACTTTCCTCAACTCGATCTACAGGGCATCCTCTCAGTCGCCTGGGACTGGCTGGTCTTGCTTGCGCTCCTCTTCTGGGTCGGCATTCTTGTCACCGATGCGTTGATCATTCCACGCAATGCACCTGGGACCTTTCTGTTGCGCCTGCGCAAGCAGTCGCGCACACTTCAGGTCTTCTGTCTGATTGCCGCTCTGGTGGGTGAGTTGATCAATCTGGTGCTGCGCTCGACCTCTCTGACGCAGACTCTGGGCGGGAGTGGTCTCGATCTGAATGCGCTGACGCTATTTATTCTGCGTACCAGTTATGGCTATCTCTGGCTGGTTCGCGCTTGCCTATTGCTGATAGCGCTGTTTTTCCTGTGGCGGGAAGGCTATCGCAAACACCAGAACCAGCACGCCAACCATCCCCTTCAGACACATGCCCATTGGAACCAGAACAGGCAGTCAACGCGCCAGGAGATCTCGCCCGATGCCCCGGCTACGCCGTCGATCCGTACGCAGCAGATTAGAGTCACTGGCGCAATGGTGACAAATGCCACAGCTAACCGTGGCACAACTGCCGCTCTTCCCAGAATAACTACGACGATAGTAGTGGAGACTGAGGCCAGTATTCGCGCCACCTCTCTATGGTCTCAGCCCGGTCGCTTGCTGCTTGTGGGACTGGTCATCCTGACATTGACACTCTCACAGGAGATAAAGCAACTGGTACCGCTCCCGGTCAGCGCGAGCGTCTTTCTCTGGCTCTCGCTGGTCACGCTCGGCATCTGGGGGGGCAGCGCAACCTACTTTGGCCTGAGCATCCTGCCGATTTTACAGCTCACCGAGCCTGACCACCATACTGAACACCTGGTGATAGTGCTTAAACGCGCCATCCCGCTCTGGCTCTCTGCCATCGGTATTCTGCTGGTCAGCGACCTCTTTATCAACGAGGCAACTATCCAGCAAGCGGCGCAATTTATCACTACGTCCTACGGTCTGGCACTTCTCATGAGGGATAGCCTGGTCGTGCTCACCGCTTGCTTCACGGGGTATATCCTCTTCCTGTTGCTGCCGCATCTACAGAGACAGACGGTCCTGCTGCCAGTGGTCGACGCCGAGCTGCCCGCCAAACGAGCACGTAAACACGAACTGGAGAAGACTCAGTATATCACCAGGCGCATGTTGCATATTGTAACTGCGCTGGTTGCCAGCATGCTGGTCTGCACTGCACTGATGAATTTCTTTGCCCCCCCGCTGGTCTTTCCCAACGTCAACTACGCAGCCGAGATCGCAACTGAGAACAGTGGCACAAACCAGTTTCCTGCTCCCCAGGTGCAGCAGGTGGCCGGTCTGCAAATAACTTTGCAGGCACTGCCCGCACGCGTCGGTGTGGACAACACGCTGATCCTCAACCTGCGCGATATACAGGGCGGGGCGATCACCGACGCTACGGTCAAGGTACAGATTAATATGGATATCATGAATATGGGAACGGCCAGCGCAACCCTTTCAGACGCGAGCGCGACCTATAGCACGCTTTTCAAGGCTAGCCAGACCTTTACGATGGCAGGTGCCTGGACGGTCCAGGTCACTATCCTGCGTCCCCACCAGACAACTGTTCAAACCCTATTCAAGATCAACGTCACACAATAAAATGCACCTATTGCTCTGTTCCAGCGTGAAAACCTTCTTCGTCGAGCGAAATAGGCATCTCGCTCCAGGGGATACGCGTGGTCGAGCGCAGATCGCGCAAGTGCATCACGTCGTTGTAGCGTTCAAGCGACCAAGCGGCGGGAAAACCCGCTTCGTGCTGGGTGGCCTGGTACCAGTGAGTAATCGATGTATTGTGGGTATCAAAATATGCTGGTGGCAGATGCATGGTGCTCAGGCGCAGAAAGAAATGGAAAGAGGCGTCGATAATCCCGCCGTGACAGACGACGACGACGGTCTTCCCGGCCTGCTGTTGCGTGATACGGTTGAGCGAGGCACAGGCCCGCAGCATAAATTGCACCCAGCTCTCCGCCCCAGGGATGATCTTAAAAAAAGGCTTCTGATCGTGTGGAACCTGCTTGAACTGCTCGATATACTCGTCCACATTAATGGTCTCGTCTTGTGGAAAACTCCACTCACGCACCTCGTCATCATAGAGAACTGGTAGACCGAGCGCTGGCGCGATAATCTCGGCGGTCTGCCTGGCTCGCAACATAGTGCTGGCAATCAGCACGTCGGCTTTAATTTCACCCGAGCCAGCCAGGCGGTCACGCAAGCGGCCAGCCTGGATCACTCCCAGCGCCGTCAGGCGCGGATCTTCCAGTGGATCGATGCTTGTAGTTTTTGCATCTCCATGACGTATAAGATAGAGGTTTGTCAAGTCTCTCACCTTTCAACAGAGCGCTTCAACGCTCGTCCATTGGGGGTCGGGCAAACCCCGTTCGAATGGGAAGACCCCTGAGCTTACATGTAATCCGCAGCTAGAATATCTCACGAGCCGCTACTTTCCCCATTCGTGCAAATGACTCGCTGAAAGCGTGGCTCTGTCCAGCTCTTTTATTGTACGTTATTCAACAGAATGAAAGAAGGGGGTGTTCTTTGTTTATAAGGCGAAGCCGCACCACCCCAGAATAAAAGTGCAGCAAGGCGTTTTGCAGGCGCGTGCGCCTGCAAAACGCCTTGCT
>DAOTTJ010000276.1:0-7622 GCA_034437695.1 Ktedonobacteraceae bacterium
TTCCTGGTTGGGTTTTGTGAGTTTTTCAGAAGGCAGAGAGTGGCTCTCTGCACTCCTGTTTTGCATGTTTTGCCTCTGGCAAAACATGCAAAACGTAAAAAAGTTTATTGGGGACACCCCAGATTATCTGTCCCCCGGCAGGGTGCCGGCAAAGGGCTGCCGCCCTCTGCACTCCTGCTTCACTTTATGCCGATGAAGGCTTACTCCCCCTACCCGAGGGTTTTGGGGAACGGGTCTGACATAGTATATAATGGAAGGGGATGGGTGGGATGCTCCAGGTTTGAAGGGGGTTATATGAATCTTGTGCGTTTTTCGCTTAAAACGAAAGGTTTGTCCAACTTTATCAGGCGTTTATGGACCGTTTTCGTCCGCTTTGGCTTCTCTGAACGCACCAGTCGCCGCGCACTCCTGCTCTTGCTCCAGATGTTACGACCCTATCAGACAGGTCCGACGCTGTTTATACCGGCGGTCATTCTCGCCCGCCATCCACGCTTGCTCGCGGAGATCGCGCATGGTGGGGCAGAGATCGGTATTCACGGTCACGTTCACAACGACTATCGCACGTTGCAGGCAGGTGACCAGTTCAGCCAGACGGTCCAGGCCATTGAGGTGTTTCAACGCACAGAGACCAGGTACAGCGGCTTCCGCAATCCCTATCTAGGCTGGACAGACGAGACGCTTGACGTTTTTCGCAGGTTGGGCTTTGCCTACGAGAGCAATGAAGCGGTGCTCCATGAGGTCGTCCACCTCAACACATTTGCGCCACACCTGCAACGTGGCTTCGCCAGGTCGCTGGAACTCTTTCAGGCCCTGCCCTGCACGAGCTATACGCTGCGTCCGCATTTTGAAGGAACGCTCCTGCGCATCCCCACCAGCATCCCCGACGATGAGATGCTCTGCGACCGCCTGCGCCTCACCGATCCAGCCACCGTGGGACGGATCTGGCGCTGCGTGCTGGAGACAATCTACGCGCACGAGGGCATCTATACGCTCAATGTGCACCCCGAACGCGTCCGAATCTACAGAACCGCGCTGGAAAATCTGCTCCAACACGCCAGCCAGCAGTCACAGGCGATCTGGATCACCCGTCTGAACGAAGTAGCAGACTGGTGGCGCGAACGTCTGCACTTCCGTCTGCACCTGCAAGCGCTCGGTCCTGGACGCTGGCAGGTCCATACAACCTGTACAGCGCGGGCCACGCTCCTGGGCCGCCAGCTACAGATTGAGGAACAATCGACGCAGCCCTGGAGCAAGCAAGAACAGCTCATTGAGAGCCGCGACTTTATCGCGCACGCCTCGCGCTGTCCCACCCTGGCCCTCTCGCCGCGCACCCCGCTTGCAGTCACAGCCTTCCTGCGGGAGCAGGGCTATGCACTCACGCACCACGTCGCCGAGGAAAAACAGGCAGACTTTGCCTGCTATCTCGACCTGCCAGAAGGGATGGGAAGAGAGCGTGCCGAACAGGTCGCCCGGCGCAGTCAGCTTTTAGCGCGTCTTGAGGCATTGGAAGTTCCATTGTTGCGCTTTGGCTACTGGCCAGAAGGTCGACGAGCAGCACTGTGTATTAGTGGAGATATCGATGCGGTCACCATCCAGGATTTCTTTTTACGCATCCTGGAGGTACGCTAAGCAAGTAGCAAAAGTTTGCAGATCCATGCTCTGGCGAAGATGAGCAGAGAGGATCTGCAAACAAGTCTATGCATTCCTTGCGCGGCAAGAATCAGGGAGCAGGTTTTGTGTACCAGTTATCGATAGTCGCGATCGAACTTGGATTGTCCGAAATGCCCAATCTGCCAACCTCGGCCCACCCCCAGAAAAAGACCCCGATAATCCGCGAGTCGCCAAAAACATTGCTCAGGGTAGCGTTAAAGGCTCCCGCCTGCTCCTGTTGGTCGGTTGGCAGCGAACTCTGCTGACTGTACGGGTTGTACAGCGCATCGCTGCTATCGCGATAGCCAATCTCGGAGACAAGCATCGGTTTGCCGACCGCAGCAGAGAAGGTGTCGATATAGCTCCTCACCTTCTCCTTCCACAGACTGATCATCGCAGACGGCGTGACCCGCTCCTGGGAACTCGTCAGGGGGATATATTCCGAGACACCGAGCGCCGAAAGGGCGGGATTTTTGAGCCAGCTCGCCGGAGCATCGTAGAGAGAAGGCGACCAGTTGAGATCATAGGTTAGCTTGCCATGAAAGACACCGCTGACACGCGCAATCAACTGGTTCCAGAGCGTCGAGGGGGCATTATCCTCCAACCAGACAATCTCTGTGCCGATCGCCATCTGCTCCGCGCCGCTGGCTTGAGCCGCGATCGCATACGGTCGGAGTGCATTCCAATAGTTATCAAACCACGCCTGTTGAGCAGCTGCGGGAATCTGCACAGTTCCAGACCAATCGCCCGCCACTTTCACACCAAGCAAGGGGATAAAAAAGACGTGATAGCCAAGAGAGATAGCTTTGCGTATACCACTGGAAAAAGATGCAACAGTCGGTGCATTAGATTCCGTATGTACATCGGTTGTATAGGAAGTAGATTGCGTAAGGAGCACTGGCATCTCCAACCAGTTAGCCCCGGTCAGTTGCTTGATAGTCTTGATACCCTGTTGCCAGGTGACATCGGTATCGCCATAGGAAGCCTGATTCCAACCAGGATAGATCATACCTCGCTCTAATGCGGGGCGTACCAACGGAATCGGCGTCGGCGTCGGCGAAGGCGTCGGTGAAGGCGTCGGCGTCGGTGTTGGTGGAGAAGTATGCACTTTGGGCGGAGCACTGCTCCCACCACAGGCTGCAAGCAGGCAGACTAAAAATAGTATTAACATATGTAGAAAGACAAATTTCTTTGGCCGCAAGAGATACATAAAAGTACCCCCCTTCCTTGAGATTGCAGGCATCTTCTTAGATGAATAGACCCATCGTTTAGTTAAACGAGCGAGCGCACATACGCTAACCCTCTGCGCTCGGAATAGAGAGAATAGTTATTATACTCAATGGCTTTCTTTTCCCACATACCATCTGGCGATTATACTCTACTCAAGCTTATACGTGAAGAGGTTGCTTGTAACTCATCAGGGCGACAGAATGCTCCTCCTCGCCCACCCGCCCTTTTTTTCGCTCAATCAAAGCAAGCTGCGAGCGCTCGCTTTGATCTATTTATAGATTGGGGGTGAAGTCGACGCGACAGAGTCCGGGTGCAAGGCATGATTCATAATCCGATCCAGGTTATATAAAGGCCATTTCCATCGATTGGAGCGGGGAAAGATTTTTATGCTATAATACAAAAGATCGTAGAGAAAGAAACGCAGAGTACTTCTGGCTAAATCTAGCCACTTCAGAACGGCGAACAACACCATGTTAGAACTTCTAGAGCAACTTTTTCGTCAAGTGCGTGGATATATGCACTCTGAGCAATTTAACCGGCAAGAGGTCTATTTTCAATCACCCGAACACGTTACTATGCAGTTTGACCGCGAGGCGGAAGACCTGATTATCGAGGGTTTGATTGCCAGTGGTCACAGCTTTGAAATCGTCACTGAGGAGCGACCCGTCTATCGCACTGATAAGCAACCCGAGCTGCGGATTATTATCGATCCGGTAGACGGCTCAACCAACGTTGCACGTGGGATCGTGGCGGCGTGTGTGGCTCTGGCTATCTTGCCGATCGACGCACCTGTGACACCTGAATACGTGAGCTGGGCCTTAGTGGGCGAGCTATATACTGGCACGGTCTTCCAGGCAGAGCGCGGCAATGGCGCGTTCTGCAATGGACGACGCTGTCAGGTGAGCGAGACTCGACGCTACCAGGATGCGTTGCTGGGCATCAATCTGGACCAGCGCGAGCCGCAGGCTCTGCACCGCTTGCTGTGCGAAGCGCCCCCACCAGCACAGGTGCGACGCAGCGGGACATCCGCGCTCGACGTTGTGTATGTCGCCAACGGCGCGTACGACGCCTATGTGGATATCGGCGATATGATCACTGGCGAATCGTTTCTGGCTTCAGCAGCGATTGTACGCGAAGCAGGCGGTCTGGTGACCGACCGCGAGGGCAAAGCACTCCTGCCGATTGAGAATCTACGTCAGGGCTTCACGCTGGTAGCAGCCGCAACGCCCGAACTACACGCCGAGATTCTTAAACGCCTGGATGTCTGACCACCAGGGAACGTAGACTGAGACGCCGGCTGCGACCGGATCTAGCCACATACGAGCGACTTTCTTTTCTGTGAGAAAGCCGCCGCACGGAGACGCGTCTGCTCCTCTACCGCTCCAGGATAGGCAACGCCTGGGTACACGGCTGATAGCTAGTAGGCGCTGTATATGCAGCTTTCAGGCGCAACATCTCTGGAAAAAGCGCCTGATAGATCGCACAGTTTGGCGAGCGCAGAGCAGTACGCCCGGTGGCCTTCCAGGTCAACAAAGAGCACCCTCCCGGACACCAGTAACGCCACTGACACGGACGGCAGCCTTCTTTCTAATAGCCCTGCCCCCTGCATGCCTGCTGTGGTTAACAGAGCACTCTGGGCTGCTGCCCTTAACCATCCTGCCTGGGGCGACGGCTTAGACGGGTAGGCCAACCAGGGCGGCTCCCTGCATACATTGTTTGAGGAGCAAAAGGTTGGTGAGTGGACCTACACCGCCTGGCACGGGGGTGATGGCTCCTGCGATCTCTACGACCGAGGCGAAGTCTACGTCGCCAACTATCCCATTGCCCACCGGGTTTGGATTAATCCCCACATCGATGACGGTCGCGCCCGGCTTGACGAGGTCGCCTGTGACCATATGTGCGCGACCTGCGGCGGCCACCAGAATGTCGGCCTGGCACGTCAGGGCTGCCAGGTCTCTGGTGCGCGAGTGGCAGATGGTCACAGTGGCATTCTTCTGTAACAACATCAAGGCCAGCGGCTTCCCAACGACGTTGCTGCGCGAGATAATCACTGCTCGTTTGCCGTCGAGGGGGACATGGGTACGCGCCAGGATCTCCATGACGGCGGCGGCGGTGGCTGGCAAGAAGCTGGGAAGGCCGAGGAAGAGATTGCCCGCGCTGCGTGGGCTGATGCCATCGATATCTTTTTCGGCTACGATGGTATCGGCCACGAGCTGTTGAGACAGGTGAGGGGGCAGAGGCATCTGGACGATGATGCCGTGTATCTCGCCATCGGTGTTGAGCTGATGGAGCAGCAGTTGCAGTTCGTCGGCTGAGGTCTGCGGTGGAAACTCCTCCAGGCGGGCGGTCATGCCTATGCCTTCGGCGGCCCGCAGAATGGCTTTGCTATAGACGATCGAGGCCGCATCGCCACCGACGCGCACCACGACGACGCCTGGCTTCTGTCCACGCTGGCGCAGGTAGGTCTCGACCTCTGCGCGTAGTTCAGTGCGCAGCTCCACCGCCAGCGCCTTCCCGTCAATGATCACTGCCATTACGCCCGCTCTCCTACAATCGCTGTCACATTCTGGCACCGGCTGGTAATCTCATCCAACACGCGGGAGAGACGCCCACCGAGATTGACCATCTGCTCCTGATCGCGCATATGTTGCATATTGACGCGCACCATCCAGGCGGCGCTGGTCCCGGCGCTAGCGGCGAGCATGGCGGCGGCAGCGATATCGCTCAAGACATTGACGTTGCCGATCTGCGCGATCCGCTCGCAGACTCTGGCTACTTCGACCGCTCGTTCGCCGATTTCCAGAGGAACGAGCGCGGCGGCGACCAGACCTTGCTGGACAGCGGCAGCGCGGGCCAGGCGTTGCTCATCGCTTGCGCGGGGCAGCTTGAAGGTTGCTGAGAGCGCACTGTAGGCGGCGATATCCTCCGTCATCAGGTCCTGGAAACGTTGGCGGTGTTCCTCGGCCTGCTGCAAAAGCGTGGAGATTTCTGCTTGTACAGCGGCGTATTGTTCCTTGCCCTGGGTCAGACGGCAGACCATGCAGGCCAGCGCTGCGGCCATTGCACCGCTGACGGCGGAGGCTGAACCGCCGCCGGGAGTCGAGTTGTCTGAAGCCAGGTCGTCCAGATAGAGCTGCAACGTTTGATCTATATACATGGTGAGATTCCCCTTTTCATTGTAGTGGTCTAACAGTGTTCGTGTGACTAGTCGCCTGCGGCGACTGGGAGGAGAGGAAGGCTGGGGCGCAGCCCCATTCGCGCGAACTTTAGCCGAGGGCCGCCCTCTGCACTCCCGCCTGTCAATCGATGCTTGTCAGAGCAGTCGTCTGGTTCTATTCTACATCTGATGAGAGAAAAAGTCGAACGGTTAACTGCTGCGCATGGCGTTATCCAGGGTTTGCGGTGTGGCGGTGAGAAAGTGATCCCAGGCGCTCGTCTGCCAATCGTCGACGAGATCGACGCGCACATCCAGATAGGGCAATTTGACTATCAGGTAGTACGCGATGGCTTCGACAAAGGGTTCGTACATTCTGCGCAGATCGGACAGGCGTTGTTCGGCGACGGCATCGCTGCGCAGAAAGATACCACGGGCCGCCAGGTCGTCGCACAGGTTTTTAAAGGTATCAGGTGAGTAGAAGCGCTGGCTTGAGGCGGGTTTTAGACCGAAGCTCTGCGTCAGGTCGACCGCCGTATGGCGGGCCATAGCAAAGATAAACTTGGCTGGTGTGTGCGGAATGCCTTCGATGCCAACCATGATCAGCGCACAGGTATCGAGCATAGTGGTGAGCGCGGAGAGCCAGGACTGTTGCTGGTGTTGCGAACGATAGTAGGCAAGGACGCCATACGAGAGATGGCTTTCGAGTAGCTCCGCGCACCAGCGCTCCCAGTCGCGCAGGTAGAGGAGGAGTTCGTCGGGGTTCTGGCCTTTGTAGTGGCGAATTAGCAGTTCGGGCGCACTGGGTGGCGTGCCAGAGCGGGCGTCGAGCAGGGCGATATTGACTTCGCGGCGCGAGAACGTCTGGTAGATCACCGGCACGTAGCCAATGACCAGGGCTAAAAAGCCGAGGCCGGTTCCACCCTCAAGCACGGCCAGAAAGCGGCCCAGAGGACTGAGCGGCACGATATCGCCGAGACCGAGCGTCACAAAAGTTGTGCCGCTCATATAGAGATAGCCGCCCATGCCCATGACTTTTTCCGGGGCATTCATGGGGTCTTGCAAGCCCCAGCCGAGAAAGGCAAACCCGATAATAAAGAGCGCTCCCCACATGAAGAGCAAAAGAATCAGCGAAAGGGGTCCATAGAAACTCAAAAAGTACTCGCGCTGATTGCCTGGTTTCATCTTGCGACCGATCATAGACCAGAGCGCCCAGCTCAGGCGATAAAAGAATTTCGTCAGGCGCACTTTCCGTACGACACGACGCGGCAAAATGATCGTCTCAAACGCATCAAAAGCCACAATGATAATACTTACAATGCCCAGAAAAATCGCAACATCTCGCATCTATAATTTCCCTTGCGTATCACTTGTCATCGAGATCGATTGGCCAGACGAGGTCTGCTGGCGTTCTGCATTGTAGCATATCATGCAGTTGCAAACACGCCTGGCCAGTGGAGGCCCTTTTCACAGGGAGGTTTTTTGTCCTTCCCTGCTGATCGGGCAAGACCGCCCCGCCCATAAGCATGAAGTTAGCAGAGAGGTGCTCTCTGCTAACTTCATGCTTATGAATGTTTTGCATGCGGCA
>DAOTTJ010000277.1:0-16079 GCA_034437695.1 Ktedonobacteraceae bacterium
GCCCACTTCTGGTTGCTGCCGCCGTTGCAGGTCCAGATCTCTACCGCAGTGCCGTTGGCAGTGCCTGCACTAACCACATCGAGGCAGAGGCCGGACCCAGCTCCGACAACAGTGCCGTCAGAGTTGAGAGTCCACTGCTGGTTGCTGCCGCCGTTGCAGTCCCAGATCTCCACCTTGGTGCCAGGCGCTGTGGCATTGCCCGGTACATCGAGGCACTTGTTGCCGTAGACCTGAAGCTCGCCGTTGGAGAGCAAGGTCCACTGCTGGTTGCTCCCACCGTTACAGTCCCAGATGTCTAGCAGTGTGCCGTTGGCCGTGGCCTGCCCAGGTACGTCCAGACAGCGGTTCGAACCCGAACCCCGCAGGACGCCAGTGCTACCACCACCGCCAGTGCTACCACCACCACCAGCGTTGTTGGTCTGACCCCAGCCGTACTGGAGACGGTCGAGGCCGGACTGGTTGTTGATGGTCAGTGAGAGATTAGTCCCGCTGCCATTGAGGGACGTGATCGCGCACGACGCGTTGAAGCAGGGGCCAGGGCCTTGTGTCTGGGTAGCTTGCTTGACGCCTACCCAGATGATCGTGCCTATGCCCAGGTTGCGTGCGTTGTCCGTGATCGCATAGAGGTACGAGACATTGTTGTTGCCGTCCTTGGGGCCGTCGTAATTCACGCCTGTGTTCATCGGGACGCCAAACTCGGTGAACAACGCTCTGCTGGCGTACCCGCAGATGTTATTGTTGATAGACGTGATCCACTCAGCCTCGGTAGGGTGGGTTTCTCCACCGAGAGTGTAATCGTGGATCGACAGCAGGGTGCCGTTCAGGCGGGAGTCAGCCCCCACCGTACACAGATTCTGGTCCGAGTAAGCACCAGGAACCAGAATATGGCTCTTGGAAAGGCTGGGATAGTTTGCGACCCATGCTGCTGCGATGTTGTCCTCGTCGGAGGCGCTGTAGCCCCACGGCTCGTTCATGATGTCGAAGTAGAAGTGGCTGTTGCCACTATACTTGTTGATCACCACATTCCACATATTGTAGAAGGATGTGGTGTTGCCGATGACCCCGTTCTGGAGCCACGGTGCTACCACCATGTTCATGCCCAGAGCTGAGGCCGCATCCCAGGCAGCCATGTAGCTTCCCCACCACGATCCCTCGACGGTCGCGGCATTGAACGGCATACGCACCGTGTTGGCACCCAGGCTCTGAAACCCCTTGAGGATTGCGGTCGCCTTTGCGTACGTGGTTGCGTAACTGTCCGATGTCGATAGACCGACCGGGACCAAGTTGCCGGTGCCGAAGTTGTCATTCGGGTCGGCCCAGTTCACTCCGTGGAATTGGTTGGTCGCTGCATGTGCAGTCGGGGCGTTTCCTAGCTGCATAACGACAAGCGTTATTACAGTCAGTAAGACACTGAGCACACAGAAGAGTTTCATTCTGCGCTGACTAAACATCCTATTCATCCTCCTTGTACAATAGGCACTATCATAATGCCTGTGTGACTTGAAGATAGATCCTATCTTCTTCTTCGCTGAAAGGGGTCCATCTATTGCTCACCAGAAAGCAGTTCTATTCGCGAAAGGCATGAGATGCCTACGCTTAGACCGCAACCAACTGCCACTGCTGGTTGGTGCCACCATCCGATGACCACTCGATCACCGTCGCTCCCTGGGCGGTGGAGGCTCCCGAAACATCGGCATATAGTCCGCTGCTCTGGTTGACCATGTAGTAGTAACCATTGCCTGCTGAGACTAGATTCCACCACTGGTTGGAGCCATTGGTGTCCTGCCATTGGTCCAATTGGGTACCATTGGTCTTGGAACTAGCAGGGTCGTCGAGCAGCAATCCGCTGTTGCGATTGAGCAGTTTGTAGCCGCCGTTGATCGCTACTTCCTGCCACTGCTGGTTATACCCCCCATTATAGGGCCACTGGATCGCCGCTCCTCCATTGGCGGTTGAAGCACCAGAAATGTCGAGCACCAGTCCGCTATTACGATTGACTAGCTTGTAGTAGCTCGTCCCGCCGCCGCTACCACTGCCAAGAGAGAGCAGGTGATTTTTGTATCCCTGTCCATAGGCTGTTGGCGTACCGTCGTAGTTGGTGATAAGCGCCGGGGTGGAGGAACAGTTGTATGGATTCCAGGTCCAGGCCAGGTAGCCGATGTGTTGAGAGTCAAGCCAACCTGTGAGTGTGTTGATAAAACCGGACGCGCAATCGTTTTCGCCCAGTTCGCCAACAATGACCGGCACCTGGGCTGCAACTGGCGCGATTTGCGAGTTCCAGCAACTGGTGTTAGCGCAAGCGTTGAAATTGTAAATGTGAGCAGAGGCAATCAGGTCGTTGCGCGGATCTGATGGCTTGTTGGCTAGCCAACCGCTCAGGTCGTTCGAGTAAGCGAGACCGCCCAACATAAGAGCATTGGTCGCTCCAGCGTTACGCACGGTATTAACCAGGGTTTGCATTCCGGCTACCGCGAAGCTCACATTGTTACACGCACCACCATAGGCGCTCGTACTGCCATTTTTCCAGCACGACCAGCTTACATCGTGCGGCTCGTTGTATAAATCGAATATCACAGAAGAGTTGCCCTTAAAGGTATTGGCAACCGAGGTCCAGAAAGCGGGCGCGTGATCCAGGTCTGGCATCTGCTCCTGACCCGTCGCCTGGTTCCCGCCAGAGTTGTTCCAGTGCAGATCCACAATCACGATAATCCCGTTCTGATTGAGCAGATTCACATAGTTAACAACATTCTGATGGTACGTGGAGGCCGACAATCCTCCGCCAGGATAGCCATTGATGCCCAGCCAACAGTCTTCATTTAGTGGCAAACGCACGATAGTAATACCCCAACTGAGCATCGCGTTGACCGAGGTCTGATCGACCGGTCCATCGAAGGTTGCACCGCTGGGACAGGAATATTCACTGCCCATACGATCCGTGCCATGAGGTACGATCACACGACCACTCCCATCCTCAAGCTGGTTGCCCACCACATGCAGACCCGTGGGAGCGCTAGCGGCGGCGGCTTTCGCAATCGCGCTAGCCGCTCTGACGGTGGTACTGTTACTCAACGTGACGCCGAAAGCCGTCGTACAGAGCAAAAGTGCCAGAACGGGGATAATCAAGGAGTAAAAGCGTCCTTTGCTTTGCATACATGTCTCCTTACTGAGAGCAAGCGAGCAGTTCGTTCTCGCCTATCTATTCTCTTATCACTGAGATAGTTCTCTTATCACTGAGGTAGAATACCTGGAGCAAGGAATGATTAGATCCTGCCAGACCAGTCCATTATTCCTTGCCCCGAACGCAGCCTATACCTGAACCAGTTGCCACTGTTGATTAGATCCACCAGTAGAGGTCCAGAGAATGACCTGGGCTCCATTGGCCGTAGAGGCACCAGAGACATCAGCGTAGAGGCCACTGGACTGGTTGACCACGTAGTAGTAACCATTGCCTGCCGAGACCAGGTTCCACCACTGATTGGAGCCATTGGTGTCCTGCCATTGATCAATCTGCGTTCCCGTCGTTTTGCTGTTGCCGGGGTCGTCAAGCAGCAATCCACTGTTGCGATTGAGCAGTTTGTAGCCGCCGTTGATCGCTACTTCCTGCCACTGCTGGTTATACCCCCCACTATAGGGCCACTGGATCGCCATTCCTCCATTGGCAGTTGAAGCACCAGAAATGTCGAGCACCAGTCCGCTATTGTGGTTGACCAGCTTATAGTAGCTCGTCCCACCGCCGCTAGTCGGCACAACTTTAAGCAGACGCGAGGCGTGCGTATTGAGAGTGGCACTGAAACTGCTGTTGAACGTTCCCAGATCTGTGTGGCTCCACAGGTCACGAACTGTCGCCGAACCACTAAAGCCTAGACTGCTCCAGTTTGCCGTCACGTTAGCTGACGATCCACCCAGGTTGAAAAGCGCCACGGTATAGCTTCCATCGCTATTTTTGGTGTACCAGACCTGCTGACTGTTGGACTGAGACACCGGCACAGCAGCCTTACCTGCCTGGTCTACGGCAATGACTTCACTATTGGTCATTAAGGAGAGTCCATAACTGTCCATCGTAGTTAGATCATCACCAGCGTAAAGAGGAGCAGCTTCGATCGACCATAACGTCATGTAGGTTTGCCGTTCATCGTTGGTCAGACCATCCTTCGCTCCATCAGCGACATTCAGGGAGTCCAGATCGTTCCATCCGCCGGGAGCAGCGAGAGAAGCCCACGCGGGCGCGTCGTTGAAACGGGTGGATACGGTGTTCCAATCAACCAGAGTTGAGCAGGCAGAATAACATTGGACATCACCCTCAATACGCCACGCGTTGGAATACTGACGCCAGAAGTTGATGTTGTTGCGATCCAACGTATTGGAGAGATCGAAGACCATCGCACGCCCGCTTTGTTGCAGCGCGATGGACCACTCCTGGACATCCTGCTGATTCCAGTCCCCAACCGCGTCGATTTTGAGGAAATCGACTCCCCAGGAGGCGTACAAATCGGCCCAGGAGTTGAGGAAATCCTGTGAGGCGGTACTGTAATTGAGGTAATACATGACGTTGCCAAAGCCACCATAGTTGTTCTGATATTTGCTGGTATTGGCGGCGTCCCTAGCATGATAGCTGGTGTTCTGAATGGAGGTATTCTGGTTCACAGCGGCCACAGGAATACCTGGGGTCACGTAGATGCCAAATTTCAGGCCCAAACTGTGAACATAGCTGGCAACGGCGGCAATCCCATTGGGGAATTGCGCTGAATTGATTTGCCAACGTCCATACTGATCCACCGTGGTTCCAGGGTTGAGGAAGTAGTGATCGTCCAGCAGAATATAATTGTACCCGTAGGCTTTCAATTTGCTGGATACGACGTTCGCCTGAGCCTCAATGTTGGATTGGGTAGGATAGCCTCCATCAAAACTCCAGGTACTCCAGCCCATAAAGGGAGTTGTCGCGACTCCATTGCTTTCCGCATGGGCCTTGGTGACATTCTTCCCGCTGCTGCTCTCCCAGAAAATGCTTATGAGAGTGACAAGCAGGATGGCTACCATACTACTTCTCAAAAGAAGTGCTTGCTTTCCTTGCATGATTTTTTCTCCTCAGAAGAGGGGAACATCCCCCCCTATAATCATTGAGAAAGAGACGTCTTTCCTCTGGACGTTTCTTCTTTACTATACAACTTATCCTTGGTTTCATTCCTCCTTCCTGATAAGTTTATTCAATATTGATCAATAAAGTTTACGATACATCCCTTTCACTGCCACCATATCACCTCTCTACGTATTAATCATACTATAAAAATCTCATATTGTAAACATTATTTACAATATGAGATGCCTATTAGTTTTTAACTCCCTTCTAAAAAACACTTCAGGTCGCTGGCGAAGCGGATTTTAAAGTCCGAATTTCAAAGCGACTTCGCTTTTTTCCCACATCGAAATGTGATACGATGATAACGTGATACGATGATAGGGAAGGATTTTCAACATCATCTCGACTATGAAAGAAGTACAGCAACCGCGCAGCAACGCTCAAACTCTAGCATACCAATCAGCTCACAAGCGATCCCAAAAAGCCTGTCGCCGCAGGCTTATGTCACCGTCATAGGCCGATGAAGAACAGTTCGCATCCTGTTGCTGCTACCTCTGTTCACACCTTCCTTGCTCGTATTCCCCGGCTTTCTTCGCAGAAACGCCATTTTCCTATTTTTCACCCTGAGGTGTAGCAACCAACGATTCCTGATGAAAGGAGCGCAGATCCTATGCCACTTTTCCCTTTCCGAGGTGTCTGGCCGACTATTGCTGAGGATGTTTTTATTGCTCCGGGCGCAATGATCATTGGCAATGTCACGATCGAGTCGGAGGCGAGTATCTGGTACAATGCGGTTGTGCGCGGAGATGTCGCGCCGATTGTGATTGGTCGGCGGACCAACGTTCAGGATAATTGTACGCTTCACGTTAACGCGGATGCGCCCTTGACCATTGGTGCTGAGTGTACGATTGGCCATAATGCGGTGGTACATGGTGCTCTGTTAGGGGACCAGGTACTGGTTGGGATGAACGCTGTGGTACTCTCGCACGCGCAGGTCGCTTCCAGGACGATTATTGGCTCGTGTGCGCTGATTAGCGAACAGAAGCATTTTCCCCAGGGCGTCCTTGCTCTGGGTGTACCCGCCAGGGTTGTACGTGAGCTGCTTGCGGAGGAACTGGCTTATCTGAAGCAGAGCGCGGACGGATATTTTGCCCGCGCACAGGAGTACCGCCAGTTACCTGACCTCAGTCAGCGTTGAGCCAGCTCTGACGAAGCGAGCGTCCGGCACGCGCTAGCACGAGTCGTGTCAGCGGCAGGTCGGCCTGATTGGCTGTCAGGGCTGCGATGAGCAGTGGCTCGGAGTCGTCAGGGAAGCGCAGGAGTATACCTACGTCGTGGAGGATGCCCTCCAGGCTGCCGGTTTTGTGTGCGAAGAGTTTGTCCTCGCCCCAATAGGCCGATAAGATCTGGCGGTCATTCTGACGCAGCAGGATGTGCAGCAGACGCGCCCGCTCGGGCATGTCCTGGCTGAGCAGTTGCGCGAAGAGGAGCAGCATATCCGATGCGCATGTCCAATTCTCGCGTCCGGCCCGTCGGGCCTCGAAATCCATAAAGCGGCGTTCCAGGTGTGTGTGCTGGAGACCCAGCTCGCACATTGTCGCGTTTACTGTCTCCATGCCGAGCAGGTCGAGCAGCATATTTGCCGCACTGTTGTCGCTGACCGTAATCATCAGGTGGGCCAGGTCGTGCAGGGTTGGACGTAGTTCGGACGAGAGGTCGGCCAGCACTCCGTCGCTGGTGACGCGCACTTCGTCCGAGACTTCCAGGCGTGTGCGCCAGGTATAGGGGTTGTCATCGCGTGCGATCTGGTGGCATAAGGTGACAAGAATCGGCATCTTTGCCAGGCTGGCCGCGGGCATCACCAGGTCTGGATTGCGTGAAAAGCGCTCACGCGGTCCATCGAGGTCCATGCTGACGACAAGGCAGGCTATCTCTCCAGGAAGTTCATTGAGGATAGTTGAGACTTCTGTTTGCATATTAAGCGATCACCCGTTTCATACTCCAGACAATCTGGTCGAGCCGTGGGTAGTAGTGAGAGTCGTTTGGACGAAAACTGTTGATCAGCACGCGGTGGTAGTTCTGACCTTCGGCGTGGATGTATTCGTGCTCGTTGAGGGCCAGGGCTACGTGCGTGATCTGCTGGCTGCCGAAAAAGATCAGGTCGCCCGTGCGCAACTGTGGTCGTGTGAGCGCCTGGTGGAGGAAGCCATCCTGTTGATCAGCGTCACGCGGGATAAAGTAGCCGCCCACGCGGTAACACAGTTGCACAAAGCCACTGCAATCGAGGCCGCCTGCGCTGGTGCCTCCCCACAGGTACGGTACTGAGAGAAACTGGCGAGCAAATGTGGCGATTGCTGCGCTCGACTGACGCGGATAGGGTTCCTTTTGTGGTCGCACCTCCGCATGGGTCCGTGCCAGCCAGCCGGTGCGCTCGCCCGGCAATGCTACCTGGATATAGGCAGGATCGGTGATATCCAGCGGCGGCAGCAGGGTCGAACTGTAGACTTGCGCGAGCGTCTCTGTACCATCGGGCGCTGCGTAGACCGGCGCGATAGGCGCAGTCACGACCGTTACCAGCGGCAGCGGCGTGCGACATTCGGCCCCGACTTTACAGAAGCCTTGCTCAATCGGCGGAGCCAGATCGCTTACATTCATCCATCCCATATAATCGATCAATTTGACAGCGGTCCACGCGCCGCGCACTTCTCCGGCGTAGACTGGCATATTCATCAACGCCTGAGTTACACACTCGGCATCGTCAGTGGGTTCGCCTCGCACATCAGCCACTCCAACGGCGACGACGAAATCGGTCATGCTGCACTCCTTTCATAGAAATCGCCAGACGGCTTGTACCTTTCCTTAACGCCTGACTAGGTTGCTCGCAACAAACATCAGGTTTGCAGGCCGCTCTGCCATCCTCCTCACTAGATAAGGATACCACTGTGCACCAAATGGTACGTAAACGCGCACATTATAACCACGTTGAACCAGCTTTTCCTGCAAATCTCGGCGAATCCCGTAGAGCATCTGAAATTCAAACGATCCCTGGCTGATCCCGTTGTCGCGTGCATACTTGCAGGCTGCGTTGATCAGGGCCTCGTCGTGTGTGGCCAGGGCGGGATAGCTGCCGCGTGAGAGCAGCATGGTCATCAGGCGCACATAGTTATGGTCGACATCGCTTTTCAGGCGGAAAGCCACCGAGGCCGGTTCTTTATATGCGCCCTTGACCAGGCGCACGCGTACCCCTTGAGCAATCAGCTCTTCCACGTCCTGTTTGCTGCGATAGAGAGACGCCTGAATGACCGTTCCTACGTGCTCGAAGCGCTCGTGCAAGCGCAGCGTTGTATTGACCGTGCGCTCAGTATAGGCTGAAGCTTCCATATCGATGCGCACAAAAATCGGAAATTGCTGCGCAAACTCTAGAATTTGAATAACATTTTTCTGGCAAAGCTCTGGCGAGATATCCAGTCCAAGCCCCGTCAGTTTAATTGAAATGTTTGCATCGGCTCCCGAGGTCTTGATGCGCTCCAGAGCCTGAATGTAGTCCTGTGCTGTAGTCAGCGCCTCCTGTTCGACCGCAACATTCTCCCCCAGGTGGTCCAGCGAGACGTGCAGACCTTTCTGGTTGAGCGTATGCGTGACCTCAATGGCCTCTTCCAACTGCTCGCCCGCGACAAAACGCCGGGCCATGCCGTGCGTTGCGCGGTTGTGCATCACAAATGAACGTACCGATTCATTCTGGGCTACGGACAGCAGCATACCTTTAAGCATCGTTGCCTCCTTCCCAGGATAGCAAAAGCAAGTGTGCCAATGGAAAGTCTCCTCTGCATCTATCATATCATGAAAAGCTAACCAGGAACGTGGTCCGAGCGCGGCTCATAGAAACATATTGTTGAGCTGGCTTGTACGCCAACGTCGATCCGCGCAGACAGATGAATACGCAAACCTCTTCAGGCTAGCCGGACCCAATGCGGTTCCATAATCCTAGCCGTATCAATTCGTTGCGAGCTTCAAAGCCAAAAAGTTCTGGGTCAATCTCGCGTCCGTGCCGCAGAACCAGACCTCGAAGCATCTCGATCTGCTCCGACTTACTGGCTTTATCACGTTCAAAGGGGATATGTTGAGCCAGACTCTCAATAGCCTGTCTGTGATACCAATCTTCTTGTGGTTCCGGCATGTGTCACCAACTGTATCTATCGCCTGCGATACTTCTTTCTACTAATGGTAGCATGCCCGATAGTTGCTTTCAAGTGAGACGCTCCTCTGAAAAAAGAGTAAGTTCTCTGCAAGATATGTCTTGAAACAGGTTAATATAGAGTAGTGCATAGCCATTTTGCCCCATAAAGTGGGCCGATGCTTGACCCCTGAAGAAGCCGATGCTACCTTTATCAAGTGGGCCTTAGTGATAATCGCAGATATAAGCACATAAAAAGGAAAAACCATGCTCTGTCCGTCCTGTAATAATTTCAGACCAGCTAATAATGCCGCATGCCCTTTCTGTCATGCGCTTTCTCCGCTGGTAGGTGCTGGTCTGGACGCGAGTCATGCCTCAATACATGAAAAGAGTCCAAATACCTGGGACAATCAGCCTCTGCCTGGTTCAAGTCCTGCCTGGGGTATGTCGCCGTCAGGTAGTAGCAACGACTGGCAAAATCCTTCCGGGCAGCAGCCTTTCTCTGCCAATCGCTGGCAGGAGCCGTCAGGGACGGCCAGTCAGCAGTTGCCTTTCCCGCAGACCCCGCCGACCGGGACCGGCAATCTCTGGATGCAGGTGATGTCTCCTGCGGGCGAGCAGCAGCCGGGTCAGGGCATGCTGCCGGTGCCTTATCAGCCACAACCTTCGTCCGATGCGATGATGATGCTCCCTATGGGCTTCCCAACTATTGGCTCTGGCATGCAGGGCGCAAATCCATTGTTGCCCGCGCTGCCGGATGCGAATAACGCGCCCGTGTATGTGGCTCCGATGTATACAAAGCCACGCCCGGTGATCCCGCCTTATCGCGCGGTGAGCGGCATGCTTAGCATTGTCATAGTCTGTTTGCTTCTGTGTACAGGTGCGGGTTACTACGCTCAAGCGACGGGCAAGCTGGTCTTTGTGCAAAAAATGTTTGGCAACTGGATGCCACCTCAGATCAGCTCCCATCAAAATATGCTGCCCGTGCCTGGCGTTCAACTCACTCCTGGTCCCGCCTGGACCGAGAATAACCCCCCCATTACTTCAGCCGCGATTACAAACGATGCAAACTATAATCCTACAGTGGGCGTGGTTGCCAACTACGTCAATCAGTTTACGGTCAACCAGACTATCTGGGTCGTGTGTAGTGCCAGCTCTGCCGCCGCCGGAAAGGTTATGGTGAAGTGGTATACCAACGGCAACCTCTACCAATTGGATAATAGCAAGGATATCAGCGCCAATCAGTCGAAGATAGCCTCGTTTGAAATCTCCTATCGCCAGCCCGAGGAAGGGAAAGTGGAGATCTACTGGGTCGATGCGAAAAGTCAACAACCTGTGCTGGCCGTCACTCTGCTGTTCGTGGTTCAGCCTGGACCCTAGCGCCCACCGGTCTCTGCGGTCTGTTCTGGCAGGCGCAAAAAAGCAGGCGGTTTGACCGCCTGCTGGTTTCCGTTCACCGCGGGGGATGAGCTAGCCAGATAGAGACGCGCCAGCGCTATTTGTAGAGCGTCTTTACCTCGATGTCCCCATAAACCTGAACCTGGCAGGCCAGGCGCAGATCGGGGTTCTTTTTGTGGGCGTTTCCCAGGCGAAACTTCTCTAAAAAGGTCGGTGGCTTGATATTTTTCGCGGGCGTGATAATTACCCTGTCGGTTGCACAAAGACCGTTGCCATGACAGTTCGCCAGTTTCCACAGGCTATTGTAAATCTGAATATCGTTCTCAAGTGCTGGATAACGCACCTGATCGCCTTCAGGCACTTCGACCTGGACATTCTCCCGCACAAAGTTGATGGTTGGCATGAGTTTCTCTCCTCCATAAGCCGGTTGTGTGATTGTGCGCTTCGCTTCTGGCTGGCGACTCTTTGTCTGGAGTCTCCGACTACGGTGATCGCACTCTCTTACTATAGCAAAAACCTGTACTCGGTGCAATAAGTGGGGGTTTGTCCTCAGAGCTATTCAAAAGTCCACCCCGCCACCTACGGCGGCGGGTAAAAGAGGTTTTTCGGGGACACCCCTCTTAACCTGTCCCCCAGACAGGGTGCCGGCAAAGGGCTGTTGCCCTCTGCACTCCTGCTTCTGATGACTTTTGAATAGCCCTGGGTTTGTCCTGGCGGGGCTTTCGGGTTTTGCTCAAGCCGCAGGCGCAGCGGGCTAGGGGGTCGGGGTGAGTAGATGAACATTTTTCTCGCTGCTGCTGATGAGGTGGCGGGCGTCGGGTGACCAGGCGAGCGCACGTATCCAGCCGGGGTGGCCGCGATAGGTTCCTGCTGCTTTGCCCGTCGCTGCTGTCCAGATGCAGACCTGTCTGTCGTCTCCGCCGCTGGCCAGCCAGCGTCCATCGGGTGACCAGGCGAGCGCCTTCACTGCTTGTGTGTGTGCGCGATAATGGGCGATTTCTTGCTGTTGTCCGTCTTCCCAGATGTGTATCTGGCCGTCCTGACCCGCCGTTGCCAGCCGTCCATCGGTGGGCGACCAGGCGAGTGAGTAGAGGGGTCCAGCCCCAACCTGTCTACATTCGCCCGCTTGACCATTCACAGGCTCGCATACCAGGATATCGCCTGCGAAGCTACACGATGCGAGACGTTGACCATCGGGCGACCAGGCGAGCGCGAAGATTCTGTATTGTTGCTCGCTTTTGTATAGCTGCTCGCCGTCGTCAGGCCGCCAGACCTGGACGCTGCTGTCGCCAAAGTCTCCTCCTGAGGCGACGAGGCTGCCAGCAGGTGACCAGCCTACGCTGCGCACCAGGCGTTTATGACCACGGTATACCCGCGCTAAGGTCCCGCCTTGCGCCTCCCAGAGGTGAACCTCACCCGCCTGGTCGCCCGAGACTACGCGCGAACTTGTCGGCGACCATGCCACGCAGAGCACCGGGGAGCTATGTCCACGATAGCAATAGACCTCCGGTCCGCCCGGCGCTTCCCAGATGCGCACCGTCCGATCGCGTCCCCCGGACGCTACGTACCTTCCATCGGGCGACCAGGCAAGCGCGAAGATGTGGTCGCTATGACCCGTAGAACAAAAGGCAGATGCAAAAAGCTCGTCAGACACGATACAACCTCCTGGTAGATAGAAACTACAGGCGAGAGATCAAGCGAGCAGACTAACCAACTCATGCTTAATGCTCGCGTGGACCTTCGTTAAGGAGATTGATCGCGTGCGGCAGTACCGGCAAAATGTATTCCAGGCACTCTTTTACCGCTTTAGGGCTACCAGGCAGGTTGATGATCAGGGTGCTTCCCCGCATGCCCGCGAGACCGCGCGCGAGCATACCAAAGGGGGTGTAGCGCAAACTCTCGGCCCGCATCGCCTCGGCGATCCCCGGCGCTTCACGCTCGATCACCGCTCGCGTGGCTTCGGGCGTCACATCGCGTGGAGCAAAGCCAGTTCCACCGGTTGTCAGAACCAGGTTAAGGTGCTGCTCATCGCTCCACTCGCGCAGCGTCACTTCGATAGCTTCGCGCTCGTCGGGGACGATCAGACTCGCCGCGACTACCGCGTCGGGCAGACTCGCCGCTAGCTGGCGTATCAGCTCCCCGCTTGTGTCGGGACGCGTCCCACGCGCACTGCTATCGCTAATTGTCAATATACCGAGGCTCAACATAAGGAAGGACCCCCTCTCTACCTCTGGCGGGTGTGCTGTGAAGTCTAGTGAGCGGCCAGTTCGCGCATCAGCGCCCCGATCTGGCGGCGTGGACCCAGAATCCACACGGTATACTCGTCGTCCAGGTCTTCAACTTCGGTCTGGCAGCCCAGCTCGCTCGCCATCTTACGCGCAATCGTCAGCATCTGCCCGCGCTCAGCCTGCTCCGAACTTCGTGTACTGAGCGCCAGCTTGCCGAGCCGCTGCTCCTGGCCAAGCGTCGCGTTGATCAGCTCCTGCAACTGGTCAATGCCAAAAACCACCTGTAGCGGCGGTGTCTCCATAATCTCTTCAAGTATCTTCTCATCAGCATCGACGCGCTCTTGCTCAGTCACTACATGCTCGTATACATTGCGTAGCTGCTCCAGAATCAGCAGCCGCGCCTCCTCAGGTGTATTGTTGCGCGGATGAACATACGCCAGCAGATGCTTTTCAGGATCAGAATAGATGAAAGGTCGCCCGATCGCCGCCCGCCGTCCGCACACCGGACAGGTGGCAACGTTGAGCAGACCCGCAAGCACCGTATAGCGCAGATGTGGATCGCTGGCAACACTCACATATTCGTAGAGCGTATGGTCGAATGTCTCCCCGCAGGGACAGGTCATTGTATAATTTGTTGAACGGGACATCGTACTTTCTCTGACATTTCATCGTAAGTACAATCACGTGCCTTTTATAGGATGCCGTACCGAGGATCGACCCGGTCGATCCCGCCATCTTTGTCTCGCTTGATTGTACTCAGGGTTGTTCCAGCTAATGCAAACATTATTTGCCCTAAGTATAGCATAATCAGATTCGATTGGCGACTGCGTCGTGCGTCTCCAGGGCCATGTAATGCTCTGCAAGCGTGGGGCCGCGGCCCCACGCTTGCAGCCCGATCCATTGTTCAGAGAAGGGAGGGGCCACCCTGCCCCCTGCGCCAGCAGGCAAAAGAGGAAAAAGAGGTTTTTGCGAGGACACCTCGCGCTCCGTCAGGGGACGGTAGTCCCCTGCACCCCGGCAGAGCCAATTCTGTTGAATTGGAGAATAAAAGTAGAGAGCAACCCATTGAAATAAGTTATCCACAAGTTATCCACCACCTGTAACAAAATTCGTGGATAACACCCTTTTCGCCTGGGGTTGGTTAATGCTATAATGGAGTGGGGAGAAGTGGGGCGATTTGGGGGACAGAGTGAGATACATGGCAGGTCTGCCCGGTGGAGTGGGGAGGTACGGAAAATTGGAATGCGGGAGACATTCCGATCGACCGTCAGGGGCCACCGGAAAGCTTGCGTTCGCTGGCGATGAATCGGCAACATTTATTATGTTTCTTGGAGAATACGAGCATACAGTTGACGTAAAGGGGCGCATGGCCGTACCGGCGAAATTTCGCGGGTACCTGGATCGGGGCGCAGTCATCAGTAAAGGGATGGGCCGTTGTCTATCGATTTACACTATGACGCGCTGGGAAGAGAAATCTGCTGCTCTGGTTGCAGACAAGACCGACGAAGAGTTGCGCGATTTTGAGCGTCGTATCTATCCAAGCGCCAGCGAAGTGGAATTAGATACTCAAGGCCGCCTGGTTATTCCCGCCAAATTGCGGGCCTATGCGGGCCTGACAGGCGAGGTCACTGTAGCAGGCGTGCGCGATCACATTGAAATCTGGGATCGTGCTGTCTGGCAAGAGTATCAGGCACGACTTGATACAGGGGGCGAGAGCGTCCCTTTTTAGTTCTTACTGGCTGAGCACTATCCTCGCGGGACGGAGCGGAGAGTATGAGTGTAAATACCGTTCTCAGCCTCTTCTGAGAGGGTGAGTGTGCAACGAGAAAAGAGTAATGCAGACATTCAGGATTATATGCAGACACAACATGTCCCGGTGATGCTGGCTGAGGCGCTGGAGTTTCTTCAACCTGAGCCTGGCGGTCACTATATCGACGGAACTTTGGGCGGTGGCGGCCATACCGCCGAGATTCTCGCCCGCTCTACTCCCACCGGCAAGGTCCTGGGCATCGATACCGATGTTCTGGCGCTGGCACGGGTGCGTGAGCGGCTCGGCGAGGAGGTTCGTCAGGGGCGTCTGTTACTCGTCCAGGGGAATTATTCTGCGATGACCTCTCTGGCGGCTCAGGCTGATTTTATACCTGTTCAGGGCATTATCCTTGATCTGGGCTTTTCGTCGGACCAGATGAACGACGCCGAACGCGGCTTCGCGTTTAGTCTCGATGGTCCACTGGATATGCGCCTGAATCAGCAGCAGGAGGTTTCTGCGGCCGAGCTGGTCAACGATGCCAGCGAGCAGGAGCTTGCAGATATCTTCTGGCGCTATGGCGAAGAGAACCGCGCCCGCCAGATTGCCTGGCGGATCATTCGCGCCCGTGAGCAGGGTGCGATTACAAGTACGTCGCAACTGGCCCGCCTGGCCGCCGCTGGCGTCCCTTTTAAACCAGGTATGATCCATCCGGCCACGCGCGTTTTTCAGGCCCTGCGCATCGCAGTCAATGAAGAGCTACAACACCTGGAAGCAGCCCTTCCACAGTTGTTAACGCTGCTGGATGCGGGCCAGCTTGAGACGAGTGGCAAAATGGTGATTATCTCTTTTCATTCGCTAGAGGATCGGCTGGTCAAAAATTTTATGCGTCGGGAAGCCAGTAACTGTATCTGTCCACCCGATGTGCCAGTTTGTATATGCAATCACAAGGCTCGACTGCGCGTGTTGACTCCGAAACCGGTGTCTCCATCTCAGCAGGAAATTGCAGCTAATCCTCGCGCTCGCAGTGCCAAATTGCGGGCCGCTGAAACTCTTGTTGGCTTGTAGTGCGTCACATACGGTCGATCGATCCTTTGTGTGCAGCGATCCGCCAGCGCGGATGATCAGTCGGATCACTGGTTGATCTCGATTGCCCGCCAGGAAGATTTCTTTCTTCCCTGCACGCTAAAAAGGTTTCTCATCGGACCGCTCCATTGCTAAAGAAAAAGAGAGACTGAACCGCTAGTATCTTTGGTCTCGCGACTACTCAGGGGCGACGAATGATGAAACGCCAGAGAGATTTACGCAAAAAGTCAGCAGCCGCGCAGAACAACGCGTCTGGACTGCTCCAGGTTCTCCAGCGTCGTGGACAACTCCACCCGCTCTTTTCGCGTATGGGCGCTGTCACTTTAACTATATGTAGCGGCCTGTTAATTAGCTTAATGGCTATTATGT
>DAOTTJ010000278.1:0-14087 GCA_034437695.1 Ktedonobacteraceae bacterium
CGCCCAGGGCGGGCAGGCAGGGCGTAATATATGTTTCAAGTACTGGTGAAAAGAGAATGCCTTTCCCTTGATCGAGGTGTTCACCCAGCTCGATCACCAGCGTCAGGATCGCGCTCTGAAACAGGCAGAGCAGGCCCAGGACGACGATTTTTGAGAACATATATGGCATGATGCCCAGGTTAACCGCTCGTTCGCGGTTATAGATGGGCGCTTCTTTGACGATCTCGCGTGCGCCGTTGATACAGCCGAAGAGGACCGTTGTGAAGGCCATGATAAACAGCACCTTCTGAGCATCTGCGCCATAGCCGGGAATAAAGAAATCTTGCAGCGCCTCGTTGAGAGGCGTATCGCCGGTCCCTTTTTGCGTTTTGACAAAAGCCTGTCCTTGCGGATTGTGGGCAAGGAAATCTGCAACCCACGAACAGCTAATCCCTTTGTTAGGGATTGCTTCCCGCTTTATTGTATCGGCTGGTAGGCTCAGCAGTGGCCCGCCGTTTGGCTGAATAATTTGTGTTTGACAGAAGAGCACCTGGTCAGTCGCGAAGACATTGCCGCCGATCTCGAAATGGACCATGACCACCAGCAAGAGTGCGATGACTGGGGCCTGGAGCAACAGGATCATCAGATTGCCCACATCGTTTCTGAGCAGTTCCAGGTAGCGCGTTGAGAGCAGTACGAATTGTTTAAGCGAACTGCCGCGTTTGACGTGATGGAACGATTTATCGGTCTCGCCCCCTGTCGGTCCCTGTACGACTGGTCGGGTGCGCAGAGGTTGAGCGACGTATTGGTCGTAGTCTTTCGATTTCAGGAAATCTTCCTCAGCCTTTTTAGGAATATCGGGCTGATCTTTTGATGGTTCGAGCGAGCTATAGATTTCGCTGAAGTCGGTTTTTTGAAAGTACACCTTGGCGTCTTCGGGTGGTCCAAAATAGACCAGGCGACCTCCCTGAGCCAGGAAACACACATAGTCGCAGGTGTTGATATTATTGGTTGCATGCGTTACCAGAATGATTGTGCGGCCCCGGTCAGCCAGACGGCGGAGCAGCAGCATCATCTTGCGGTCCAGACCTGGATCGAGGCCCGAGGTTGGTTCATCCAGAAAGAAGATGCCGGGATTAGCCAGCAGTTCGAGCGCGATCGAGACGCGTTTGCGTTGTCCACCAGAGAGCTTGTTCACGCGCAATTTGCGCCGTTCGGTCATCTCCACATCTTCCAACACCTCGTCGATGCGCCACTGGATCTGCTCTTTAGTAAAGTCGCTTGGGAGACGCAGACGTGCCGCGTAGTAGAGCGCTCGCTCCACAGTCAATTCGCGGTGAACGATGTCGTCCTGAGGGACATAGCCTAGCTGAGTATTGAAAGACGCGAGATTATGATAGTAGTCTACATTGTTGTAGAGGACGGTGCCACTCTGAGCGGGGCGCAGACCGTTGAGTGCATCCATCAAGGTGGACTTACCTGCGCCCGAACCACCCACCAGGGCCACAAACTTGCGTGGCGGGATCACCAGCGAGATATCGTTGAGAAGCACCGTATCGTTGTTGCCCTTTTTCTTGAGGTTCATAGCATCGATGCGAATATGGTGGCTTTCGTCGTATGGTTTGAGTTCGACACCCGTGTAAATGAGTTTATATGGGCCGATACGAATCTCATCGCCAGTGTGTAGGAGTTGATGGCTAACGCGATTATTATTAATCAGTATATGGTTCGTACTATTATTATCGACAATCGTATAGCCGCCATCGACTTTTTCCAGTATTGCATGATGGGCCGAAACCTGCGGATGGTTGAGGACGACCATATTGTCAGGTGTGCGTCCAATCGTCAACCGCTGTCCATTGAGTGGGATGGGCTGCATGGCTGGCAGGGCTTCGTTTGAGACGCCTGTGCCAGCATCGTACGTCAATGTAACTAGCGTACCGTGCTCGTCTCCGATGCGAAAGATATCTCCCGGCACCAGTTGTTTGCGGTACTGACGACCGCCGGGGATGCGCTGGCCCTGGTATAAAAAGCCATTGAGTGTTCTTTCGCGCGATGGATGTGGATGGACCAGGAAAAAATTGTTTCCCTCACGCACAATCTGGGCATGGCGGGCCGAGACGATCTGCTCGTCGATCGCAATATCATTGTCGGCATCGCGTCCGATGTTGGAGACGTTCCTGGTCAACAAATGGACCTTGCGTCCACTGTGTATGTTACTGGTTACAATCAGCGAGGGTGTGTTGCGGGCAAGGACTGTTCCCGAGGGTGAAAGATCGGCCAGCGACGCCGGCAAGGAGCGTGGCAGCTCAGGAGTGATTGGTGGCTGCATGAAAGAGTCTGGTATGGGCGTCCTGGCGGCCGAAGGGGACGGCATGAGCGGTCTGGGCGGCATAGCTGGGGGAGCCGGTGGGATTGGAGGCATTGGATAGCTCTCCATATCTATCGTTGGCCCAGACGAAGATGCACCCTGCATATGCGCCGGTTGCATAAGAAAGAGAAAACTGACATCCGAACCCAGGCTGACAACGCTGTTATTCTCAAGAATACCGCGATCAACACGTTGTTGATTCAGCAAAATATAGTTACTCTGTGAAAGGTTCTCCACTCTCCACGAGCCGTTCAGCCAGAAAACGCGGGCATGCTGTCGAGAAATTTTAGGGTCGAGTACAATCACATCGTTCTGTTTGTCGCGACCAATAGCAATAACCTGTTTCTGAATACGGATGAGCTGATCCGCAAGCGGGCCGTTGAGAAAGCGAATGGCAACCTCTTCAAGTGGTCTCTGTTCCATTCCCAAATCGTGCTCTCCTGACAAACTTAAAACCGACCAATAGCTGACGCGGGATGTTTCCCGTCGCTATTATCGCATATTTTACATCGATTAGCGAGCTACTTTCAATTGAATGATGCATTATATTGATAGTTGTGCTGAATACTCTACCATCAGCGCGAAATTACTGAGTGTGCTGAGCGCTTCTTGCTCGCCGCTCAGTTCGTTGTAAAGCGTGGCGACATTGACCGCGATGCGCTCCGGGGCAAGCCAGTGGGCATAATCACTCATTGGAATATCCCGCGCAGCTTCAAGCACGGACATCCCCGCTTCGTAGCGAGGACGGACCTCTCTTACCAGATGAGTAAAATAGTCTTTGAGACGCATTACCCCCTGCTTGTCGGTAATTGGACCGTGACCCGGCACAATAGTTTCAACGTCCAGGCCCAGAATAGTATCGCAAGCCCGTATCCAATTTCCAATCGGGCCAGCCCAGGCGATGGGGTGGCTCTCAATAAATAATATATCACCTGTAAAGATGACGCGGTCGTCTGGGACATAGACCAGCGTATCGCCCCGTGTGTGAGCGGGGCCGACTTCGAGCAGACTGACCGCCTTACCTCCGACGCTCAGGTCGAGTTTGCCCACAAACGTCTCGGTTGGCGGCGTAAGCGTGATGCCCTCGAAGTCAAATGGTCCGTAGGCCTGCGTAATGAACTCACCGACCTCTCCCAGCATTGGAGCCTGTTGTTTGAGGACAGCCATGAGATTAGGAGGTACCTCAACCATCTCCTCTGCCGTCCGTGCTGAGGCAATGATCCGCGCATCGCTGACGAGCTGATTGCCATAACAGTGGTCGCCGTTGGCATGCGTATTAACCAACATATCGATATGTGCCGCTGCTGGTAGAGCTGCACGTATTGTTGTCAGCATTGCGGCTGTAAGTTTTAAATCGTAAAGCGTATCGACAAGAAGCACAATCTCGCCATCACTGATGACCCCTGCGTTGCTCCATCCCCAGGGACCATCTGGCTGAAGATACGCGTAGACCTGATTGCCGAGGTCGTGTAGCCCTCGCTTGTATGACCACTTACTCATCATTCTTTCATCCTAGCTCGCTTGTTTATCAAAGCTCAATAGATAAGGTACTAAGAAATAAACGCTGGGATTAAGAAAAAAACGGCTATCAATTTCTGAATACAGAAGATGATTTTTTCTTGTCTGAAAAATCCCTGCCTTATACTTTTCGCTTTCTCAAGCATTTGCTCAGAAAAATGTATCATCGAATTTTGAAGTGGTTTTTGCGCTAAAAACGCAAAAACCATCGCTTCTTACAGTCTTTATTTGAGTTTCTATTTAGTTTATCACATAATAATGTGAAAAGCTTAACTGTGATTTTCGTATGAGTGGGTCATACTTGCCGCAACACCTTTCCCTGGCGTGAGTAAAGGGAGAAGCTTGTACATTAAAGTGTTCATTTACGGCTGGTAGTATAGTTTTCGGGTTTAGCCGACGCATGAAGAGGAGATAGTTCATGCAGAAACAACGTGTCGTCATCACCGGTCTGGGTGTTCTGGCTCCCAACGGTTGCGGCAAAGAGGCTTTCTGGCAGGCGTGTTTGCAAGGTCTCTCGGGCGTACGCGCCATCAAGCGCTTTGATGCGAGTGCATTTCAGACGCGTATTGCTGGCGAAGTCGAAGATTTTGCACCCGAGGCAGCAGGTTTGACAACGGTGGAGCAAACATTATTAGATCGAAATACACAATTTGCCATTGCCGCAGCGAACCTGGCTATGCAAGATGGCGGACTTGATAACACTCCTCTTGGAGAGGATGATCGCATGCGGACTGGCGTCTACCTGGGAACAGCAATGGCGTGTGTTGAGAAGGGTGAAAGCCTCTGGCTGCGGCTCTCCCAGATGGATGAGGATGTGTCTGGCCTTCCTCCATCGGAGAATGAGCTTGCGACCTTTATGTTGAGCAATATGCCTGCGGCGGCTGTTGCTGCTCATCACTGTCTGCGTGGACCCAATCTGACCATTTCTACTGGCTGTTCATCTGGCGCTGATGCGATTGGCCAGGCCTTCTGGCTGATCCAGCAGGGGTCTGCCACGCGTATGCTGGCAGGTGGTTCAGATTCGGCTCTCAGTCCCCTGGGCATTGGCGTGTTTGATGTTATCCATGCGATGAGCACGCGCAATGAAGATCCCACTCATGCTTCGCGTCCCTACGATGCTCACCGCGACGGCTTTGTGCTCTCTGAGGGGGCTGCAATGCTCTTGTTGGAAGAACGAGAACTTGCTCTGGCCCGAGGTGCGCATATCTATGCCGAGATTGTAGCTTTTGTGTCGAATAGCAACGCTTATCATATGACTGCGCTACCTACCAATGGTGCTCCCTTGCAGGCGCTGTTGCGTCAGGTGATGGACGAGGCGGAACTTACCCCTGCGCAGCTTGGATATATCAACTCGCACGGCAGTTCGACGCATGCCAATGACAGCGCGGAAACTGCTGCGTACAAAGGTGCTCTGGGCGCTCATGCCTATCATATCCCTATTAGCTCTACCAAGTCCACCATCGGTCATACCCAGGGAGCTGCGAGTGCTATCGAGGCACTGGTTACTGCCCTGGCCCTCGATCGTCAGACGTTGCCACCAACGAGCAACCTGGAAACGCTCGATCCGCTTTGCGACCTTGATTATATTCCTAACTACCCTCGTTTGCTCGATAAAGACCATCCTCTGCATTTTGCCCTGACGCATTCCAGCGGCTTTGGCGGCGTAAATACTGCTTTGATGCTTTCCAGACACACAACCTCTCTAGAAGAGAGTGCAGCGCCAGTTGCGCCTCTTTCTGCGCCTGGCTCGTCGCGCCGCACCTCAACATCCATCGTCGAACGTCGAGTCGTAGTCACTGGTTTGGGGACTATGGCTCCGGGTGGTGTTGGCAAAGCTGCGTTCTGGGAGACGCGTCTGAGTGGGCGCATGGCAATCGAGCCTTTTAGCGCTCCTGATGGTATGGAAGAGAACGATCGTTTTGCGGGACAGATTAAAGCGTTTCGCGCTGAAGACTATATCGAGCATAAGCTGGCCAACCGAACAGATCGTGTAACCCACATGGCTCTGGCTGCCGTGCAGGAAGCGCTTCTGGACTCAGGACTGGAACTTGAACGCGAAGATCCCCAACGCATCGGAGCAGTAATCGCTAATACACTTGGCGGTGTAGAATACGCGGCCCGACAGGTTGAGCACCTTTACCGGCGTGGTCCGCGTTTTATCAGTGCCTATACAGCTATTGCCTGGTTACACGTAGCAAACGTGGGCCAGGTCTCTGTCAGGCATGGTTTACAGGGCTACAGTAAAACCCCGGTCAACGATCTCGCAGGCGGTCTGGACGCTCTGGGCCTGGCCTATAATGCCATCAAACGCGGAGCTGCCGATGTTCTGATCGCTGGCGGGAGCGAGGCACCTCTCCATCCCTATTCGCTTAAGTTCCTGGCGGCCAGCCTGCCTTTGAGCCAGCATAGTGGTCCTGGCGCTTATCGTCCCTTCGATCAGCGAGCAAGTGGCCTGTTGCCTGCCGAAGGAGCGGGCATCTGTATCCTTGAAGACTACGAGCATGCGCTCAAACGTGGCGCACCTATCTATGGTGAACTTGTTGGCTATGCTCAGACCTGTGCTCCGCGTGAGTCGATCGTGCGTGGTTTTCCCGATGTTGCCACTTACACGCGCACCTTACAGCTTGCTCTGGCCGAAGCGGGTCTTACACCTGCCGAGATCGCTTGTGTCTATCTCGATGGTCGCGCTTTGCCAGCCTGGGATGCCTGTGAAACCAGAGCTTTGCATGAAGTTTTTGGTTCTGCGTTTGACACCCTGGCGTGCAGCATTCCACGCACTCAGATAGGCCATAATCTGGCCGCGGCGGGAGCTTTAGACACTATCGGTGCGTTGCTTGGACTTCAAGAAGGCGTTGTGCCGCCCACCTCGACCTGTGACGAGCCAGATCCACATACCTGTCCGCCTGGCCTGGTACGCAACGAAGCGCGTCTCCAGACATCGCGTGCGGATGCGGCTCTGGTGTGCGCTCGTTCTTTTGGTGGCAGCCACGTCGTTCTGGCTCTGCGTAACATAAAGTAAAGAGAAAAACATAGCGTGTAAAAGTTTTTCTTAACAAGAACCTCTTTTGCCTCTTTCACACCTGAGCAGACAACGCGCCAGGAGAATAAGTGCGCGTGAATTTGCAGCTTAAACGCCTGCCCAGCCTTGGTGATAAGAGGTAAAAGAGGTAAGAAAGATAGCGATCTCAGCAATTATCCTGCTCAGTTGCAGGCAGCTCTGCTGGATGGCGGTGCTTGCGCCGTCTTTTTCTGCTTTCAAGAAATATATCTAAATCGCTTTGTTTAATGCGATATCCCTGGCCAAGATCTATTGCTTCAAGTTCGCCGCGACCAATCCATTCGCGTACAGTTTTAGGTGTGACTTTGAGTTTTTCGGCGATCTCCCCTGTCGTATACAGCTCATTATCTGGCATTTTCCCTCTCCAACATACATAATCAAGTTCTATTGTAACACTGGCGAATTATTCTGGTCAATGAAGAGAATTGAGGGTTGATTTTTCTGAGGAAAGGTGATATATAAGATATGCGGAACGCCATGAACCGTCATACAAGGACACTATAGACATAAGAAAGGAGAAGAACGTCTGCAAAAGTTGCTATTCGCCTGGGAAACTCTCACAAAAAGGCTAGCTGTTTGTTGGGCAAGCAGCTAGCGCCGTGAGAACAATTTGGAAGTTGATGACAGCCGTGTTGATTCTCGCACAGTATTGTACAACACATTGCCCTGGTTAAGCGTGAGATCTGGTCTGACAGAAAATCCGACGCTGCGAGGGCCAGGAAGAACAATAATGTCTGAAGCGATAAAGGAGAAATTAGTGATGCAATTTGAGTCGAAAGAGCATACCCATAATCAGGTAGTTGCAGGTTATGTTCGCTGTTCCCCAGGAAACGGGCGGAGTACATACAGCCTTGAAGCGCAGAAGCGTGCTATCAGGGAAACGGCGATCATGCGTGGTCTGCCCGAACCACGGTTTTATACCGATCAGGAGAGCAGTGCGCGGGGAAGCCAACTGCTCAAGCGCCCTGCCTTTAAAATGTTGCTCGACGATATTCAAGCCGGTCATATTCAGGTAGTAATGGTTTATTCGCTTGATCGTTGGGCACGCAATGTGCTGGTAGCTTTGCAAAGTTTTCGCTTGCTTGCTCGCCAGAGGGTTGCATTTATCTCGTTGTGCGAGCAGATTGACTATTCTACTCCCGAAGGGCAGCTTCAATTGACCATTCTGGCTGCTTTTGCGGCATATTATTCTGATATGGTGGCGAGGCATACCAGCAAAAGCCAGAACGAACGAGCGGTTCAAGGACTGTATCATGGACATTTGCCTTTTGGCTATCGCTCGACGGATGCCAAATCGCCCCCAGAATTTGATCCCACCCAGTATTCAGCCCTGCGCCTTATCGGCGAGTTACGGATGCGGGGAGACAAAGTTGGAAAGATTGCCAGCGAAGTAAATGCAGCCGGGTACCGCATTGAAAGCAGGGAGCACGGTTCCAGTCTGTTTACAGGAAAGTTTATCAGCGCTCTGCTGCGCAACGAGTTTTACGCTGCCTATGCTCCTGGGGACGAGCGAGGGACGGTGAAGTATCGCGAACAGCGCTACCGTGGTCTGCACCCCGCTCTATTCACCTGCGACGAATGGCAGCAGATCCGTTCACAAGCTCGAATGCAAGTTGTGCCTGTCAAAGGAGAGAGGCAGGAGTATATCTTTGCCGGTGTCCTTTCGTGTATCCGTTGCGGTCTGCCCTTGCATACTAAAGCTCAAGGGCGTACCTATCGCGACTCGGCTAGCAAGCGACGATCGCTCTGTCCGATAGGAGGCAATGTGTCCGTGTCTGACGCACTTGTCTCTGAGCAGTTTGGTAGCCTGCTGCAAAGCCTGGCCCTACCCACCAACTGGTTGGAGGCCTTGCGCCTTACAATCGTCGAACGGGCCTACACAGGTCCTTTGACCTCTGAAATGCTGGCCCGTGAGAAAGAACGTTTGCGTCTCAAGCAGGCATACACTCGCCAGAAGTTAGCAGACGACTATCTGGCGAATGAAGATTTTCAAGGCGAATTGGCCTCTCTGGCGCTTGCTCTACAAGAGCTGGATCAGCCATCTGAAGCAGGGGTGACTTTCGCTGAAATGTACGAAGCTGGTGAGCATATTTCAGGTATGATTGCTCTCTGGGAGGTAGCTACACTTGAAGAGCGTCGTACTATGGCGCAGCTCCTGCTCGAACCCGGTGGCCTGTGTTACGATCTTGAGCTACAAATGATCGCTGCCTTCAAACCACGGTCCTCTTTTGTGCCTCTCTTACGTCTCTTTGCTGGACCACTGATCTACCGAGAGAATAGCGGCTTGCTCTTGACTCGCCAATGGCTGAGCTGCCAGGAGCGTTCATAGGAAAAAAGTCCTTGCGACCAAAGAAATTTTTGTCACAGAGAAATACACTGCATTTTTATCCACGTTAGCCAGAAGAAGAGACATTTCAGCCGGAAATAGAATGAAATGTCTCTTTATTGCCCTTGTTGCAGATAGACGATTTATTTTAAGTGTCAAACACTTTAGAGCTTATAACCGCGTGGGGCTAACCTTAACCAATTCTCAACTGGCTCTCAATTGCCTCAATATAAGATAACGCTACAATCGCAGAGGGGTGTTATAAACATTTTCAACTCCCCTTTGCTGACTCTGTGTAACGTGAGGGTAGAGTGGTAGAATTCTAATGCAAGTCATTTTATGATCTATGCTCTAGCGCTGATGCTGCGAGAGGAAATCGAAATGCCCTGTACTTCTATTGACAAAACACTATTGAACTATGTGGATTTTTAGTTTTTAAATGAATTATCAAACAAATACAGATAGTTTCTGTCTCGCCCAATTTGTTTGAATGGAGTAAATTTCAGGAGGCACAGAAATGATACCTAAACTATCCATTCTACTGGGGAGGAAGGAACACAAGCAACAGCGCAAGCTGTATAAGATGAGACTGGTAGTGGCGCTCCTGGCAATTTGTACATTGCTGGGTACAACTATTGTCTCAATTCGTCAGTTCACGTCGGCCAGCGCGGCAAGCACAGATTGGCCGATGTATCTGCACGATTATGCTCGTGATGCCGCAGGTACTGATACTGCTATCACTCCTTCCAATGCTGGTCAGTTAACCCAGAATTGGTCCTTCAAAACTGGTGGACCGATTGCATCGGCTGCGACTGTTGTCAATGGTGTTGTATATGTTGGTTCCTGGGATGGCTATGAGTATGCCTTGAACGCTGCTACTGGCGCTCAAATCTGGAAGACATTTCTGGGCCAGACGACTGCTCCCTGTTATCCTCAACTGGCGGGTGTTTCCTCAGCAGCGGAAAGCGATAACGGCGTCTTGTACGTTGGTGGTGGTGATTCCAACTGGTATGCCCTCGACCCGGCGACTGGTAATGTCCTCTGGAACGTCTTTATCGGGGATAATACGAAAGGCTGGTATAACTGGGCAAGCCCGTTAATTTATAACGGTTATGCTTATATTGGTACTGCAAGCGTTGGCGACTGTCCCCTGGTTCCTGGCCAGTTGTTGCAAGTCAGCCTGAGTACTCACCAGATAGTCAATTCTCTAAACCTCGTTCCTGCTGGCCAGTACGGCGCGGGTCTCTGGACCACTCCGGCACTTGATACTTCAACCAATACAATTTTTGTGACGACGGGTACACGCAATCAGCCCAATCAGAACCTGAGCGAGGCGATGATCGCGATTAATCCGACTACACTAACAGTCACCTCCTCTTGGACTATTCCGCCCGCGCAGGAAGGTGTGGATGCCGATTTTGGCTCCTCTCCTATTCTGTTTAATGATATTAATGGACGGCCGCTTGTTGCGGCCATCAATAAAAATGGTTTTATCTATGCCTTTAATCGCAATAACGTCGCAGCCGGACCTGTTTGGGAGCAAATGGGAGCGATGAACGGCGAGTGTCCACAGTGCGGCGATGCGAGTGCTTCTTCTGGTGCGTTCGCAAACAATTTGCTCTACTTTGCAAGCGGGCAGTTTACCATTAATGGTAGCGGCTACAAAGGAACAGTCAACGCGTTGGACCCCCTGACAGGTAATTATGTCTGGCGGCACGCTGCTCCTGGCCCTGTAGTGCCTGCACTAGCGTATTCTAATGGCTTAATCTTTGACGGGGCTGGTCCGACTCTAGAAGTTCTCAGTTCTGCCACTGGTACGCGGCTCTGGAGTTATACGACCGGTGGCGCACTCTACGCCGAACCGACTGTCGCCAATGGTCAGGTTTTCACTGGTGGAACTGATGGCTATGTCTACGCTTTTGGTCTAGGTACGCCGGTTACTCCGCCAGCCGATGCCAATTGTCCGACTAGCTGGACCTGCCAGGATGTCGGTAGTCCTACTCCGGCGGGTTCGGAGATGGTCTCGGGAAGTAACTGGAGCATCAATGGTGGGGGGGCCAGTGTGGGAGGGAGCAGCGATCATTTCCGTTTCGCTTCTCAGCACGTTAGCGGAGATACGCAGATCAGCGCTCAGATAACTTCTCAGTCGGTGACAACTGGTACTGCTCAGGCGGGCTTAATGATCCGTCAGACTTCTAATCCAATGTCTCCCTACTACGCGGTCTTTGCGGAACCCGGTGGCAAGGTGGTTGTACAATATCGTACTCTCTTTGGCAGTGCGCCAACGGGTGGTGGCATAAGTACGCTTGTTACTCGGGCTGGTACCAGCTCGCTCCCGTTCTACCTGGAGATCCAGCGCGTCGGCGATGTATTCCAGGCCGCGCTTTCAACTGATGGGACTACCTATACGTTGATCCCTGGTGATAACGCGACTATTCCCATGCCTATCGCAACGCTGGCTGGTCTGGCCGTTGCATCTGGTACTGCGGGTACCGCCGATACGGTTGCTTACGCTGCTGTAACTATTCAAGCCCCTGGTGCTGCACCTAATCCGGTTGCAAGCGCTACGCCATGTCCGACTGGTTGGAACTGTACTGATGTGGGGAATCCACTGACTGTTGGTGATCAGTCGTTGACGGGGGGAAGCTGGATTGTCAAAGGTGCTGGTGCAGATATTCATACGACTACCGATCAGTTCCACTTCGTCAGCCAGCCACTGACCGGGAATGGCAGTATCAGTGCTCATATCACCTCGCAGACAAATACCAACGCTTCGGCCAAGACGGGTGTGATGATTCGCCAGAGTAGTAATCCAGGTTCGGCTTACTACGGTGCGTTTATCACGCCTGGAAATACGGTAATCGTACAATATCGCTCTATCGGAGGACTCAAGTCGCAGGTTCTCGCACAACCAACTGGTACTGTACCCACCTACCTGGAGGTTGCTCGTTCTGGTGGTACTTACTGTGCGTACAGTTCTAGCAATGGCACTAATTGGACCTATATTGTCGGGACCTGTGTACCCCTCAACCTGACAGATCCATCTATGATTGGTCTAGCTGTTACTTCTAACAATACATCTACGCTGAGCGTGGCAAACATTGATACCGTTATTGTTAGCAATAATGCACCGCCCTCACCAACCGTTTGCCCAACAGGCTGGAACTGTGCAGACATCGGCTACGCGATCCCGACTGGAAGCCAGTCGCTCAGCAATGGTGTCTGGACCCTGCTTGGCGGTGGGAATGATATCTATGGTAGCTATGACCAGTTCCATTATGTGTGGCAGACTCTGGCTGCCGATGGAATAGTCAGTGCTCATGTCACCTCGCAGAGGAATAGCAATGTCTGGGCTAAAGCAGGGGTGATGATGCGCCAGACCACCGATCCAGGTTCGATGTACTATGCAGTAGAGGTCACGCCTGCCAATGGTATTGTCATACAGTACCGTCTCACGCAGGGTGGAGGTGCACAACAAAGTGCAGCTATCTCTACAGGTGTAGTGCCGATCTACCTGATGATTTCGCGCTCTGGTACGGTCTTCTCGGCCTATACCTCTTCTGATGGCAATAACTGGACCCTGGTGCCTGGTTCAGGTGTTTCAATCAACATGACCGGTACGGTGCTGGCTGGTCTTTCTAATACCTCGCACAATTCGAGCGCTTTGAGCACAGTCACCTTTGACACAGTAGTAGTCACTTCGACACTGGTTTGTCCTATCGCCTGGTCGTGTGCCGATATTGGGAGTCCTACACCCGCAGGCACGCAGGCTTATAGCAATGGCACCTGGACAATTCAGGGAGGCGGTTCAGATATCTCCGGCACTGCTGACCAGTTCCACTATGTCTGGCAATCGATGCCAGGCGACGGGACCGTGAGCGCTCAAGTTACTTCTCAGCAGAATACCAGTTCAAACGCTAAAGCTGGCACCATGTTGCGCTTAAACAATACGGCTGGCTCGCCGTTCTATGACATAGTCGTGACTCCAGGCAATGGTCTCTCTGTACAGTATCGTAAAGTGCAAGATGGTAGCTCGGCAGTGGCGGTTTCTGTCGCTGGTACTCAAGCTCCGCTTTATGTGATGGTAGCGCATACTGGCACAGCCTTTACTGCCTATACATCGTCAGATGGCGTTGCCTGGACCCCTTTGGCCGGCTCAAGTGTCACCCTGACGAATATGACCGGTTCGCTTCTTGCAGGTATCGCTGTGTCATCGCATAACACAACCAAGCTAAGTACAGTTGTCTTTAATGCAGTGAATATCGGTACCTGTCCCGCTGGTTGGGCCTGTGGCGATATCGGTAATCCTGTACCTAGCGGTGGTCAATCTGAGAGCGGTGGCACCTGGACCATCACCGCGGGAGGCAACGACATCTATGGTATCGCTGATCAGTTCCATTTTGCAGCGCAATCGTTGGCTGCCGATGGAAGTATCAGTGCGCGGATTGTCTCACAGTCGGCAAGTAGTGCATGGGCTAAAGCCGGAGTTATGCTGCGGCAGAACAACACTGCTGGTTCACCTTACTACTCGATGGCTGTCACGCCTGGCAATGGCATTGTTATTCAGTACCGTGCTATGCAAGGAGGAGGCGCTCAACAGGCGCTGGCATTTGCGGGAACCGCTCCAGCCTATCTCATGGTTACACGTACCGGTACCACCTTTACGTCGTATACCTCAACCGATGGAAGTAGCTGGACGCTGGTGGCGGGGTCGAGCGTCACGATTAGCATGACCGGGTCCGTCTTTGCTGGCCTGGCAGTTACCTCGCACAACTCGACTACTCTGGGTACAGTCACGTTCAACTCGGTGAATATCAGTGCTGGCAGTACAATTT
>DAOTTJ010000279.1:0-7839 GCA_034437695.1 Ktedonobacteraceae bacterium
ATAATGGCGGCTGACACTTCCCAACAACCAATGATTGCGTCGTTCTTACAACAAGACTGGAACAAAGTAGAACGGCTCCTGGCGCTTCATGAAAGCACCGGTCTGCCAATTCATAACTATCTCTGTCTAGAGAGCACAGACTTCACTCCACATGCAGCAGAGGTCCAAACCTATTTTGCGGCTCAGAAAGCAACACACTTTGCGCTACGAGCCGTTCCCTCTCAACCTGACGGGAGAATAGCCCGTGCTCTTGGCCTCACACGGGAAGCATGCTTTGCGTATCTTAACCATCTGACAAGCACCGGGGAGACGTATCGGGTATATCTCTGGGATTACTTTCTTCCTGAATGCAATGGAACTATCATTATTACACCGCAGGGCCTCTATGCAGAAATGGTGAAGGGAAGCCATCTGCTCTTAACCCAACAGGCTGTAGAGAAAGCTGATCTGATCACTGCCAGCCTGACCTTTCCTCAGTATCACATGGTCTATTCGACCGATGACAGGAAGGTCCGCACCATTCTCTGGCACGCCATTGCCGCTCTCATAAGAGAAACCTGTGGAACCATCTCGCCCCTCTCTCTGCCCATCTTTCTCAAAGGGTATTTTGAATTCTCTTTTCATTCGGCCAGAGGGTATCGTTTTTTCGATAGCAACGATCACCCATTTATTGCACGAGTACCTTTTACTGAAACCTTTCCAGCTATTCTGAGATAATAGTTTAGTGGCGAAAGCGTTTCTGCACGCCAATGCCAACACGTTCGCGTAGCGCAGCACACCTCCGAACTGCAAGCGTTGTGGACCCTTTATCAACTCTTTGCCCCGTACAACGTCTCCAACAGCGAAGACCGGTACTTGACACATAACCGTACAAATAGATACAATGAGCCTGGCAGATCCACCTGAGGAGATGCTTCTATTGCCCTGTTTGGGCCGGAAAGGATTCCGCTCATGAACATTGCACGACTGAGAAGTCACGCCCTTGCACTAGGAGTGATTGGGGCGATGCTGGTTTCTTTTGTCCTCTCTTTTGCCTTTGCTGGGACAGCGTCAGCAGCCCCGCGTACCTGCACTTTTACTGCCACTTCAAGCGTTTATCTCAGAGCTGTCACCGGAAATCAATTTGGTGCGCTTACTATGGTTGATGCAACCGTCACCAAATATACGAATGGCTGCGGCAGCGAATATGCGACCCTGGTGGGGATCGATGCTAACAGTTATACGTCGATTGCTATCACTCTCTCTGTCGGATCTGCCCAGGCCAGTGCCTCCTACTTACCATATCCTCCCAATGCACTGGTCACACCGATAATTTCTGGCAATAGTCCAGCTTGCGGGGTGATTACTTTTCAAGCACCACCAGACGCACCTGGGTACGGGTCGCGCTGTACCCCCTCATGACCGTGGTCAACGCCGCTTTCTGAGAAGAAGGTTCCTGCATTTACTCTCCCCACTTCCCAAAGAATAAAAGATGCAGCAAGATGTTTTACTGGCGCATGCGCTAGTAAAACATCTGAAACATTTGCCTCGCCTGCGGCACAGTACCTGAGCACCCCTCAAAGAATAACCACTTGACCTTTTGCCCTTTCTCATGTACTATCCTCAAGGCGCGAGCAAGCAGTCAAAGTCGCTGCCTGTTAGAGACTGAGATAGAGCGATCCTGCATTTTGCCCGCCCCGGTCACGATTGAACATTTTGTTTTGCGGAGGTTTTTGTGGATAGACATGCAACATTTATCGGACTGTACAACCAGCTCTCCGACCATCTGATTACATTGACTGGCTCGAATGAGTTTGAGCGCTTCTATCGCCTGATCGATATGGCTGCGGAAAAAAATGCCGCGGTCAAGCTCCATGCACAGCAACTCAAGAAATACGGCGATTTTCGCAATGTGATTGAGCACAACAACGAATTTTTCGATGAGCCGAGCGAGGGGACGCTGACGCGTTTTCAGACGCTGGCGCAAAATATTCTCTCGCCCGAGCCGCTGCTCCCGACCTTTCAAAAGGATGTGCGTTGCTTTATGCCCACCGAGCTGCTCGGCACGACGCTCGGCTATATGCGCACCAACGACTACTCGCAGGTGGTGGTACGCAGCAGCGAGAAACTGACGCTGCTGACGCTCGAAGGGATCGCTCGCTGGCTGGCTCAATCGTCCGAGGACGACCACGTGCTGCTCAGCAAATGTGCAATCGCCGATGTCCTGAAGAGTGAGCACGAAGGGGGCTTTGGTCTGATGGGTCGCAACCACAGCGTCTACGACGCTAAAGACGCCTTTGCGCGTCCACTCGGTACTGGCAAAACGCGTCTGCACGCGGTCATCATCACCCAGACGGGCAAAGGCGAAGAGAAGCCGCTGGGTATCGTAACGCCGTGGGATATCCTGGAAGACAGCAACCTTTAACGAGCGCGTACGAGAAACAACCAGACGACGGGGTCCAATCAGACCCCTGTCGGCCTGCGGCTGGCCGCTCTACTAAAACGTGCGAGAAATGGCTCTCTGTTTTTGGGGAACAGCAGTTTCAGACGCGGCGGTCTTCTATCTCCCAGATATGGTCGATGACGTGCCAGGTGAAGCGGCGAATGGCATAGGTGGTGGGCCAGCCGCCTGAAGTACGCAGTGAGCCGTCGGATGGTTGACGCAAAACCACAGCGATCTTCTCGCGCATCGCGGCAAGAGAGGCAAGGTCACCAAAGGGAAATGGCTTGTGCTGGACGCCAATCTTGCGGGCATAAGCTCGTTCAACATCGATGACATGGCTGGCTATCTTGTCCCGATCTCGACCACCACCGCGAGGGCCTTTGAGCAGTTCAGAGGGAGAGGTAGCAAGAACTTCATCCATCACTACCCACGCTGCCTGAAGCAGTGCCACTCCACGCCTGGCACTCGCCCCATCGGTCGGGTTGGTATCAGTGGTCGTGATGATCGATGGAGCACCCCAGTCAGTCGTGGCATCGCCGATAACCCTTTCGACGATGATGAACGCTCCTGGAGCAAAATCCACTCCAGCACGCTCGGCGATCGCTCTGTATCGTGGAGACGAGTCAAGCAGAGCAGTCAAAGCGGCGTCCTCCGTCTTGCCAAACCGGCACCACCCAGGCCATTCCTGAGAGCAGGCGACGGTCTTCGCCTTGCCTTTTTCTAGATAGATCTTGGTCATGGACTTTTCTCCAATCTGTTTTCCCGCTTCGTGATCTAATGCGAGCGGAGAGGGTTCCCGCCGACGCTCTCAGGATCGGTCAAAAGAGGGATGATCTTGTGGATACGGTTTCCGTCGATATCCGCACGAAATTGTGCAAACTGGTTGAGTTTCGCCTCCTGAGCACGCCAGTCGTAGGAGGGCTGCCAGTAATCCACCAATTCCTTCAAGTAGTCCAGATTCGTGCCAGAGTTCCAACCAGCATGCTCCGCCTCATCAGGCCAACGGGTCCGCGCCAGACGCTCGCGCAAATCATCGAGGATAGTTTGTGAGATGGCAATGGTGAAGGGTTGAATATTCATAGGTATGTATTTCCTGCCTTTTCATTGTATATTGTTCTTTTCAAAGAAAAGCATACCTCTGAATGAGGACAGAATCGACCCTTGTTCATGAATATAGGATCACACTCCTGGGTCGCGAGATTGGCCGGGGCAAAACCCACACTAAGGCTTTTTCACGCACTATTCGCACTTGTATGTGTGTGGAAGAGATTGACAAGCGTTTTTATAAGCTCTTTGGGGGAGAAACCCACAACAGCGTCCTGGCCAATGGTGGGATTGGCTTTACAGTAAACGCAGGGAATACAACGAAAGGTGAAGCCGGCTTCGATACATCTATCGAGCGTAAGCAGAAAGGCAGGCAATCACTTCGCCGTCTGCTCTATGCGCACGATGATGATGCGTACATGCTCGGCAAACGATTCCTCAAAATAGGGGTGAAGCAGCTCCCAGTGGTTACCGAGCTGTTGCCGCTGAGCAAAATACTCCAGATCGAGCGTCCACGAACGAAAAGTGTCTTCGTCGACCTGCCGCTTTCTCCACTGATGATAGATGCTCTCGTGAAAGATCAACCACCACGTCAGTAAGTTAAAATGGAAAAGTGATTCACCAGCGAGATTATTGGAACCTGCTCACACTTCCTGAGGCGAGTGCCAGCGCACATGCATCTCATCAGCCAAGCCAAAAAGGACCAGAGCAGAGTTAGTGACCCTCTCTCAGCTTTTTGAGGGTCATACGCATCAGACGCTCCCGAGCACATTGCGGTGCTCGGGAGCGTCTCAGCTTTCGCGCTCAACTTAGCGCGAGTAACACTGCCCGCTACATAGGCAAGACTTCATAGACCGAGACCTGGCCGCCGCTCTGCAAAATAGGACACCCTCCGGCCATCTTGACAGCCTCGTCTAACGATTCTGCTTTGACGATCGAATAACCGGTGGCCGCCTTCCCGATCGGACCGACGATCACGCTTCCATCGCTCTCGACACTTTTGACGGTCTGGGTAAATGGGCTTCCACCGTCAACCAGTGAGCTACCCAATGTACCAAACCACGATCCCCATACCTCCATTTCTGCCGCCTGCGCGGCCTCGGTCTCAGCCATACGGCCACTCAGGTAGAGAAGCACATAGTTTGTCATAATTTTTCCTCTTTCTTTCATTTCAAAAAGATGTTGTATTTCATCTCTTTAGTCATGCGACGAATGGGTTTCGACCAGATCGACAGTTTTGACGACGTATTTTTGCATTTCGCTAAAATTCCCCCGAATACGATGACCAACGATGGTCCGCACTATCTCCATAGTCTCTGACTTCTCTATGCAAAACAATGCTAAATAGTCGCGCTTGTAAAAGAAGGAGCATTCTGTTACTCTTGACTATAGATATATTTGGTGGTTCGGAAGAGAAAGGTTTTACCTTTCCAGGCACACGTTGAAAGGAAAAGAAATATGTTTCGTTCTTTTCATTCTCAAAGAAGAGTTTTCTTGCTTGAATTCGGCTGTATGCTCCTCCTGCTGAGCGGACTTCTGGCTCTGCAACCACTTTCCCAGGCTCTTGCAAAGGAAAGCAAACACACTCTGTATGTTGGATCTCTCGTCGGCACGAATAGTGGCTGCTCCTCGCCCGGCTATACCTCTGTACAGGCCGCAGTAGACGCGGCAAAGTCCGATGACACGGTCTATCTCTGTACTACCTTTGCCGAGCAGGTGATTATCAGCAAAGAGCTTACCCTGACCGGCAAGTCGGGCGCAGGCATCGTCGCTCCGGCCGTCTTTCCACACACCGCGCTGAATCGCCTACCACCTCAATTTGCCAGCGACAATCTCTTTATCCCGGAAGCGCTGCTCATCGTCTGGGGCGCGAAAACGCAAGTCTCCATCAGCAATCTGACCATCTCCGGCGTCCTGCCAACCAACGGCGGGTGCGCCAACGAGGAGTATGGCGTGCTGGTGATTGACGGCGCGACGGTCAGCATCGATCGCGACCAGGTCAAGAATATTCGCGACAGCAACCCGGCGCTGTACGGGTGTCAGTTTGGCGTCGGCGTGCAGATTGGCCGCGAATACTGGCCGGACGCCACATTTGCCACCTACCACGTTGAAAACTTTGTCGGTCACGCCTCGATCACCAATACGCTGATCTCAGGGTACCAGAAAAACGGCCTCACGGTTGACGGTCCTGGTTCGACCTCCGAGATAAGCAAGAACGCCATCCAGGGGGCCGGGAGAGATGCATTGCTCGCACCCGTCATCGCCCAGAACGGGGTGCAGATTTCGCGTGGAGCCTCGGCCAGCGTGGAGGAAAACTTTATTATCGGCAATTCGTATACTGGCACTGCCTACGCATCAGCGGCGGGCGTGATCGTCTTCGGCGGCTGCGGCGATCCACTGGTCACGCATGTAGAGGTCGCAGAGAACACACTCCTCAACAACGATGTCGGCATCTACCTGAATAACTATACCGCCGATTGTTCCGCCCCGGCAGCGAAGGAGACCAACGACCAGGCACAGAATAACTATATCAGCAATAACGCGGTCACCAATATGGGCGACGGTACCTCGTCGGGCTTTCCTTATAAAGGCTACCAGGTAGGGATCGACGATATCGGCAATCACGATACGATCACCGGCAACACGATCTCGGGAGCCGGCTATACGCCGAGCCGGACCACACCGGGCGGCCCGTATGTGATGCCGATCGACACAACCTCTTTCCCAACCATCGACCCAACGGTCCGCGATAACCATATTCGCTAACTGTTCAGTTTTCTATCGCGCTTCTTTCCCGTCTGCCCCTTCAATAGAGAGAACATCACGCTTCAGGCGATTGTCCGAGGCGTGATGTTCTCTCTATTGATTGGGACAGGGCCAACGTGACAGAACATGGCGTCTTCGCCAGCAGAGTCGCTCAAAGGATGAGCAGGTGGGGTGAGAAAAAAACAGTTGAAAAACCCTGAAGCCGCGTCTCCGTGAGGTTGACAATGCTCATGTGCCGGGTATAATGGCAAGAAATAGCGTAGCTACTCAGGAAATATCGAAGAAGAGGGTTGCATATGCAAGCACTACCTTTCTCACCACGCGGATTTCGCTCCTGCGCCAAAAATCTGGGCATCCGCGATACAACATTGGACTTCACGGTGATCGCATCCGATGTTCCCGCCACCGCCGCCGCCATGTTCACGAAGAATCTCTTTTGTGGAGCAGCGATTACTGTTGGCCGGGAGCACGTGGCAGATGGTCAGCTCCAGGCCTTTGTGGTCAATAGCAAGAATGCCAACGTCGCGACCGGCGAGGAGGGGCTGGCCAATATTCGTGAGGTCGGCCAACTTGTCGCAAACGAGCTTCAGATCGAGCCTTCAGATATACTTCCTTCGTCAACCGGCGTGATTGGCTGGCAGCTCCCAATGGATAAAATGCGGGCCGGGATCGCGGGCATTGGTCAGGAGATGCGCGAGGATCAGTTGCACCTCAGCGCCGAGGCGATCCTCACGCTGGATACGCACCCCAAAGTTCGCGCCCGTCGCATCGGGGACGCGGTCCTGGTCGGCATGGTCAAAGGCAGCGGCATGATCGAGCCAAATATGGCCACGATGCTCTGCTACTTTATAACCGACGCGAGCATCCCCGCCGCGCATCTCAAGCCTATGCTCAAAGAAGTAGTCGACGCCTCTTTTCACTGCCTGAGTATCGATACAGATACCAGCACCTCCGATACGGTCGCTATCATGGCCAACGGACTGGCCGGCGAGGTGCCGCTTCAGGAGTTTCAACAGGCATTTCAAGAGATGGCAATCGAACTCACCAAAGAACTAGCCGCCGATGGCGAGGGCGCGAGCAAGATGCTGGAGGTCACAGTCAACGGTGCCTCCTCACCGGCCCAGGCAAAACGCGTCGCCAAGTCGATAGTCAACTCGCCACTGGGCAAAACCGCTATCTTCGGGGCCGACCCCAATTGGGGACGTGTCGCGATGGCCATCGGCAAATGCGACGAACAGCAGGATATTGTGCCTGAAAAGGTCGCTATCGCCTTTGGCGACTTGACCGTGTACCGCGGCCAGCCACTCCCCCAGGATCGTCTGCCCGAACTACAGGCCTATCTCCACCAGCCAGAGGTAGTTATCCACGTCTCGCTCGGCCTGGGCGACGACACCGCAACGGTCTGGGGCTGTGACCTGACCTACGCATACGTGAGAATTAACGGCGAAATGACCACCTAACACAGTAAAAATCGTCAAGAACCCTGAGGTAAGCGCGATCGCTCCACTTACTTCAGGCCAGCAGATGAGATGATGATATGTAAGGAACTTATAAATCAACTCAAATTCACTATGAAGAAGGAGTTTGAATATTTGAGCAGACTATCT
>DAOTTJ010000280.1:0-16945 GCA_034437695.1 Ktedonobacteraceae bacterium
GCACTGTCAGTTGAGATCGTTTTCTGGAAGTTCAGACGATTCTGTGCATGAGCGGTATATGGGCGTGCAAGAAAGAAAAGATCGACTCCGCATATGGACTGAGCCGGTCGGGCAGAGACGACAAAAAACGCATGTCTGCACTGGCGACCAGTTACCTATCAGGAGTCTTCATTGCAACACAAGGATGGTTTAAATCAGAATGGAAATTAAAAAGCGCATCCCATTAAGGCTAGGCTCATTACTCACCAATGCAAAGGACAGTTCAACTGAGGCTCAGGTAGTCTGGTACCGCACAATGCACGAAACCATGCCTGTTCGCTACCAACCAGATTATGACTTGTGGGAAGTTTTTCGCTACGATGATGTCCAACGTGTCCTTACCGATTATTCCACCTTTTCAGCCCAGGTTCTTCTGGAAGGCTTTAGCGACGTTGGAGGACTTAACATACTCCAATGCGACCCACCAGATCATCGCCGTTACCGCACAATCGCAGGCAAAGCCTTTACTGCCCGCCGGGTTGCGCTGCTAGAACCACGCATCACGGCCATTGTCGATGAAATCTTAGAGTTGGGAAGCGCCGAGGGAAAACTTGATATTGTTGAACAGCTTGCTCATCCGTTGCTCGCTCGCGTCATCGCGGAAATGCTTGGCGTGCCAGGGGAAGATCAGGAGCGCTTCAGCCTCTGGGCATATCAACTGCTCGGCTTGCTACCCAAAACGGAGCATTCAACCGGAACTGAACTCAACGACTATTTTTCTGATCTGCTCGCTGCACGCAAAAAAGAGCCGCAAAACGATCTCATCAGTGCACTGCTTGACGCCGAAATAAACGGTGAGAGCCTGACTGCGGAAGAAGTGCTGCATATGTGTGTCCTCCTGCTGGTCGCAGGCAACGTTACTACCACGATACTGCTCAGTGTCGCAGTTCGCCGCTTTATACAGCAGCCAGAAATGTACCAGCAACTCCGCGCCGATCCTTCGCTGATTCCAGGAGCGCTTGAGGAGATCTTGCGCTACGATTTCGCGCACGTAAACTTCATGCGTACTGCCCGCCACGATACAACGATTGGAGAACATGAGATCAAGGAAGGGCAGACAATGATGGCCTGGCTCTCGGCGGCTAATTTCGATGAAGCGTATTTTCCCCATGCTGACCAGTTCGACATCAGGCGCTCGCCAAATCCCCACATAACCTTTGGGCATGGCATTCATTTCTGCCTGGGCGCTCCTCTAGCACGTCTTGAAAGTAAAATTGTCTTAGAAAGAATGATCGCTCGCTGGTCAGATATACGCGCCGATCCCGAACGTCCCGTTCAGTACTTGAACCCTAAAATCGAACTGATAAAAAGCCTCCCGACGCTTCTGACGTAGCGTGTCAGCAGGTTTACTAGCTGGTAACGCTCCATATCAATTGGAGCGTTACGATTGAATTTTGGGTAGACTGGCGCTTATGCATCACAAGCAGAAGGGACTGCCTCGCAACAGTGAGGCAGTCCCTTCTGCTTGTGGCGGAGCCGACCGCCAGCGCATGATCAAGGAAATAGGACACTCGCCTACCCATATACCCGGCTGAAGGCGAAAGTTGGTCAAGCATTGCTTAACAGGTAAAGTAATTGTGTACCAGGTACTGAGAGAACCAGGTTCTGGCCCAGAGATTACTTCAAGTTCAAAGGTTGGGAAGTCTTCCAATACTCTTCAGGCAAGACAGCTGATACAGAGGCAACCATTGGCTTCATAATGAGCGCTGCCACTTGCAGAGGTCGCAGGTAACTGATGACAGTATGGATCAGCCCGTCGTCGCCTTCGGTCAGGGCGGTAGAACCTTCGAGAGTAAAAGTACGGCCATCGGGTCCTGAGAGCGAACCCTCCCACAAGAGCAGAGTAGTTTTATGGTCATCGGTATACTGATTCGTATATCTGGGATAACCAGAGAGTTCAAAAACCTCGTTCAGGAACTTGAGCGCGAGCTTTTTATCCTGCAACGGAATGAGGATATATGGGGCATACAGGGTCAAATCAGGCGCAAAGAGAGCTGCAAATTCTTCGGATTGAACACCACTCGCGCCTTGTGCGCTCAAAACGGCAAAACGATGATCTGCCATTGAAAAACCTCCTACATTGCTTGAGGACCAGACAGGGAAAATCCTGATGCACCCTGTCCTGTCCAGGCTTTTTTAGAGACAACAGTCCATGCTGAAGTCGGCCAAAGACTCTATCTGTCTGGTCAAACCTTACTGGGATAGGTAAGATATCTATCTTAGGGAAGCAGGCCGACACACCGCGAGCTATAAGCATCATCCTCTGGCCCAAGTATACGTCTCTCGCTTTGCATGCTACATCGTCAGTACTGAGGATCTCCCGCCAGGGGTTGATGCTTAAAAGTGGGGATATCCTCTGTATTTTTACTGCATGGAGCGGAGCGTGTTACGCTTAGACCATTTTGGCAAGCGTTTCCCTGGCATACCATTCCTGCGAGATGGTGCGAGTCAGTTCAACTGCTTTGTCTAGCAGAAGGACTTTCGCTTCCTCGGTTTTCGAGGGACTTATCCCTTCGCCTAAGACGCCGCGAATGTCAGAGAAGCCCATGAATTTAAATTCCAGTTTGGCCAGCGTCATGCCGTGTTCATAGGTCGGACCAAACAGGCTACCAACGGTTCCATCGCCAATACTATATGTGCCGAAGGCGGTCATTAAAGCCAGCGCTCTTTTGCCAGTCATCAAGCCCAGAAACGCACCTTTGGGATTGGGTTTAAACGTCTCGCCCTGGAGCATGACCGAGTCAAACCATGCTTTGACCGTGGCGGGCAATGAGAAATTGTAGATAGGAGTCACCAGGACCACAACATCAGCCGATTTAAGCTGCGCGGTCATACGGTCCATTTTGGCCAGAGCGGGTACTGGGCGGTCGCGCGGAATTGCGCCGATAATACGCCCGAAGTAGCTCTCCAGAGCTTCAGGCGAGAAGAGGTCGGGGACATCCTGACAGAGATCGAGCTGTTCGATCTCCGAGTCAATCACATTTTCCAGAAATGCATCTAAAAGCTTCTGTGTACAGGACCTTTTGTTAGGCAAATATTTGACGATTAGCGTCTTCATTGCACAGTTTTCCTTTCTTCATGCTTAACAGCTTCGCCGGTACGCTTAATTGGGGCTTCCGACAGAGAAGAGCTGGGGGACTTTGATAGCCAGAGTCAGATCCCCAGATACTTTGAGCTTGCCTGTCATAAAGGCTTTGGTGGAGTCCAGTTTACCCTCAGCTATATCTTTCCAGGCCTTACTGGTGGTGGTAAAGGTAGCATCGGGTTTTTCTACACCCCCCGGAATGAGCGTGCCGACACCCTTCACGATCTGGAAAGCCCAGACGCCCGGATCATCGCCCGTGATATTCCACTGAAGCGTTTTAGTGAGGCCTTCTGCGGCTGCAGGATTAAATCTTTCGGGCATAGATGCGAAAAGTTCCTCGCTGGTCATGTTTGATCTCTCCTTTGTTTAAATGCTCAGAAATCTGCTTGCTACCCACGGCAGCGAGCGCAAAAGCAAAAGAATGTGCGAAGATAACCTCGCGGGTCAGCAGGAGCGCACTCTGCCCCCTACCTGTCAAGCAGAGTCTCAGGGGCAGGAGTGCGTCCCTGGTCAGAGTTCTGTTTTGATGTACTGGCTTGCTTTATGGGCAAGGGCCATGATTGAAAGCATGGGATTGACGCCACAGGCGTTGGGAAAGACGCTGCTGTCACAGACAAACAGGCCTTTGACGCCGTGAACCTGTTGATGTTCATCCGTCACGGAGGTGCGCGGGGACTCACCCATGCGACAGGTACCCATTTGATGGGCTGAGAAAAGGACTATGCGATTTGAGCCTAAACCACGTTGTCCGATCAGACGGTCAAAGGCTCGCAATTGCTCTGGGGAAATCGGCTCCTGTCCCTTGCGTCTCAGATCGGTGGGTTTATTTTGCAGAGAGATGACACGTTCAGCGCCAGCGGTCAGGTGGATACGCGTTCCCTGGCGCAGACCGTGGAGGATATGCTGGCGATCCTGGGCTTTAACTACGTAGTTTACGACTGGCTCACCGGCACGATCGGCGGTTATGTAGCCTTCTCCCCGATCGCGCGTCAAGACAATAAATGAGGCCAGGCGAGCAGTGGAGATCATTTCATCGCGATAATTGCGTGCAGAATACCACGGAGTCGCCAGGCCAAAGAGGCCAGGATGAGTCGGGGCTACTTCCAGTGTATAGCCGTAGTTATGGTCCAGGCGGCGAAACTGGTCAGAGTAGGCCGACTGTAAAACTCCCTGCCAGGCGTTGACCGGCTCAGGATAGACACCAACGCTGATGGCGGTGGGATGCAGATGCAAATGACGCCCAAGATGAGGATTCTCAATGCCCGAATTCAGCAGAAGCAGCGGGGAGACAAGTGCACCCGCCGCCACAACGACAGCGGTTGCTCGGACCGTAAGATTGAACGTTTTCCCGCTTTGTTTATCATTGATGACCGCCTGAACGCCGCTCGCGCGTCCATTCTCGAGCAAGACCTTCCGCGCGTCGCAATGGACAATGATCCGCGCACCCTCATCGTACGCATCCTGCAAATAGGTCTTGAGCGTGGATTGGCTGCATCCATAGCGACAGCCCATCGTGCAGAAGCCACAACGTTGCTCGCAATCTACCGTATTGCGTGGGGCTACTTCGGCATGATAGCCAAGTGCTGATGCACCGTCGAAAAGGAGCTGATTCTGACGATTATGCTGGCTGTTCGCTTTGTTTACATTGAGACGTTGCTCTACCGCAGCGAAACTGTCCTGCAACTGAGAACCGGTAAAGCACTCACGCAACCCAGAAACCTCTTCCCATTCCTGAAGCACATCCTCAGGAGTGCGCAGAGAGGTCATCCAATTAACCGTGGTGCCTCCGCCGAGCGTTCCCCCGGCCAGCATAATCACCCCAAGATCTTTCGTCGATAACGCGCCGCGCTTCAAAAAAAGCTCTGGCATCGCTTGCTCTTCTTGCCAGGTGAAATTGCCCTCGTAGTTATAGCCCCCCTTTTCTAGCACAATCACGCGCTTGCCCGCTCTGGCAAGCTCGCCTGCGACCACGCCGCCACCTGCGCCCGAACCGATCACAACGACATCAGCTTCCAGAGTGGTATCTTGAGCAATCTCGAGCGGATGAATTGGGCGCGAGACGGCTGGTGGAGGGGGAGGCGCGGTATAGCCGAGCACTGGCCAATTCGGGTTATCCCTGCCCTGACTATCAATCGTCGAGAAGTAGATCAGGCCTGCCAGACGTTTTAAGCCCTGATATCCCTGGCGAAAGGGACCCACCGGGCTATTCGCCAGGGCCATCAGGTATTGCTCGCGCTTTGTGTGTGACAGTTTGAGAAAGGGACGAGCGCTTCCAGCCAGCAGGAGACCGATGGGTGGCGCATTGAAGAGCGTCAGAAAAAGACGAATAGCGGCCTGGAGTTCTGGACCCTCCTGGCCAAGCTTCTCAGCCAGCAATTGAGCTACGCACAGATCAGCAGCGCAGCGCTGGTAATACGCAGCGACCTCCTCGCTAGATCCAGGCGGGGGTTCAAGCGAAGGAAGCAACGTCTCACAGATTGCCTCCAGAATGGCAAACTCGTCTGGCGTCAGCCAGCCAGCAACGCTGTGTTCCGTCGCATGCTCAGATGATGTGATGGCCATGATTCTCTGATTACCTCCCGGTCAGCAGCAGGCAACAAACCTGAACTGACCTCCAAAATGCTACACAAAGACCTTATGTCCAGGCCACTTCAAGCCGTTCATACCCCCGGAACAAAAGGGTAGGAATATGCGTTAACGTCTGATCAGGCACAAGCGTCATATGCGGCATACGCTGACAGAGCACCTCAAAGGCAATCCGACCTTCCAGACGCGCCAGTGCGGCTCCAACACAGAAATGTACCCCGTGTCCAAAGGCCAGATGATGGTTGGGCGTACGCTGAAATTGAAACTCATCGGCCTGGGGAAACATAGCCATATCGCGATTACCCGATCCATAGAGCAACAAAAGGGCAGCATCTTCGGGGAGAGTCACTTCATTGATAGTCACCTCGCGAGTAGTAGTACGCGCAAACATCTGAATCGGGGCATCAAAGCGCAGGATCTCCTCGACAGTCTGCGGGATATACTCGGGGTGGGTACACAGCGTTTGCCACTGGTCGGGATGTTCGAGCAGAAGCAAGAGGCCAGTACCAATCATATTCGTTGTGCTTTCATGTCCCGCCAGAACCAGACCTTGCAGCGTAATCACCAGCTCTGTCTCGCTCAGCGGTTCATCGTCCGATGCATACGCCAGCAACGCACTGATCAGGTCATCCTGGGGAGCCTCTCTACGTGCGGCAACCAGCTCTGTCAGATATTTTTGGAACGCCACGGTACTGCGTGCGCATGCTGCCTGGTGGTCTTTTTCCAATTGCACAGACATCAGCATCAGCCAGTCCTGGCTCCAGATCCGTGTCTGCTCGATATCCTGGCTGGGGATACCGAGCAGCTTGAGCACAACTTCCAGGGCGAGGGGATAGGCAAAGCGGCTCACAATCTCGGCCTGTCCGTTCGCAATAAACGCATCTACCAGTTTGTTGGCTACCTCGCGTACAAAAGGCTCCATTGCCCTGATGCGCGAGGGAGCAAAGGCCTTCGTTAAGGGTACGCGAAAGCGCGTATGTTCAAGTCCATCAGAGTTCAGCACGATCGGTACCGGGAGATAGCCCTGAAGAAGCTCTTCCAGCGTCCCAGGATAAAACGTCACTGGCGAAGTGAGCGTATCGCGCGAAGAAAAGATTTCCGGCTGCAACAGAATGTTCTGAATATCCTTATAGCCTGTCACAAGCCATGCATTTAAAGGAGGACAGAACACGATAGGCTCTTCCTGTCGGGCTTTTTGATAAAACGGATAGGGATTTTCCGCCAGAGGATCGAATGCCGATCCTAGCACTGCTGACATAGTTATTTTCTCCTTCCCAGTTCCAGAGCGAATTGCGCCTGTGTGCGTTGCCGCCAGATCTCATAGGCCGGTTCTTTGGCATGCATCGGCAGATCCTGGCGAGCATCATCAAGGATCTGCACTGCCTGCACGCTAGAGAGGCCGCTATAGACCTGACAGGCCAGATCTGTATGAGCTGAGCGGTGGTTTGCATCCTGATGGCCCTTCGCTGCAACTGCCGCGCCGCGTGCCAGTTGTACATGGAAAGGAGCAGCCGTTGCTTTCAGCAGTTCCAGTTCACTGCGTTCTGCGCCGCCCGCGAAACTGCTGGCCAGACCCACACCGCTCCACAGATCAACCTGGCGCTCAGAGGGAAATGCCGAGATCAGGGCAGCAACGCGGTCAACCAGCGCACCACTGGCGAACCAGAGACAGCGACCCAGGCCTTGATCAAAGAGACGGACCGCATAGCTGGAGAAATGGGCCGGGACCACCTTTCTCTCTACCGTGCGTTTCCAGGCAAAAAAGCCCTCGTGAAAACCGTAGCCATCCACGACTACCCAGCAGAGCAGGGGATCAAGGCGCGGAAAGAACTTTTCAGGCGAGCGATGTAATCGGGCCAGAGCCAGACCCACCCCGACATAGATCGGATAGATGTGATGGGCTGCCGGTCCCTCGACAAACTCCTGGACACGATTCTTCCAGGGTGCCATGATATCTAGAGCGGCCAGGCCCATGCCCGCGCCTTCATAGGCAAAACCGCGAAACTCAGGCTCTACGGCTTCAAGACGAGGAATAAGCACCGCAAAGTTGCTATCCTCTAGAGTCGCGTGATAGCCTTCGACCAACGCGTGTGCAACGGGCTGAAAACGTAGCCAGGCCTCTTTTACAAAGCCAGGACGACTAAATACGGACTTTTCAGAAGGAATACCAAACAAGGTACGACGTGCTTTACCGAATGTAGTAGTCATGATTTTGCCTCCTTTTGTTCAAGTTCGCTTTCTGACCATGTGGCAAATTGGTGTGCCAGACGCTGTCGCCAGATCTCATAAGCGGGTTCGACGCCATCGGGGGGAAGATTTTCGCGAGCGACATTGCAAATCTGGGCAACCATCGCGCTGGAGAGGCCGCAAAGGACCTCGCAGGCCAGATCCGTCTGCTCTGCAACGCCCCCGGTCTGCATGCGGAAGGTGGCCGCCACGGCCGCTCCCGCTGCCATGTTTGGCCCGTAAGGACCAGCGGTTTTGCGCAAAACGCGAATGGCATCGCGGTCCACCACACAGGCAGCATACGCGCAGGCCAGGCCAATGCCTCCCCAGAGATCAGCATGGCGCTCCTCTGGAAACGACTGGATCGTGCTCACGATGCGGCCAACATCTGCGCCAGTAAAGAACCAGATGCTCCGTCCCAGGCCATGATCAAACGCCCGCCGCCCATACCCCAAAACACGGGCTGGAACTATATGCTTATTAACCGAGCGTTCTCCTGAGAAAAAGCCCTCGTAAAAACCATAACCATCCATCACAAACCAGCGCAAAAACGGGTCCAACTTTGCCAGAAAGCGGTCAGGATGCATGGGGACTCTGGGCAGTACCAGACCTGCGCCGATATAGAGCAGCCAGTCATACGGTGAGCCTGGTCCAGCAATGAAAGCATCGAGGCGCTTCTTCCAGGGTCCCAAACTATCCAGGAGCATCAGGCCCATCCCCGCTCCCTCGTAGGCCACCCCGCGAAACTCCTCATCAACTGAGTCCAGACGCGGCACAAGCACATCAAAGTGGTCATCATCAAGAGCCGTCTTAAAGCCACCCACCAGATTACGCGCGACCGGCTCGAATAGCAGCCAAGTTTGATCCATCTCATCGTTCTGGCCGTAGCGCTTCGCCGCCAGTTTGGGAAACTCGTCAGCTGAGAGCCTGAAGAACGGCTTCAGCATCTTGCCAAAGGTAAGAGCCATCTCATGATCTCCTTTTGCTTGCAGCACCAGGTAAACACCACACGTCTAGACAGTGGCCTCTGCTTTTCCGGTGGTTTCGATAATGTTCTCCGCTACGGGGCCGCCCTCTTTGTGCTGATAGCGTCCATACACCAACTCGAAGAGAGGCGAAGCCATCAACGTTGTAACAATGGCCATCAGCACCAGCATGGTAAAGAGCGTTGGCGTGATAATGCCCTGTTGAAGAGCGATATTGAGCAGAATCAGCTCGATCAGGCCACGCGCATTCATCAGGCTACCGATAGCCAGCGCCTCGCGATTCGATTCTTTGTTCAGCAACGCAGCCAGCCAGCAGGCAATGCCCTTGCCTAAGACAGCCGCGAGAAAGAGCAAAGCGGCGATGCCCCAGAGCAGCCAGCTATTAACCAGACCCAGGCTAGTGTTGAGGCCCGAGTAGACGAAGAAGAGAGGCAACATAAAATTGGTAACGACAGGGTCCATAATACTCTTGATGTGTTTCGTAAACAGGCCGCGAGGCATGGCAACCCCGAGAATAAAGCCGCCAAAGATCGCATAGATGCCAATTGCATCGGTCAGCCAGGCACAAAACATCACCAGTAACAGCACCACAGCCAGCATTGGTCCGGTAATCCCCCCCACGCGCTCGGTCATCCTACCGAGCGTGCGTGCCAGCACTACGCGTCCAACAGTTAGCGTCAATACGGCATAGAGCAGGCCGCCGACTACAGCAAAGAGCGCGATAAAAATATTTTGCTTAAAAATCGCCAGCACGATTGCTAGCAGGCACCACGAGACCGCATCATCGGTCGAGCCAGCGGCCAGGGCCAGCGTACCCAGAGAGGTTCCAGACAGCCCGCGCTCGAAGATAATGCGTGCCAGCATCGGAAAGGCAGTGATTGCAATAGCCGCCCCCAGAAAGAGCATGGCTTCGGGCAGTGGAACGTGTACGCTAAACAGGCCCGGCTGATGGATCAGCAGCGCAGCGAGCAACACGCCCAGAAGCATCGGCGTCAGAATACCGGCCAGTGAGACCGAGACGGCACTGCGCAGGCGATTGCGAATCAGATTGGTATCAAAATCAGCACCAATCAAAAACATATAGAGCACCAGACCAACCTGACTTGAGGCATAGAGAATGCTCATCGGCACCCCCGAAGGGAAAATCTGATGCTGTAACCCTGGCAAGAGGAGACCAAAGAGCGAGGGACCGAGCAGCACACCAGCAATCATCTCACCAACAACCTGCGGCTGACCAACCCATTTCGCCAGATACCCTACCAGACGACAGATACCCAAGATGACTGCTAACTGTAAGAAAAAGAGAATGGTTAGAGCTGAGTTTGACATCCTATTGCTCCTTTTGCTGTGAAAAAACGAGCGGCTCGTTTGTCGAGTGTACTGTCTCAAAGTGAGCGCTAATGCGTTGACGCCAGACCCGATAGGGGGAGGCATCATTGGCTGATGGGATATTCTCTAGCTCGTCATTGGCGACCGTAGCCGCCAGAACGCCAGAAAGGCCACAGAACACCTGGCAGGCTAGTTCTGTATGAGGGGTCAGGTGGCCAAAACCATTGCGCCTCTTGGCAGCAAGAGTGCCTGCCACCGCCAGTTGAACCCGGTAAGGGCCTGCGGCGGTGCGCAATTGCTCCAACGTTGCTTGTGGTAAGGGACTTCCAGCATAGGCGCAGGCAAAGCTTACCCCCGCCCAGAGGTCTGCTCGCCGCGCCTCTGGAAACAGAGCAATCATTGCGGTAGCCCGCGCCACATCTTCTCCATTGGCAAACCAGATGCTCCGACCCAGACCCTGGTCGAAAACATGAAGCGCGTAACCCGTCAGATTTTTCGGAACCTTCTGCTCCACGAGGAAACGCTGGCGCGAGAAAAAGCCCCGATAGAAGCCATACCCGTCAACGACCATCCAGCGGAAGACCGTGTGATCCAACCGCCTGACAAACGCTTCGATACCTCGGCCTCCCAGGCGTCCGAACGCCAGCCCAGCCCCTATATAGATCGGAATAATATAAGCAGCTCCGGGTCCAGCGACAAAAGCTTGCAGGCGTCTTCGCCAGGGTAAAAAGCGATCAAAGACGGTCAGGCCCAGCCCAACTCCCTCATAGGCAAAGCCACGCCAGTCCTCTTCAACCTCGCTGAGCCGAGAGACCAGCACATCAAAGCGATCGTCTTCGAGAGTGGCGCGAAAACCCTGCATGACTGTCGTCACCACACGCTGATCTGAGCCACTGGCTTTAGGCACAGTACGCAAAATAGCCTTGCGTAGTCCGCGCATAGGAGCAAAAGTCACGATTTTACCTCCTTTGTCGACGTGACGACAAACTGAGCCACCAGACGTTGTCGCCAGACCTCGTAGGCAGGTTCAACACCATCGGGCGGCAAATTCTCACGGGCGACATCGACCATGTGCGAGGCTATCTGACTAGAAACGCCACACAATGTCTCACACGCCACCTCTACGTAGCGCGAAGGATTGCCAACCGTGTGGCGTGCATTCGCAGCAATTGCCACCCCCATCGCTAGCTGAGGAGCATATTCCCCGACCAGCCCTTTCAGGGTCTCGATAGCAGCGCGATCAGCTCCCCCCGTGTAGCCGCAGGCCAGACCGACCCCGCTCCACAGATCGGCTCTCCGAGCTTTTGGAAAAGCGTTGATCATCTCGGCCACATGCGCCACATCAGTCCCGCTGGTGAACCATATACTTCGCCCCAACCCGTGATCAAACACTCGTCGCCCATACGCTGAGAGCGAGCGTGGAACCTTCTGTTCCTTGAGCGCACGCTGAGAAGAGAAAAAACCCTCATGAAAACCATAGCCATCCAGAATGAGCCAGCCCAAAACCGGGTCCAGACGTTTCAGAAACGCTTCAGGCTTACGCCGCAGGCGGGCCAGGCCCATACCTGCGCCCAGAGGCACAGCGTAAATGAACTCGGAGCCAGGTCCATCCAGAAAAGCCCTGGTGCGACTCCCCCAGGGCAATAAACTATCCAGAGCGGCCAGAGCAATACCGGCACCTTCGTAAGCATACCCGCGCAGCTCGACATCGAACAGGTTGAGCCGGGAAACCAGTATTGCAAAATTACTGCTCTGAAACGTGATCTGGCAGCCTTTCGTCACTGCCCGGACAACGGTCTTTAAACGCTGCGATGCCTGATAATCATCCTCATTAAAAGAGGTAAATTCCTCTGAAACGCCAAAAATGGGCTTGAGCAGACTTCCTAACACAGTCATAAATTTGCTTCCTTTTGTTGATAGACAGGAGCTGAATGCTCAGCAAAATCGGCTAACAGGCGTTGCTGTAAGATCTCAAAAGCAGGTTGTGGTCCGGTGAGTGGCAGATCCTGGAAAGCTCGCGTCGTTTTCGCTGCTGCCTGTTCGGCAGTCAGCCCCCAGAGGACCTCGCACATCAGGTCGGTATGCGGCACTGGATTGCCCGCCAGTTGTCGCCCCTTAGCGACAAAAGCTGCGCCCATAGCCATCTGTGGCTCATAAGGGCCAGCAGCTTTCTGCAAAGCCTCAATTGTCGCGCGATCCACGCCTCCGACATAGGTACAGGCCACGCCAATGCCAACCCACATATCGGCCTGCCTGGTAGATGGAAACGCGGCCAGGGTCGCGGTGATACGTTCAACGTTTGCACCATCTAGAAACCAGATACTGCGCCCCAGACCCTGATCAAAGATGCGCTGGCCATAGGGCGAAAAACGTTTAGGTACTTGTTTTTCAACGATATAGCGCTTGCTGTGAAAAAAGCCTTTATGGAAGCCATAGCCTTCCATGACTAGCCAGCAGATCACGCGATCTTCAAGAGAAGCGATAAATGGCTCGGGGTTGCGGTTCAGCAGTCCCAGAGCCTCACCTGCGCCGATATGCACCATATAGATGTGCGGTGCTCCCGGACCAGCTATATAGTCTCGCAAACGATGCTTCCAGGGCAGCATCATATCCAGGCCAGTCAGACCCATCGCTGCGCCCTCATAGGCATAGCTGCGCATTGCCAGGGGAATCTCATCAAGGTGAGGGATTAATATCTCAAACTTACTACTATCCAGCGTTAGATGATATCCTTCAAGTGCGGTGAGCACGACAGCTTCCAGGTGCTTCCAGGATTCCGAGTTTCCTTGACTGAACGAGGTCGCCTTGGCGGGCGAAACCCCCATCATGGTCCGGCGAAGTCTTTGCAGCAAAGTGGCCACGACTTTCCTCCCCTCCTTCATACGGATCGGCCCGATCCCAGGCGGATTGAATAAGCAAGCTGCTTCTATTCAAATGCGCCTGGGATCAAGGCTGGAACTAATTTTTGATTTCCAGGTCCAGTGCTTCTGAGGTTTGTTCAAGTTCGGCGAGTAAGCGCTCCAGTTCGTCGCTATCAGCGAGGGCCAGGAGTTGCTCGATCTCTTCAACTGGAGCGGTGGTTGCGGCAGTGGTTTCACCATCAGTAGAAGAAACAGGTTCGTCGAGCTGGAGAGAGGCCAGAATGCGAGCTGCGAGCTGCGCAACGGTGATGCCTTGCAGCAACTCAAGTACAGAGATGTCGACTTTTACACTGCTAGTAATACGATTTTTGACTTCAATAGCCATCATCGAGTCCATACCCAGACTTGTCAGCGCTTCCTGACCGCTGAATTGCTCTGCCTCAAGCTGGAGCACGCGTGCGATCATGTCCTGAAGATGGGACTCTAAAAGCGCCAGGCGTCCGCTGGACTCGGTTGCGCTGAGCAGATCAAACAGTTCGTTATCGCTGGCAGCGCCGGCCGCTTCAACTTCGCCCTCCTGCTCACCAAGCAAAAGGAACATTGGAGGCAGAGCGCCTTGAGGAGCTGCATCGCGGGCAACTGCCCAGTTGGCCGAGATTACTACGAGGTGCGCCGGGTTCTGGCCCGTCACCCTGGTCATAATCTGCATGCCAACCTCGGGAGTAATCAGTTCAATGCCACGCCGCGTATAGAACTGCTCCAGTTTCAACTGCTCAACCATACCGACAGACCAGGGACCCCAGCCAATACTGAGCGCGGGTAAGCCCTGCGCCCGACGATAACTGGCCAGTGCATCCAGAAAGGCGTTCGCCGCCGCATAATTGGCTTGACCCAGCGAAGCGATGACCGAACCAGTCGAAGAGAAGAGTACAAAGAAGTCCAACGGATACTCTTTAAGGAGTGTATGTAAGAGCCAGCCACCACGCAGTTTAGGGCGCATCACACGCTCGAAGGTTTCTGTTGTCATACGCAGCAGGAGTTCATCCTGCACGACGCCTGCCGTGTGAATAACCCCCTTGATTACAGGCCAGCCATCGCGCTTATACTCAGCCAGGAAAGCGGACAGTTGCTCTTCGTCGGCGACATCCACTGCCGCAAGATGAATACTTGCCCCCAGGTTTTCTAGCTTGAGCAGCTCTTGAACGAGCTTTTTCTGCGGATGATCAGCCGCCAGCCGATACCAGGTAGAACGCGGCGGGACAGGAGTACGCCCCATCAGGATCAGACGCCTGGCCCCCTGGTTAACCATCCAGTTTGCCACTAGCAATCCCAGTGTACCCAGTCCACCAGTCACTAGATAGCTGCCATCGGGCTGGAAGGCAGACGGCAATGGTGGCGTCAGGTGCGGGCTTTGCACCAGACGAGCGACGTAACGCTGACCATCACGAAAGGCAACCTGATCTTCGCCGTTGGTCTGCCAGATCTCCTCAAACAGATGGCTTGCCTGCGTCGCGACCGGAGCGTGATCAAGATCAACCAGGCCCCCCCAAAGACTCATAAACTCCTGATGGCCAATGACTCTGCCGAGTCCCCATAACGGAGCTTGCTCAATGGCGAGTGGTCCACTCTGCTTACCAACAGTCTGCGCTCCCTGCGTCACCAGCCAGACGGTTGGCAAACGCGACCAGCCACATTGAGACAACGCTCTGATCATATGCACAACTGCCAGACTGACCAGCGTCTGATCCTGCTCCAACGCAGCGAGCGTACCCAGTTCAGGGAACGTGACATCGAGTCCCCACAGGTAGACAATGCGCGAGAATGAGGACTGACCACTCGCCGCTAGCTCCACGAAAAGCTGCGCGAACTGTTCGAGCGAAGCAGGATTGAGGGTATACTGACCGTCCTTATGCGTTAACTCAGCCACGTCAGCGTGTGCTATGCTGATAGCTTGCTGCTCATGCTCTTGCAGAGACGCAATGAAAGCCTCGCCTGCGCCCTGTTGATCGCTAAAAATGAGCCAGGGACCTTCCTGAGTAGCCTGGTTGCTCTCGCCTGCCTCTGCTTCTTCCCTGGCCGACCGCTCCTGGAGATACCATTCCAGCTCGTATAATCCCCGGTCAATCCGCTCTGGAGCCAGACTCATCGAGGCTTCCAGGGACTGAGCGCGGAAACCCTCAATCTCAGCAAGCAGGTTGCCTTCCTGGTCGACCACCTGAACATCGCCCACAACCAGCCGATCATCGGCCCGGCTGATGCTGGCAAAGGCCTGCATCTCTCGGGTTGGACGTGCCAGAATGCGAATGCGGTCGACACTGACTGGCAGATAAGGCGTATGCTGACCTTCAGCACTGTCAGTAGACCTGGCCGCGACCAGCAAGGTCTGGAAGGCAGCATCGAGCACCGAGGGATGGAAGAAGTAAGTTGACAACTCCTCCTCTATAGAGTCGGGTATGCGTAGAGTACTGATTGATACATTGTCCCCCAGTTGAATACCCTGAATAGCCTGGAAGGCGGGTCCATACTGGAAACCCATGACCTGCGTTTGCTGATAAAACTCTTCTCTGGACATCTGTTCAGTACAGCGGGCCGCAAAGGAATCCCTGAGTTCCTGGTACTTTAACTGTTTGCCAGGCTGGTGGCGACGCAGGCGCACGGTGGCATGGAGTGTCCAGCGTGCCTCCCCGGTCGGTGTATAGCTGTAGATGTCAACGGTTGCCTCCTGAGGATTTAAAACCGTCTGCAACTTGGGATCGGACGTTTCCGGCAGAAACAGGGCCTTTTTAAACGTCAAATCTTCCAGCGTATACTCGCCCTCGTTAAACATCTCGTGTGCAGCGGCTAGCGCTATCTCTGCGTAAGCCGCACCTGGCAGAAGCACATTTCCCTGAATGCGATGATCTGTCAGATAAGGGAGCAAGCGCGGGCTTAATTCAAGCTCCCAGGTGGGATGGGCAGGACTCATACGCTGACCCAGCAGTGGATGTAAAAGCGTCAACAGGCGATCAGCACGCGATTCGACCGATTCGGTCCAATAGGATTTCAGTTGCCAGGGATAAGCTGGAAGCTTTACCAGATTGCCAGTTGAACCGGCAATCACCCGCCAGGCGACAGGGAAGCCCAGCGTATAGAGCGCACCCAGCGAAGACAGCAGATTGACGTGATCTTCCTCTTTACGACGCAACGAGGGGAGCACTATTCCTTCCAGCTCCTGCTGCGCAAGCAGCTCTTTGATCGAACTGGCCAGAACCGGGTGCGGACTGAGTTCGAGAAACGCGCTATAGCCATCCTGGATCATCTGACTCAGAGCCGAGCCGAAGAGAACCGTTGCACGCACATTTTGCCACCAGTAAGAGGCATCTACCCCTCGCCCATCGATGCGGGTCCCCGTCACCGTCGAATAGAGCGGAACCGTCGCCCGCTGGGGATGCAGATTCGCCAGGGACTCCAGTAACTCTTCACGCAGCGGCTCCATAAAATGACTGTGATAGGGAACTTTTCCGTTCAGGAAACGGTGGAAGACCTGGAAAGTTTCAAGCTGGCGAGCCATATCTTCCAGGATCTCCGCCTCACCAACCAGAGTAATTCCGCTCGGACTATTAATAGCCGCGATAGATACCCCCGAACCGGCGTCATGAACTGCCTGATCGAGCGTCTCTGTTGTCATACCCACCGCGAGCATACGTCCCTGGCCACTGGTGCGTTGCTGCAAACGGCTGCGATGATAGATCACACAGACCGCGTCCTCAAAGCTGAGCGCACCCGCCAGATAGTGAGCGGCAACCTCGCCAGCGCTATGGCCAATATAGGCATCGAGCTTAATCCCCCAGGAT
>DAOTTJ010000281.1:0-5587 GCA_034437695.1 Ktedonobacteraceae bacterium
AAGTGTGGCGTGCGGCTCGTTTGACCAGAGATCCAGATGCACGCAATTTATTGCTAGAAGCAGCGCTCCTTTTCCAGGAACAGCGCTTCGACGCTTTTTGCATTGTTGTATGCGGTCTACTTGTAAGGCCAAAAGCACAGTACAAAATTACCGATTTTGGAAGTTTTAAAAGAATGCCAGAACAGTATGTTCCTGCTAAGGTGCGCTTTCTTATTGCTTGCATTCCCGATGATACGGATGTTATCATAAGTAAATGGTACGATATCATCCAGAAGCCGGAGATATCTGGTGAATAATACAAGATTACAAGACACATTAATAAGCCTGAACATACCCAATTTTATTCAACATGCGGATAATGCTGTACTTGCGCGTATGATTGCCAGAACGCAGAATGAAGATACCCAACAACCCACTCCTGAGCGACTACCTCGCTACGCTTTTGTCTATGAGCAAAGAGGGATTGACCTCTATAAACATTTTATAAGTGGCGCAGAAAACATCGAGAGAAAAAATATCTACGACTGTTTTTATCCAGATAATGTTTGCTGGCGCCCGCTTGCTTTCTTACCTGAACAGGCAGACCAGGCAGTGAATGGTCATGTATCAGAACAAAGTTTGCGCATTGTAAAGGAAGACTTGCAGGAAGATCTTTTGCAACCCGCGTTGCTCCTGCCTTTTCATCTGAGTGTATCTGGTATGCTTGGCGGAAGAATAGCAGAAACGCGACTCGACCTGGAACGATGCTTTCATCCCGCGGACACTCATTCTGCTGATCCCTGGCGCAAGGTAGTTCTAGACACTATTTTCAGTGCCTTTATCCTCCTTGTGCGCAAAGCGAAGGGATGGCAAGATATCCACCTGGCAATCCAAAACCTTACTACTTTACGCCTGTTGCAACACTCCTATGAAGAGAGGTATCTTGAAAAACAAGGTAGCCCAACGCAACAAACACTCGCAGCGTTAGAACTGGTGGGCCTGTATAATCTGGCCCAACTTATCTCTCTGGTAGGAGAATATCTGAGTACTGGCCAGTTGGGATTTGATCGCGTGAATAGTCGCATGGATCGCCATTATGAACAGGCAATCGAAGCATTGGAGGCTGGACAGCATTTGCTGCTGGCTCACTTAGCGGATCTGCTATGGATTGGTTGTAAAGAGCTTGTGCGAAATTCTACATGGACACACATTTCGCAGAGACTGAGCAAGCTTATGCAGGAATATCTCCAATGGCTAACCTCTCCTGAAAATCCTCAGCCATTACTGGAACTCTGGCCGAGTCAGCAGGAAGCATTGCGTAGCCATTTACTTACTTCCTATTATCGCGCAATCATTGTAACGATGCCGACAAGCGCAGGGAAAACCCAACTCGCTAAATTTGCTATTATACAGGCCAAAGGCTCTCGGACAGAAGGTCTGATTGCTTACATCGTTCCTACCCGTGCTCTGGTTAACCAGGTAACGCTCGATCTACGCATGAATTTTCGTGGCTTACTGCGTGTTGAGCAAACTATCCCCGTTACTGAACTCGACCCGACTGAAATTCAATTTCTTCAGGGCAGTATCGATGTCCTTGTGACCACACCTGAAAAACTAGATTTGTTGGTAAAAAGTAAACATCCTGTCACAAAAAACATTATCCTGGCTATAGTCGATGAAGCGCACAACCTGAACGATAAGGATCGAGGGGTACGCCTGGAGCTTTTGTTGGGAACTATCAAGCTAGATTTTCCAGATGCACAGTTCCTGCTCCTTTCGCCTTTTCTGCCTAACTCTCAAGAGCTTGTTCAGTGGCTAGGAGCTGAACTGGCACTTTTGCCGATCAAAATTGATTGGAAGCCTAACCGCAAACTAGTGGGGACAGTGAGATCGGTAAAAAACCACCATCACTGGCTTTTAGAATTTGAAACTCTTGATTGTATTGACATGCAAGATGCGCAAGCTGGCATGAAAATTACCATCGGGCAAACACATGTAAAACTTGAGACCCAAGAAGCACTCACGAGAGCGACTGTTTCGGCTTTTCTCAATCGTGGCGTGGTACTGATTCTCTGTAAAGGGCCTGGCACGGCAATGAAACGAGCGAGTGAAATTGCGAGAGAACGGGCCGAGATTGCCAAGAATGAGAAACTAGAGGCTTTTTGTCATTATATAGAAGCTGAAATTGGAAAAAATTCCAGCCTTCCGACCTGTCTACGCCGTGGTGTAGTCTATCATCATAGTGGACTCTCATCGGAGACAAGGTGGTTAATCGAAGATCTCATCCGCGACCATACAGTTGACGTTATTTGTGGTACGACTACGCTAGCCCAGGGAGTGAATTTTCCCATTACAACCGTAGTGATTGAGACGTTACAAAAAGGCAGAAGCAAACTCACCGCGGAGGATTTTCGTAATATTGCTGGCAGGGCTGGACGTACCTTAGTAGATACATTAGGAGTAATCGCTTTTCCTGCTCCAAAGCCGGTCCAGAAACAAAAAGTTCAGAATCTCCTCAAAGAAGATGCCCAGAACGTAGTACGCCAACTTATCGATATCATTAAAAAAGCTGAGGCAATGGGCATTCAATTTACTATTTCAGCTTTACGCGAGAATCCTGGATTGTCATCTCTCTTACAATTTCTGGCTCATGCAATGCGAGTAGCAGGCAATGAGAACCTGGCCAACGATGTCGAGGAGTTGCTACGCTCCAGTCTAGTTTACTATCAACTACAAAAGCAAGATCAGAAACTGGCTCGCACTCTTATCCGCATCTGCCGATCCTATATTGAACAAACAAACAGGCGTAAAAACATTCTTCACCTGGCTGACCAGACGGGCTTCGCGACCCCGAGTGTGCTTGCGCTCCTAAGTCAGAAAGAGAAGCAGAGAGAATTTTCAGCGCCGCTCAACTGGACGCCCGCACGCCTTTTTGGTGATGATCTTCAACCGCTGGCTAAAAGGATCGACGCCGTTGCTAGCTTACCAGAGATTCTTTTCGACAAAGATAAGGATATTAGATTTGATGCATCATTTGTTGCTGGCATTTTGCGCGATTGGGTGAAAGGGAAAACCATCGAAGAGATGACTCTGCATTATGGGAAAATGCTTGACGAGCGAGCTGTCCATCCTAAGAAATCGAGCGATGATGCAGGTATCCAGCTAGCCAATTTCTCAAAATACCTCTTTTCTCTGCTCAGTCGGGCGTCTTGGGGTATCAGTTCGCTCGAAAAGATCTGTTTATCAGGAAACGAACGTACAGACTGGGACGAAGTCGGTCATGTACCTTCGATGATTTTCTTTGGCGTAGACCAGAAAGAGGCTGTCTGGTTGCGCATGGCTGGCGTACCACGTGTGATAGCAAATCCCCTGGCAAACGTCTGGAAAGCACAGGCACGTCAGGAACCTGCCAGTTATCAGGCATTGCGCGATTGGGTAACCGATCTGTCTGACAATGACTGGCAAAAAGTGCTCCCCTCAGACATTGCACTTTCAGCGCAGGATATGCGTCTGGTGTGGAAGAGCCTATCAGGAGAATAAGGGGACATGAGATGCCGGGGAGACATGAGGTCTTCCCGGCGATTTCTCTCGCGCAGATGTTTTTAGCTAGCTGGCCACGCTCCGGCGCATGGAGAGCACGCCCAGACCCAGGGCCACGAGTGCGCACACCCCTAAGATGAGCATATCGCGTCCCAGGAGGTCGGATGAGCTGTAGAATACGGCCTGCTCCAGGGCGTGGATGCCGTAGGTGAGCGGAATGTAGGCGGCGATACTTTGCAGCCAGAGTGGTTCAAAGGCGATGACGCCGATACCTCCCGAGAGAAAGAACAGGTAGATGGCCACATTGATTGAGATTGCGATGACGGGCTGAGCTTTTTGCAGAGCCGCTCCCAACGCCACGCCCAGACCCGTACTGAAGAGTGCGATCACTGCGAGAATGACCATACTCGTGAGCCAGTAGATACCTGTGGGCCGCGTCCAGTTCAGAGCGGCTCCCAGACCCAGGACAAAGAGACCGAGGAGAAACGTCGTCGCGAAGCCCGCCAGCACCTTGCCAACAATAATCGCGGCCCGCGAGGTGGGAGAGAGCAACAGCTCCTTCACCGTTCTTGTCTCCCACTCACGCGCGGTCGAAATGCTGCTGGTCACCAGACCCGAGAGTGTGAGCAGGAGAATAATCGTTGGCAGGACAGAGTATTGGAAGAGTTCCACATCATGCGCTCGCACGTTTTGCTCCTGGAGACCAACTTTGATCGGACTGGCACTGCCCTGAGCCTGATAGAATTGCGTAATCGCGTCCGGCACCGAGCGGCGCACGTCGTTAGTAAAATCGAGGTTCAGGTTGTTGACGTTGACGATAATCGGCGACGGATCGTGGGCGTCGACGCGCTGCGTAAAATCGGCGGGAATGGTAATGATCGCGATAACCTGGATGTTGTTATAAAGACCTTGCGCCTGGGCAGGGGTCGCATCTGTAATGCGAAATACGTCGGCCTGGTGGAAAATCTGCTGCATCTGCTGCCCTTTGGGACCCGAATCCAGCGTGACCAGGGCCACAGGACTGCGGCCAACCGCAACTGCGCCGAGAGCCTGAATCAACAGAAATGCGAGTGGGGGAATAATAGTCGCCGCGATATTGCGACGATTACTGAGCCAGACCCGCAGATCTTTTCTGATAATCGCCCAGACCGAGCGAAGAAAAGAGGATGTCATCTAAAACTCCTTGTATTATGCACCGCCGCAGCGGCGATCGGAAGAAACGTGTGGGGAACACCCCAGATTGCCTGTCCCTGGACAGGGGGCTGGCGAAGGGCTGCTGACCTCTGCACTCCGCTTTCTCACCTCTAGCTGAGCACTAATTTGTAACGGTACTGCGGCGTAAGACCAGGGCGGCGAGTAAGATCAGGCCCAGGGCATAGCCAGTCAGAATCAAGGTGTTCCCCAGCACACCAAGCGTATTCAAGGCGAACCCATGAAAGGCGTACTGCTGAGCAACAATCGCGTAGTAGGTGGGGAAGATCTGCGCGATCAACTGGACAATAGGGACATTAAACGAGATTGGTCCAAATGCGCCGCTGATAAAGAAAAGGGGGATCGCGAGGCCAAAGGCCAGTCCTGTAAACGCCTGGCGCTGTTTGATCAGCGTTCCCAATAGTGTACCTGAGGCGATAAAGATAGCCAGGATGAGCAGCGTAAAGCCAATCGTGGCCCCCCAGTGCAGCGGATGGACACCGATAACAAAGATAAGCACAGCCAGCACAATGACGACCGAAGCGAGACTTGTCACGAGTGCGGCGAGCATCTTTCCAGTCACGACGGCCCAGCGACTTGCGGGCGAGAGCAGCAGCTCCTTCATAGTCGAGTTTTCCCACTCACGCGCGGCCGAGGTTCCCGACTGTAGAAGACCACCCACAACCAGAGCGATAACCAGGATCGAGACCGTCAGGTAGGGAATGTAGTCGGTATCCTGGCGATACTGGTCGACCTCCTGTGGGACAACAGTGACCACATGGGGAAAGACCTGCGCATAGAACGAAGTGATCGAGAGCGGAACAGCGCGGCGAATATCGTTGGTAAAGTCAGTATTGAGATTGTTGATATAGACATC
>DAOTTJ010000282.1:0-13772 GCA_034437695.1 Ktedonobacteraceae bacterium
ATATCATCTTTACGTTTCCAATCTTCAATGCGTTGATGTTGCTGGACCACGTTTTTGGCGATTTCGGTCTCTCCATTATCGTCCTGACGCTGATAGTTCGCCTGTGTCTCTTTCCCCTGACGCTGAAACAATTGCGCTCGACTAAAGCCACTCAGGCCATTCAACCGTTGATGGCGGACCTCAAGAAAAAATATGCCAACGATAGCCGCGCTCAGTACGAAGCTATGCAGGCACTGTACAAAGAATACAATATCAGCCCGGTGGCTGGCTGCTTGCCTCTCCTGGTCCAACTCCCCGTGCTCTACGGACTCTTTGGCGCGATGCGCCAGGTGTTGTCTCCCGCTGGCGGCCATCTTACGCTCACAACCATCAATAGCCTGATTTATCCTTTCTTGCCTTTATTCAAGGCAATCCCCAGCTTTGATCTGCGCTGGTTCACCTTCTTGAACTCAGGTTGGGCGCTCTCGCTAGCACAACCCGATATGACGCATATTCTCCCGGTCCTGGCTGGTCTGGCAACTTTTGCCCAGTTGCGCATGTCGCAGGCACGAAACAGAGCGAGCGGCGGCGGTCAGCAGGCGGATATGATGGCGCAGCAAATGCAGATCATGTCCTTCATCATGCCGTTTGTCACCGGTTTTATTGCCTGGAGTTTCCCGGCTGGTCTGGCTCTTTACTGGACGACAACCTCGGTCTTTAGTATGATCCAGCAGTACTTTGTCACTGGTTGGGGTTCGCTGTTTGTCGCACCTCCCGTCCTGGCTGGTCTGGGCAGCAACAGCACAACGAGTACTACAAAGAAGTCTGTGCCGTCCACGCCAAAGGTTGTAGAGGCGACGGCTGAAGTCGCGGGAGACAAGGGTGGCACGGTTAACGGCACCGCTGCTTACAACAACAATGCGGGGAATTCATCTGCGCGTCGCCGCCGTCCAAATAGCGCGTCTGCCCGCCGTCGTGGCAGTACCGTCCCCAGGCGCAATCCATCGCGCAGCTAAAAGATGTGCTGACTAGCCCCGACCATTCCGCAGCGGGGATAAAAATATATGGAGGCAACAAAATCGTGGAAAGCATTGAGGTAAGTGGCAAAAGTGTTGATGATGCTGTTTTACAGGCCCTGGTTCGCCTACGCAAACGTCGTGACGAGGTAGAAATCACTGTGTTACAGCAGCCAACACGCGGAACGTTCGGGATTGGGGGCAAAGAAGCCCTCATCCGCGTAACGGTTCTCTCGACGCGTGGGGCCGCTGTGATTACGCCAGAGATGGCCGATGCGCTGCTTGGTCCCGATGACGATGAGTTGTATGAGGAGGAGGAGGAGGAAGGCGAGATGGAAGAGGAATATGAGGAGGAAGAGGTCCCTGATGAAGAAGAGTTCGAGGACGAAGATGAATTTACCGGGGAATATGAAGACGATGAAGACGATGAAGAGGAAGAGGAGGAGGCAAAGCTTCCACAGCCCGTGCTCGCACTGAATCAGCTAGGCATCGATGTGGAACAGATCACCGTTGCCGAGGGCGAGATGCAAGAGGTAGAAAACCCTAGCAATGAGGATATCGCGGTCACCGTCGACGTTTTACAACATATTTTGCAGTATATCAACATCCGCGCAGCCGTCCAGGTGCGCTCGCAGAGTCCTTTAACACTCAACATCCAGGGCATTAATGAAAACCTCGGCCTCCTGATTGGTCGGCGAGGCGAAACGCTTTCAGCCCTGCAACTCCTCGTTAGCTTAATTGTCAGCCATCGCACAAAGCACCGCATGCGCATTATTGTAGACGCCGAGAACTATCGCCAGCGCCGCGAAGAAAATCTACGCTCGCTCGCCCTGCGCGTGGCTCAGCAGGTCCGCAACTATCGCCGCTCCATAGCCCTTGAGGCCATGCCCCCTCACGAGCGGCGCATCGTTCACATCGCTCTGGCTGAGAGTAAAGATATCAGTACCGAGAGCATTGGGGAAGGCGACGCCCGCCGCGTGGTTATTTCGCTCAAACGTGCAGGCCGCTAGCTTCGTTGTGGAAGAGATGGAGCTTGCTTCATTTCTTCCTATGTGACCAGGGGAAAACATTTGCCGTCAAACGAGATGCCTGCCCACGCTCTTCTACACGTCCAGCAGCCCACCTTTCTCGCGATCGGACATGTGACGCGTGATCTTCTGCCGGACGCCGATTTCAGACTCGGCGGCACAGTGGCATTTGCCGCGCTAACTGCGGTTCGTCTTGGTCTGTCCTCGGCGATAGTCTCGCGCGCCGACGAAGCGCTGTGTGCTCAACTTCCCTCACTGCTCCCCGATGTAGCGCTAACCATTCACCCGGCCCCAATGACCACTACCTTTGAAAATCGCTACAACGCAGGCTTCCGCGTCCAATACCTACGCGCACGCGCCCCCTCGCTCGAACTCGCCGACATACCGACCGCGTGGCTACACGCTCCACTCATCCTGCTCGCCCCGTTGGCTCAGGAGATCCCGCTTGCACTGCTCCAAAACCTGCCACGCCAGCCCGGTTCACTGTTGGCCGCAACGCCCCAGGGCTGGCTGCGCCGCTGGGACACCGCTGGCCGGGTCTGGCCGGTCGCCTGGCAAGACGCCACAACCCTCCTGCCCTTGCTCGACATACTCATTCTCAGTCGCGACGACCTCCTGCCGTTTGCCAACAGTCAACCGGCAGCCATCGATGCACTGCTGGCCGACTGGAGCAGCCGCGTCCCCTTGCTAGTCGCCACTGAGGGCAGCAGCGGAGCAACGCTCTTTGAGCAGGGCCGCCCCATACATTTTCCCGCCTATCCCGCAACCGAGATCGACCCCACAGGCGCAGGCGACGTTTTCGCCGCCGCCTTCCTGGTTCACCTCCACCAGCATCACGAACCGCATGCCGCGGCTAACTTCGCCAACTGCGTCGCCTCACTTGCCATCGAACAGCCCGGCATCAATGGCATTCCCACCCCCCAACAGATCCAAACCCGCCTGAAACCCCTCTAAACACAAACAAAAGTCACTAACAGCATCTTTATATAGAGGTAAAATCAGGCTGTGGGCGACTGCCCACAGCCTGATTTTACCTCTATATTGATTGGGAGGTGGCATAGTGCTCTGTCACGCTTCGATTGACGCCAGCAGGGATGCAAGGGGGGCAACCCCTTGACTGGGGTCTGGGGCTGTACCCCAGTCTTCTTCTCCCTCCACGTCGCCTGCGGCGACGCGTCACAGGAAGCTTGACAGAGCACTCTGGGTGGGACAAACGAGAAAAACCAGGAATATCCTATATAGCGCGAGCCAAATGATAATCCTTTGAACCCTTGCGCAAAACCAGATATTGACCCTCGATTAGCGAAGAGCTATCGAGCTTCGCCTGGACATCGACAACCCGCCGATTATTGACGTAGATGCCGCCGCTCTCAATCAGCCGACGAGCGCCGCTTTTAGAAGGTGCGTAGCCGCAGGTAACGACCGCATCGATCAGCGCCAGACCTTCATCGGCAAAAGAGCTTCTCGCCAGATCGTGCGAAGGGACATCGGCAAAGATATCAAGCACATCGCTGGCGCTCAGACCCGCTATCTCGCCGCCGAAAAGCACCTGGCTGGCCACCACCGCACGGTGCAGATGGTCATCGCCGTGAACCATACGCGTCACCTCCTGTGCCAGACGACGTTGCGCCTCGCGCTTCTCCGGTGCAACCTGCATCGCCACCGCTAGCTCCGCAATCTCCGCTTGATCCAGCAGCGTGAACGACTTGAGGTAACGCACTACATCCTGATCATCGCAATTAAACCAGAACTGATAGAAGCGGAACGGCGAGGTCAACTGCGGATCAAGCCAGACCGCCCCATCGACGCTCTTACCAAACTTGGCCCCCGAACTATTCGTCATCAGCGGAAAGACCATCCCATAGCCTTTTGCACCGCGCAACTTACGGATTAACTCGGCCCCAGCCACAATATTGCCCCACTGATCGCTGCCACCCATCTGTAGATTGCAGTTGTAGCGATCGTGCAACATCAAGAAATCATAAGACTGAAGCAGCATATAGCTAAATTCAGTAAATGAAATGCCGTCGCCGCGCTCGTAGCGCAGTTTCACCGACTCTTTGGCCAGCATATAATTCACAGTAAAATGTTTGCCGACATCGCGCAGAAAATCTACCATACTCATCGTACCCAACCAATCGGCATTATTGAGCAAAAGAGCCGGATTGGTCTTGCTGGAAAAATCCAGAAAACGACCGAGTTGAGCGCGAATACCTTCTACATTAAAGGCGAGCTGTTCATTAGAAAGCAACTGACGTTCTGACGTTCGCCCACTGGGATCGCCAATCATACCCGTCCCGCCGCCAACGAGAGCAATCGGCGTATGCCCAGAGCGTTGCAGACGCATCAACATCAGCATCGGCAATAGTGAACCGACGTGCAAACTCGCCGCAGTCGGGTCAAAACCGATATAGCCAGTCACACGCCCTTTAACGAGCGCCTCCTGCACACCCTCAGTTGCATCATAGAGCATCCCTCGCCACTGCAATTCTTCGTATAGATTCATTACTTTCCTCACAAAAGAGCTTAGTTAGCTTGTCTCATACTTGCTCCTGCTATTCTAACAGAGTAACTCAACACACTCAACCTTTCTAGCCAGCCCCACCAGACTATTTCATGCTCGGCATGTGGCCCCCATGAAGTGAAGCAGGAGTGCAGAGGGCGCCAGCCCTTTGCTGGCACCATGTCTGGAGGACAAGTAATCTGGGGTGTCCCCAACAAGCTTTTTCTTTTGTTATGCCTGTTTTGCCGGAGGCAAAACAGGCATAACAGGAGTGCAGAGAGGTGCTCTCTGCTACCTTCTGCTTATTGCTCTGTCAAACCTCGATTGACGACAGCAGGGATGCAAGGGGGGCAACCCCTTGACTGGGGTCTGGGGCTGCTCCCCAGCTTTTCTCTCTCTTCGTCGTCGCAGGCGACACGTTACAGGAAGCTTGACAGAGCATTATGGGTGGGCTTGCAGAAAATAAACTAGCCAAATGAAAACTATTGGAGTAAGTTGTCACACCTCTCATCATGTGCGATACTACTTCTAAGAAGTTCAAGCAGGAAAATCGCGCCAGGACACCTCCTGGATAGACACAGAAGAGGAACAGGACATGCAATATACCAATGACATCGCGGTCAAGTTCACCTATCACATCGTAGTTCCACAACGAGCATATTCCATCTGGCTGAAATCGCAGATATAGCGCGTCTGGGGAGGTTTTATGGATAATCGCACTCCAGCCGCAAGGTCGGCAATTGTGGCTGACACAGATTGGGCAAGCGCACTCCAACAGGCACTTGAGCAGACCAGCGACCTGGAACAGATAGATGTTACTATATTTTTTGCCAGTTCATTTTATGCCGACCATTATGCAGAGATGCTGGCACGTATTCGGGCAGCGACAGGTACCCGCCTGCTCATCGGCTGCTCAAGCGAGGCGGTCATCGGCCTGGAAAGGGAACTCGAAGACACCCCGGCCCTTTCGCTCATGACGCTTTCACTGCCCGGTTCAACCCTCCGTCCGGTGCATTTTACGCAGAAGATGATCGATGCATGCGAGACCCCTTTTTCATGGCAAACCTTTCTCAATGTCCAGCTTATCGATGTCAATGCCTGGCTGGTTTTCGCTGATCCATTTCGCATAGAGATCGAACACCTCATCGATGGACTGGCCAATGCATACGGTGAATGCCCCATTCTGGGCGGCCTGGCTTCAACTTCCAATCCCAGCACACGTCGCACACACGTCTTTCGCAACAACGAGATCTTCACCGAAGGTGGGGTCGGCCTAGCAATTGGCGGCTCTTACACTCTTCTACCACTCGTTTCCCAGGGTTGTGAACCAATTGGCGAAACGTGGACCATTACATCCGTACGCGATAATCTGATTCAAACTATTTCTAACCGCCCGGCGTATGATATGCTAGTAGAGACATTCAAAAATCTGCCCTTTGATACGCAGCGGAGAGCGCCACGCAACCTGCTCGTAGGCCTGGCTGCCGATGAATACCTGGAGACATTCCAGCGCGGAAGCTTTCTGGTGCGACCGTTGATCGGGGTTGAACGCGGTACCGGTGCACTGGCTATCGGCGCACTTCCACGCATTGGACAGACTATCCAGTTCCAGATGCGCGATACTCTGGCCGCCGATCTCGACTTAAACGAACTTCTCGACCAGACCAGCGCCACTCTGGGTCAGCAACCACCGATCGCAGGGATACTGTGTACCTGTAACGGACGAGGTGTAAGTATGTTCGGCACACCTCATCACGATGCCTGCGCAATCGCCCGCCATCTGGGCGATTTCCCCCTGGCAGGATGTTTCTGCAACGGGGAGATTGGTCCGATCGGGACGCGACCATTTTTGCACGGCTTCACAGCCAGCCTGGCGCTTTTGGTGCAAAAATAAGTCTTAACAGAAGAGGATACTATAGATTATATGAGTACTGCCAGAACTTTGCCACACTGGGATATGTCTGTTGTGTATCCCGGACTCGACTCGCCTGAATTTGATCAGGGTTTCGCTAACTTTACCCAACAGATCTCTGACCTTTCCCGACTCTTCGATGGCTATAACATTCGTGCTACCCCTGCACTCGCTCTGGACGAGAGACTCGTCCAGTCCTTCGCGCTCATCACCGATAGCTACAACGCTACCCTCGAAGAAGCGACGACGCTAGGCGCGTACTTGCACTGCTTTGTCACAACCAATACGCGCAATACGCTCGCTCAGGCCCGCTATAGCGATTTTCAACAACAGACCGCCAGACTCTCACTCCTTAATACGCGCTATGTCGCCTGGATCGGCTCGCTGGATGTGGAGGCGCTGATCGCACGTTCACCCCTGGCCAGTTCACACGCCTACGTTCTCCGCAAAGCCAGCATCCAGGCCCGCCACCTGATGTCGCCCATCGAAGAAGAACTGGCCGCCGAACTGGAACTGAGCAGCGGAGCCGGTTGGGAAAAACTGCATAGCGATATCACTTCGCGCATTTTGGTACCTCTCGAAATTCAGGGTCAGACCCGCGAACTTCCCATGAGCATGGTGCGCAACCTCGCCTGCGACGCCGACCGCACTGTACGCCACGCCGCCTATATCGCCGAGTTGGAAAGCTGGAAGCGAGCCGCCGTCCCCCTGGCCGCCGCGATGAACGGCATCAAAGGCCAGGTCAACTCGCTCACACGCCGACGCAACTGGGCCTCCCCACTCGACGCTTCGCTGTTCGACGCAAATATCGACCGCGCAACGCTCGAAGCGATGTTGACCGCCGCACGCGAGTCTTTACCGGATTTCCGCCGCTATATGTACGCCAAAGCCCGCGCCCTCGACCTCCCGCGCCTGGCCTGGTACGATATCCTTGCCCCCGTGGGAAAAGTTCATCACGTCTGGGAATTTGAGGATGCGAAGAATTTTATCATCGGTAAGTTCGGTATGTTCTCGCAAAAGCTCTCCGACTTCGCTGCACGCGCCTTCAACGAACACTGGATCGACGCCGAGCCGCGCATCGGCAAGGTCGATGGCGCGTACTGTACTCCCCTGCGCAAAGACGAATCGCGGGTCTTTGCCAACTTCAAACCGTCATTCGACGGCGTAAGCACGCTGGCCCACGAACTGGGTCACGGCTACCACAACCTCAATCTTGCCAAACGCAGCGAACTTCAGAAAAATACCCCCATGACCCTGGCCGAAACCGCCAGCATCTTCTGCGAAACGATTATCGTACACGCCGCACTGACCACCGCCGACGAGCAAGAGAAGATCGCCATCCTGGAAAACTCAATCCAGGGCGCATGCCAGGTCGTCGTCGATATCCTCAGTCGCTTCCTCTTTGAGAGTCGCGCCTTCGACCGCCGCAGACAACGCGATCTCTCGATCGACGAGTTTAACGAGCTGATGCTTGAAGCACAGAAAGAGACCTACGGCGATGGACTCGACGAGACACAGCTCCATGCCTATATGTGGGCGATGAAACCACACTACTACAGCACAAATATCTCGTTCTATAATTATCCCTATATGTTCGGCCTGCTCTTCGGTCTCGGTCTCTATTCCCTCTACCAGCGCGACCCCGAGACGTTCAAAACTGGCTACGACGACCTGCTCTCTTCAACAGGTCTGGGCGATGCCGCAACCCTCGCAGCTCGCTTCGGCATCGATATTCACTCGACTGATTTCTGGCGCTCCAGTCTGAATATAGTGAGTAAGGATATCGATCTGTTTGAGGAGTTGACGCGTTAAGCACGCACAGGCAGAGAAACGGCACGCGGGACGAGTCGTCTCACCGACCAGACCCTCTTCAACGCGTGCCGAATCACTGAAATTGCGTGTACATCTCTCTACACACGCACACAATCGCTATCCCATAGGAGCCTGCTCTATGCCCGATCAATCTTCGCTCTTTGGCGCTGACGATCTACCACCAGCCAGAGAGCCAGAGACACACAAAGAACCGGCCAGCGCCGCTACGACTCCCCCTCCCGGCGAGCCTCTGGCCGCACGTATGCGCCCACGTTCACTCGACGAGATCATCGGCCAGGAACACCTGCTGGCACCCGGACGCATCCTGCGCCGCAGCATCGAAGGCGATCACATCCCCTCTATGATCCTCTGGGGTCCACCCGGCAGCGGCAAAACGACGCTGGCCGAGGTGATCGCTCACCAGACTCAGGCGCGTTTTGTCTCGCTCAGCGCCGTCGCAGCCGGCGTGGCCGACCTGCGCAAGGTGGTCGAAGATGCACGCAAGCTCAATCAGTTCAGCAGACAACCTACTATTATGTTTATCGACGAGATCCATCGCTTTAACAAAGCTCAACAGGACGCAGTGCTGCCACATGTCGAGCGCGGTACGGTGACACTGATCGGCGCAACAACTGAAAATCCCAGCTTTGAAGTCAATAGCGCCCTCTTATCGCGCTGCCGCGTCTTCCCGCTTAAAGCACTCAGCGACGAGCAGGTACATCAGATCCTTGAGCATGCCCTAACCGACCCTACCCGCGGCCTGGGCAGACTCAATGTACCATACACCCCGGAGGCTCTCCAACAGATTGCCCTGCTCGCCAATGGCGACGCACGCACCGCGCTGAATATCCTTGAGATCGCCGCCCAGGCTCCACAGATCACCTCAGCGGTCGTCGAAGATGTCGTCCAGCACCGCACCCTTCAGTACGACAAAAGTGGCGACCAGCACTACGATAGCATCTCAGCCCTGCATAAAGCACTGCGCGGCTCCGATCCCGACGCCGGCCTCTACTGGCTGGCTCGTATGCTCGAAGCCGGCGAAGATCCGCTCTTTATAGTCCGTCGCTTAATTCGCTTCGCCTCCGAAGATATCGGCATGGCAGATCCCCAATCACTCGTCGTTTGCGTCTCAGCACAACAAGCGGTCCACTTTATCGGACTACCCGAAGGCGGGCTGGCCCTAGCTCAGGCCGTCGTCCACCTGGCCACAGCGCCCAAAAGCAATGCTCTGTATACGGCCTACAGCCGCGTCCAGGCAGCCGTGCAGGAGACACGCAATGATCCCATCCCTCTCTGGCTGCGCAACGCACCTACACGCCTGATGAAGGATATGAACTACGGCAAGGATTATAAATATGCCCACGACTACTACGAAAATCTGCCGGTGGAAGATCCCGCTCGCCCACCCGCAACCCGGCTCCAGGAGTATCTGCCCGATAATCTCAAAGGACAACGCTACTACGAGCCAGGCCACCAGGGACAGGAAGCCAGTATCCAACGCTGGTTAAACCTGCGACGCGCACCACAAGAGTAAAAAGATAGGCAGCAAAGTGAGCCTCTCCAAAAACACGTTTTTTCCCTGCCAGCAACCTTGCTCTCCCCCTTCCAAAAAGCGCAGGGGCCGCGAGCGCGAAGACGACCGCCCTCGCGCCCAACATCCTACTCAATTCCCCACCCCGCAAACTACACACCAGCGGCTTTCAGCACATAGGGGCGCTCGGCAAGACCCAAAACCAGATTGTATTCTCCCTACTAATTGTGATAAGCTTACTCATATGTACGAGCGAGCAAGCTTCGATCGCACTGCAAACGATCTATCGGCGTACGCACACTGCCAGCCGCACAGCGCCGAAAAGGGCGGCACCAGGCGTTCTCTTCTGAGAAGGTCTGCCTATAGACCAGGAGAAGGCATACAAATTGACACAATTCGATACATTCGGCTATACTGTATCAAGAGCAGCCAGGAATCGGCTTGTAGCTTATTCCCAACTGCGAGCCGTGGTCTCCGTTTCTACATGCGACGCCCAGGCGCATCAAATCGTTGAAGCCGCCTGAACGCGGGAGAGATTCTGTCTTCAACTAAGGAATGACAGTGAAAGGGAGAAGCAATGTCGAGTCAAGAGAGGTCGTCTGCCAAACCTACTATGCGGGGAACGAACCGGCGGACCGGCGTGAATAATGCTATTCCTGTCCGTACCACTCAGGACCAGGAGGTCCGTGATACTCAATACAATGATGACTTTCTGCTGATGGAGGACGATCCCTACGCCTCCAATCCGCCGCGTCCTCCTTCGAGCGCGATCCGTCTGAACAAGCAGCCTTCAACGCAGCGCCGGAGCAGTAATCGCGATGCCATCACAGAGACCCAGGGACAGGTACGACGCGGTCCAACATCAGACGTACCGCCCAGGCGTACTCAGAAGCAAAATGCAGTCCCGGCCCCCGGAACAGTCCTGTCGCCGCCGCGCCCGGTGCGCAATCTGGCTCCAACCTTTGACCCCATTCCACAAAAAAAACAGCGTCGCAACATCCACTGGCTGCTTTATGTCGGCCTGGGTATGATCGTCGCGCTGGTTCTGTGGATACTCGCCACTACTACTGTTAGTTGGGGTACAAATAAATACAACGATATAGTCTATGGCTATCCGCGTACATATAATATAGATGCGGTTGTCGGGCATAACGACAGTTCGAAAATGCCCAGCCATTTTACAGCTCTCAATCTGCACGGACAGGTGATTATTTTTGAATTACCTGGCGGCGATCCCTCGAAAGCTATCGACTATACCGGTCCAGATCTGCTTCAAGCAGGCAGTGATTTGATCCCGATCACTCTCTCGTTCAGCGACATCAACCACGATGGCAAGGTCGATATGATCATCCATATCGCCGACCGAGATATTGTTTTTTATAATAATGGCACAAAATTCGTGCCGCAATCGCCGACTGCGATAAACTAGGATCTGTTCAATGATGGATGACCGTCGGAATAAGCAACTGTAATGCATATGCGACGTGCCAGACCAGCAGCCCAACCGTAACGAGGGCCAGGAAGATATGAAACCAGCGCCAGTAACGGGTGATATAACGATAGAATAACTCTCGTTGCATGGCGTGGCGCACCTCTTCCAGTTCGCTTATTTGTTCCTCCGAACCAGGCATCAATGCGCCGGGACGTACCAGCCCGCTCTTTTTATCAGGTACAAAACGGTACTGCCCGTTTTCCCGGCTTAATTCCTGGGGGGTCGATTCCAATGAGATGTACGCTAGATCCCAGGGCGTGTGCAACGACTGGTCGCGCCAGTTTCCTCCGTGCTGCCTGGGCATAAGCTTGAACAGGCTTTCATCGCTCTTCACTTCAGACTTGCCCTGCGGTGTGGCAAACCCTCGCACATCCTGCGTATTGTGGATAACTATCGCCTGCAACTTCTGCGAGATAGTCTCAATGCGATCTTCTCCCTGAGCCGTCAAAACCTGGTGGACCTCGCTTGCTATCAGACGAGGTATGATCCTGTCCAACAGACGACCTATCAAGCCGCTGATCACCATTGCAATCATGCCGTAGAGCGCATATGTGCCGGTACGCGGGTTAAATTCGCCGAAAGAGTGCAATGAGAGAAAGACCAGACCCAGCAGCGCAAAGCACATATGCCAGCCCAGGGCTGAACGCAGTCCACCAATCGTACGCTGTCTGTGCGAACGCCTGCGCAAGGAGTACAGCAAGGCCGCCATTAACAAGAGAACCGTCCCAATAATTGCGTAGGCATAACCAAGCACGCTGTCCGGCGCTGCATCGCTGCTTACATGCGTATACCAGATAAACACAGCCACCGCGAGTAAAATCACTAACAAGGTGGTAACTATACGCAACGACCCATTCTGTACGCTGGCCTGGTACAACCAGGAATAACCTGCCTCACCTCTGGGCAGACTAAAACGCCTTCTGCTCGTCGTCTCCATCGGCGCTACTCTTCCCAACCAGCACGCAATAAGCGCACTTTTAACCACATCATCATGGCATCACGGTGCAAACCAACCGGACACGGCGCAACACACGCTCCACACTGATAACACGATCGCGCAAACTGCGCCACAGGACGCGATATCGCCCCCCCCAGGGTCTCGCGGTTTAGCACATCGATGGTAATCGTCTCACCCAGCGCGGGACAGGCAAGCAAACATTCATTGCAACCAATGCAAGCGGTAAGCTCTTGTGCAACCTGGGGACCAGGCTTGTGCAAAAGGATGGTGTTTTGACGTGAACTATTTCTGAACATTATTTTTCCTTCTTGATTGCCGGATGCTTATCCGTATAATGCCAGAGACTCCGTGTAGGGTGCGGATTCGACTCGGTGTCGGCTTCATCTTCGTCTGGCGTAGGTGGCACAAAGATGAACTGGCGAGCTGGTTCGTGCATCAGATCTTTCGTCGTTATAGGCGTCGGACTGGGACCACTGGTCAACCAACTGGCATCACGCGGCACAGGCGCTTTCGACGGCGGCTCCTGACGCTTGAGCGGACGCGATGCCGTCACTCTTCCCTGACTCTGATTCTTGGATGTGCCTGGAGTCGGTACGGTGGGAAAGACGCCCGTCATGGTTGTCTGCGAGGCAATATAGCGCTTCCTCTCACCAGCAAACGGTACCTGCTGCTGACCGGTCTCAGGACGCGGGGCCGACGCGCCGTTTGGGCGCGGATAGGCCAGCGGTTCGGTATTGGGCCAGCGCTGCTCCTGCTGGCGCGCAGCCGGTAAGGGCTGGCCTGTCTGTGAACGTTGAGACGGCGTATTGCCCGTCGCTGGTGGCCGCAGCGGCGGCATTGCACCCTGACCAGGTACACGCAATGGCACAGAGCTATCGGTACTCTGGGTACGCCTCTGCATCGGCCCATCCGGCTCCGTCATACGCGGCACAGCTCGCCTCTCACCACCAATAATACCCGGCATCGGCGGCAAAGGTGTAGGCAATTGACCCGTAGCAATCATCCGCTGTACAGCGTAGGTGCGCGTCTTGGAGAAATATTTGCGTGCATCAAATTCTCCACTTAACAGCTCTTTTTTGATGTCACGCACCGACAACCCCTCGTCGATCAGACGCTTGATCGCGAGGCTATCAGGCTGCTTGGCACCCAGTGCCAGATAACCAACCAGCCGATCATCGACTAGAGCCAAGCGACAATAGCTGCCTTTACGCCGCTCCGTCAGAGGCGTGATGTACTCGGACGAGTCAAGCGGATGCCCTACGGTCAACATCGAGAGATCGCCCAGGCGCGTGGCGTGCCAGGGTACACCAAAGTTCTCGCTGATGCCTGTCCCTGTCATCGAGGCAGCTACGGCCCGCCCCTGGAGCACAGCCGCGTACCACTGCGGACGCGGCGCATACTTCCCCGTCAATGGATCGCGCAGAGCAGCTACATCCCCCGCCGCATAGATGTTACGTACACTTGTGCGCAACTGATCGTCAACGAGAATCCCATTCTGGTACTTCATCGGCATATCGCACTGTTTGGCCAGCGTCGTCACT
>DAOTTJ010000283.1:0-10810 GCA_034437695.1 Ktedonobacteraceae bacterium
TCGATCAGAAAACATTTGGCTTCTCTCTTTCTCTTTCTGGCTGTTGTGTCTCTCTGGGGAGCAAGCAGTCTCACGGCTCAAAGTCACGCCAGCCTTTACAGCGGTAAGTGCGATCAGCCACGAAGCTGAGTCCTCTGCCAACACCCTGGTAGGTACTGCAAAGGTCCAGACGTGCTCTCATTGTTCTGGCGGAGAGAATGTCGGGTACATTGGCAAGACTGGAACGCTGCGTTTCAATAACTTCACTGTCGGTAGCGCCGGGACGTATATCCTGCAAGTCTCTTTTGTTGACGGGGATGCAGGGAGAATCTTCAGTCTCAGCGTCAATGGAGGAACGGCTACCTCTTTGATCTTCATGGGTACAACTGATACCAATTGGAATAGAGTACAGACGCTGGAGATCGCGGTAACCCTGAATGCTGGGGGTACTACGTTGCTCTTCTCAAATGCAGCCGCGTCTGGACCCGATCTTGACCGCGTTGTCGTGAGTTAAGTCTTGGGGCGTACCCCTTTGTGGCGAGGCTGCAAAACGACCTGGTCAGTCACACCACCTTTTCTCTCTGAGATCATCAACTATTGCTTTTCTTCGAGTCTACCAGGCGCAGCCTCATGTTCATTTTGGATACTAGTGGGATTGAGCCGCAATACGCAGAAAACAGGCATAGACATGAAGTGGAGTAGGAATGCAGAGGGCGGGCAGCCCTTTGTCGGCACCCTGTCCGGGGGATAGTAATCTGGACTGTCCCCAATAAACCTTTTCTTTTGTTTTGCATGTTTTGCATCAGACAAAACAGGAGTGTAGAGAGATGCTCTCCGCTACCTTCATGTCTATGGGGGAGCGCAAGCCGCAGGCTTGAGCAGAACTGGAATGTCCTGAGTGGGAGAACAACGAACTTGACAGCGGTCTCCTACGCTGTCTACTATAAATAGGAGAAGTATCCGCTATCCCAACCATGAAAGGACAATCTGATGAATCCCTTAACTCACGAAGAGGAACGCGTCATTCTCCATAAAGGAACCGAACGACCCTTTAGCGGAGAGTACGACGATTTTTTTGAAGACGGCACATTCGTCTGTCGTCGCTGTAATGCGCCCCTCTTCTCTTCGCAAAGCAAGTTTGACGCGGGCTGCGGCTGGCCTAGTTTTGACGAAAACTACCCGCAGGCGGTCAAACGTCTCCCCGATCCCGATGGACATCGGACAGAGATCGAGTGCGCAAATTGCCACGCCCACCTGGGACATGTCTTTACCGGCGAGCGTTTGACCGAAAATAATACCCGCCACTGCGTCAACTCTCTCTCGATGCGCTTTATCCCAAAGGGGAACGAGATACCGCCAACTATCCACGAAGCTCACTGATTGCTATACATATGTGCTGCTGGCACACTTAAGCGAGCCAGCAGCATACCCACGTCGCGGACGTTGACTATACCGAGCCAAATTGCTGCATATGTCTGCGCTCCTGCTCCAGTGCGCCCGCGGGAAAAGCCTGTACGCCGCCAATCGTCTGCGCGTCGAGCGTCAACTGAGCCGCTTCTTCCATGATGACTATCAGTTGCGCGGTGGCCAGCGCATCGCTGCTAAAAGCTAGCAGTCCATGATTGGCCAGAAGAACTGCCGGCACACTCGGGTGCGCTTGCAACTGTTCGACGATAAAACCGACAGCTTCCGCCGATCCACGTGGCCCCCAGGCTGCGACGGGGACATCCTCGGTGATGCCGAAGCGCAAAAAAGCCTCGTAGACACAGGGCAGAGGCCGATGCGCCAGCGCGAAACTCGTGGTACGCGGCGAATGCGTATGGATCACGGCGTTCGTACCCGGTCGAGCACGATAGACGCAGGTGTGCATCCCGACAATCTCGCGGCTGACCGGGTCTAGCTCACCCTCGATAACCTCGCCATCAAAGGAGACTACCACCAGCTTCGCGATGGTCAGACTCGCCAGGGAACCAACCGATGTGAGCAGCATTAACTCCTCACCAGGCAATCGTGCGCTCATATTCCCATGCCCGCTGTGAGACATCACGCCGCTCTGCGTCAGTCGTTGTGCAGCCTGAACCAGTTGTTCGCGCTGCCCCAGATAACTCAATGTCGCCATAGTTCCTCTCTTTCAAACACAGGTGCTCCGTTTTGAAATACGCCGTTCAGCACGCTCGTCCGCAGCAGAGGTAATTCTCAGAACAAAATCAACCGAGGATGCCAAACGCCACTGCTGATAACATCCGGCTGCGATTGTCTATTCCTCTGCATATTCGTGTATCTAACCAACCCGGCTACGCTTCCTACACGAGTCGCCATACCCAGCGCAATCTCAACGCCCCGGCCCGCATAGAAGGCCAGCGTACTACCAGAAACCAGCGTTTCCTGGCGCTGAAGTACCAGCACACACATCCATTTTAGTCTCGTAAAAACAACCGCTTTTGGCTGACAGAAAAGAATAAGACAAAGACAGGTCTGGTCTGGTCCTGTGAAAAGAAACAGCCGCTCCTCTTAGCCTGGTTGTCTCTCGCAAGACTGGACCCCCCAAAAGCGGTTTCTCCCGCCTACATCAAGACCCCGTGTACGTGTCCAGCTCACGGTTCACGTACATAAACCGCACTCCAGCCTCGATCTGTGAGGTAGCTGAAGTATTGGTATTCGCGAATATAACACAGATTGTGCAAGCTGGACTGCACAGATAGTGGCACGATTCTTGCCATAATGTGTAATGGACACAGTTCGCGCCTTCTGTGTCAGGAACCGGGCGCATTTTCCCTCCCTTAAAGAAGATGGGAAAACAGCCTCGCGATTACGCGTAGAGGCCCAAAGAGACGCCCATACTCAGGGACGAGAGGCGTTTAGTGTTGTAGCGTGTTGTGTAGTTTATGCCAGAACGTTTCTCTGTAGTCCAACCTTGAACATTGCAGTGTTCACAGCCAAAGAAGGAAACACTTCATGAATCGCCAATTGATCAGCAGCCAGCGCCTTTTTACGCCTGACTCAACCAGCATCACTGCCCGCTGGCCACTGCGCCTGCTTCTCTCGACCATACTCCTGATCGGGGCCATCGTCCTCGCCACGCTGGCTCCAATCCTGGCCCACGCCAGTGGAACGGCCCCCAATGGTCCAGGTGCCTCGTCGAACTGGACGCCTTCAAATAATACCCTCCTGGGTACGGCGGCCACTACCGGCACAACCAGCAATATCTGGTTTACCGGCTACCACGGCATCATCGGCGAGGTCTTTTATCCCACCGCCGATACATCCAATACGACCGACCTGCAATTTCTCGTCGGCGACACTAACCATACCTGGGTCGACGAAGAAAAGGTCGCGACAACGTCGATCGTTACGCTCTACAATTCGCACTCTCTGGCCTGGAGTGTGACCAATACTGCGCAAAACGGCAAGTATCGCATCGCCAAGACGATCTATACCGATCCCACGCGCAACTCGCTCATTCAGCAGGTGACTTTTACCGCCCTGACCGGTACGCTGTCCAACTACCTGCTCTATGTGCTGTACAATCCAACTATCCACAATGCGGGCAATACTAACAGTAGCTCAACTCAGGTCTATAACAGCAAAACCATGCTTGTCACTACCGATACCTCCAATACCTACGCCAGTGCGCTGGCCGCCTCCATCCCCTATCAGTCAGGCATGACTAGCTCGGGCTTTGTAGGCCAGAACGACGGCTGGACCGATCTCAAAGGCACCAGCAACTGCGGCAGCGGCACCTGCCCAGACTCGACGATGAACTATACCTACACCGCAGCCAACAACGGTAATACCGCCCAGACGGGTCTGCTGGACCTCTCGAACGGCGGCACAATCAATACAGCTACCGCGACTTCGCTCACTTTTAATCTGGTGCTCTCCTTAGGTCAGACAAATGGCAGTACCAGCGCAACCACCAGCTCCGAGCAGGCATTGGCTGGCACACTGGGCGACAATTTCTCAACGATGCTCAGTACCTACGTCTCGCAGTGGAACACCTTCGACAATGGTCTGACTAGCCCACCCGCCGTCGGCAGCACACAGGCGATCCAACAGGCCCGCCAGCAGGAATACTACCTGGCCGCCAATGTGCTCAAGGCCTCGCAGGACAAACAGAGCGGCACTTTCGTCGCTGGACTCGGGACTCCCTGGGGCGATAGCAACGGCGACGGCGATAGCGGCTATCATCTGGTCTGGGAACGCGATATGTATGAGTTCTCTAGCGCTCTGATCGTCGCAGGCGATACCGCCGATCCCACCCGCGCCGTTAAATGGGCCTTTACTACCCAACAACAGAGCGATGGCCATTTCCCACAGAATAGTTATGTGAATGGCACTCCCTACTGGACCGGCATTCAGATGGATGAACAGGCCTTCCCGCTCATCCTGGCCTGGAAGCTCGGCATCACCGACAGCAGCGATTTCACCCATATCAAGAGCGCAGCCAACTATATCGTCAGCCACGGACCCTCAACCGGCGAGGAACGCTGGGAGGAGAACGGCGGGTATAGTCCTTCGACGCTTGCCGCCGAGATCGCTGGACTGGTCTGCGCCGCCGACATTGCCCGCGTCAATGGCGATACAAGCGACGCCACAACCTGGAACAATACCGCCGACTACTGGCAGGGGATGGTGCAAAACTGGACCTTTACGACCAGTGGCTCCCTGGGCGCTGGCTACTACTTTGAGCGCATCGACAATAACGGCAACCCGAACGACGGGGCAAGCCTCACCCTCGCCAATGGCGGCGGTACCTACGACGAACGCTCAATCGTCGACGCCGGCTTCCTGGAACTGGTCCGCCAGGGCGTGATGCCAGCCAACTCACCCTATATCACGCTCTCTCTGCCCGTGATCGACTCGACGATCAGCCAGACCATCAATGGCAATCAGTACTGGTATCGCTATAACCACGACGGCTACGGCGAACATTCCGATGGCTCTAACTACAATGGCACAGGCATCGGACGACTCTGGCCGATCTTCTCCGGTGAACGCGGTATCTATAACGTGGCCGCCGGCAATTCCGCCGACTCCGCGCTGACCGCGATGCTGGCCTCAACCAACAGCTCGGGCATGATCCCCGAACAGATCTGGGATAACGCCGCCCCTTCCGGCTATACACCCGGCACACCTACCAACTCGATGGACCCACTCAACTGGGCGATGGGCGAGTTTATTACCCTGCTCTTCTCGGCCTCGACTGGCACGGTCGTCGATCAGCCCTCGATCGTCGCCAGCCGCTATATCGTCCACGCCTTTACACCCCAGAGCGGACACACCATCGACTATGACACCAACCAGGCGCAGGCCGGGAAGGCACTGACCATCTACTACAGCGGCTCCCTGGCAGGCCAGAGCCACATCGACCTGCATTGGGGCTATAATAGCTGGAACGGCGTTCAGGACCTCCAGATGGTCAAACGCGCGGACGGCTTCTGGCAGGCGACGATCAGTGTCCCATCAACTGCCACCCAGATCAATATGGCCTTTAACAATGATAACGGCACCTGGGACAATAACAACAACCTGGACTATAACTTTTCCATAGGAGCCGCCAGCAGCTCACCCAATCCACCTGTGGCAGGTCAGCAGACCACGATTACCTACAATGGCACGCTGGCGGCCAGCGCCAGCAGTCTGACTATGCACTGGGGCTACAACAACTGGAATGCAACAACCAACGTCGCCATGACCAGACAGAGCAACAGCACCTGGACGGCCACCGTGACTGTCCCAACCTCCGCGACGGTGCTCAATCTGGATTTCTATAACCAGAACAGCACTTGGGACAATAATAGTACCTTTAACTACGACATGACCGTTCTGTAGTGCGAAACAGTGGGCCTACTAGAACCCCACAAGACACTCAGCATGCAGTCTCCTTCATAGGCGCAGACGTAGGCGGGATTGTTAAGGGCTGCCCTTAACCAGGGTTTGAGGTGTCCCCAATACACTTTTTTCCTTGTTTTGCATGTTTTGTCTCAGGCAAAATATGCAAAACACAGGAATGCAGATGGTGTCCCTCTGCTAAAGTCCGCGCCAATGGAGACACCTCCATTCGCGCAGATGTAGGCGTGCGTGCAGAGGGTGCAGCCCTACCAACCATTCAGCAATCTTTAACGATAGGTGCTTTCTTTTCTCTAGCACTTCCGTTATGATATGAAGGCAAAGAATAGGTTTACTCTCCAGAGGTATAATGCCGGGCAAGGGTGAGGAATGGAATGCCCCCTTATCGGTCTGTTCACATGAAATGAGGTTGTATGTATGTTTTTTAGTCTACCGATCTATCAAGGGCCGCCGCGCAGTTTCCTCAGACAGCTGCGTACACGTCTGATTGTCTCGCTCAGCGCACTGGTGCTGTGCTTGCTGATTAGCTCAGCGCTCAGTGTGCTGGTCTCATTTCGCCAGCAACAACTGGGTGAGCAGAAAGTTTCCATCCACGACGCAGAAAGTGCGCTGCTGGAGGCCATGCTCGACCAGGAGACCGGCTTGCGCGGCTATATCACCACGGCCAACACAACCTTTCTCGCGCCCTATACCTCGGGTCAGACAACTTATACCTCAGAACTCAAACAGCTCCAGGATCTCTTCGATCCAACCAATTTCTCGGCAAGCTCAACGGCGCTCCAACGTTTTATGAACAGGGCAAATCTCTGGTCCACCACCTACGCCGAGATCCAACTTGCTAATATGCAGGCTGGCCGCTATACCCAGGCGCGGGCAGACAGCGAGGTTGCGCAGGGCAAAGCGCTTTTCGACGCCCTACGTAACGCCTTTGCCAGTCTTCAGTATGCCAGCGACCAGGACCTATCGGCGCTTCAGACAAGGGCGACGATCGCCAATTTCAGCGAGATGGGTGTGGCATTGTTGGTTATAGTGCTGGTCGTGATCTGGCTCTGGCGTACCTTTAGTCTGTTTGCTCGCGTCCAGCGCCAATACCTGGATTGGCTAAAAGCAGCCTCAGAAGATTTCGCCCAGGGCGATCTTTCCACCCACATTCGTCAGGGTCCCGACCTGGAGTTTAACGCCGTTGGCGAAACCTTTAACTCAATGGTCGACACGCTGCGTGAACAGCAACAGGCGCTCAAAGATCGCGACATCCTTGAACAGGTTTCAGCATTACAACCGATTCTGACCGCCAGCCTCAATCGTACCACGCTCTTAAAGCAGCTATTCCAACATATGCTCACTTCCCTCGATTTGCAGATCACTGCGCTCTACGCATATGAGCCAGAGGCAAAACAGCTTTTGTATGTGGCCTCGCACGGTATCGCAGCCGAGTCGATTCAAGAGCACTTCGCCAGCGGTGAGGGATTGCTCGGACGGGTTGCAGAAGAACGAACACCGCTCCTTATCAGCACGCAAAACGCGCAAGCCGCCAGCTTCCAGGTGCGTACGCTTCTGGGGACGGCGCTCCCAGCTAGCATGTATCACCTGCCGCTACTCCACGGCGACGAACTGCTCGGTATCCTGGTTGTCGGTTCGCTGGCTCCACTGCGCGAACCGACGCGGCACGTCCTGGATGTGATGAGCAGTACCCTGTCTTCAGCCCTCTATAACGTCCAGAGCTACGAGCATATCCAGCACCTGGCCGACGAACTGGCCGAGCGCTCACGGCAGCAAGAAGAGAGCAACCGCGCACTCCGTCAGCAACGCGACGAACTAAGCGTCTTAAACGCCGCACTCGAAGAAGCGAACCGCGTGCGCAGTCAGTTTCTCTCTACTATGTCGCATGAACTGCGCACCCCTTTGACCTCGATCCTGGGCTTCGGACAGATGCTCCAACGCGGACAGTCGAAAAATACGCTCAACGAGCGGCAGCAGAAAAACGTCGATCGCATCCTCAGCAATGCACAGCACCTGCTCAGTCTGATCAACGACGTGCTCGACCTCTCCAAGATCGAAGCCGGCCACATGGATGTCGCGACCACCAGGGTCGACGTAGAAGAGTTGTTGACCAGCGTAGTTGAGGAGACACGTTCGCTGGCCCTGACCCGTAACCTGGACCTTACCCTGGAAGTAGAGGAAGGGCTGCCTTATCTCGAAACCGATGCCCGCAAAGTCCGTCAGATCGTGCTCAATCTGCTTTCAAATGCGCTCAAATTCACCGAAAAAGGCTTTGTGCGCATCCAAGCAAACGCGCTGACCCTGGAAAACGCAGAGCAGCAGACCGCCAGACAGATTCTCATTACTATCCGGGACAGCGGGATCGGCATTCCCCTGGAGAAACAGGCGCACATTTTCGACGCCTTCTACCAGGTCGATAGCAGTACCAGTCGCAACTACGGTGGGACCGGTCTGGGTCTCTCAATCGTACGCGAACTGGCCACCCTGCTTGGCGGTCAGATCACTTTCGAGAGCACTCCCGGTGAGGGAACGACCTTCTGTCTACTGCTTCCCCAACGTCTCCGCGAGCAACGCTTTTTAGAAGAATTTCGCCTCCATCTCGCGCCAGTAGTGACGCCACCGCGCACAGAGCCATCTGCACAGAGCAAACAGATCGAGATCGACTCGGTTGCAACTATCCGCTTGCAAGAAGGCGAAGAAAATGCGCCGCTGGTCATCGCGATCGACGACAACCCCGATGTCCTCCACTTAATAGCCCAGGCATTGGAGCAATCGCCGTATCGCGTCGTCGGTGTACAAGATTCCACGCAGGCACTCAAAGTCATCGAGCAACTGCGGCCCAGCGCAATCACCCTGGATATCATGATGCCACAGGTGAACGGCTGGCAACTGCTCTATGCCTTGAAAGCGAATCCCGCCACCGCGTCTATCCCTGTGATCCTGCTCACAGTCCTGGAAGACCGCTCAGCCGGCTATGTCCTTGGAGCCGACGAATACCTGGTCAAACCAGTCAGTCGCGAAACGCTGCTCAAAGTCTTACAGCAATTAATCTCGCAGACGCCAGAGCCGATCTTGCGGACCGCTCTGGCGCGTAACATAGAGCAACAGGAAAGAGCCATGAGTAGCGAGTCCAGTGGCAAACCCATGATCTTACTCCATCAAGAGCGCGACATTACTCACCTGCTTGAACGCCTTGTCAACGATGCTGGCTATCAACTCAGTGCCACTCCGCCCGAACAGGATCTGCTGCCGTTGATTGAACGCACGCGCCCTGATCTGTTGATGCTGGTCGTCAAACTTGAAGAAGGCAGACATATAGTTGACGAAGCAATCAGCGCCATGCAGTTCCAGGATGAGCACAGAAATGGAGCAGAAGCAGGGAATAACTCGACACCCTGAGCAAGAGACATTCCCTATACTGCTGATTGTCCCCGGTTACTTAATGAGAAAGAAGAAGCCATGACAAAGGATATGGCCCAGAGGGATCGGAAACGGATTTTAATCGTCGAAGACAACCTGGACGTACAAGAGCTACTGTATCAACTGCTCGAAGAAGAGGAAAGTTACGAACTTGCACTGGCAGAGACAGGGTACGAAGCCATTGCCCAGGCTCAACAGATACAGCCCGATCTCATACTTATGGATATGTCGCTACCTGAACTCAGCGGCTGGGAAGTAGTCGAGCAGATGCGCCAGATGCCCATGCTCACCCACACCACCATCCTCGCGTTGACCGCCCATGCCTCGCAGGCAGACAAAGAACGCGCAACATCGGTTGGCTGTAACGCACACATGAGCAAACCATTTGAAGTGGCGGCCATCCTTGAAGTCATCGAGCATCTGCTCACATCCTGAGCAAACGCTGATAAAATGGCGCACTCACCACGTTTGATCAGTACACCTATACATATGGCATACAAAAGATCGCAGCCATAAAACCACATCCACGGAGAGTACTATATGGTCAACAACATTTACCGTAAAATCATTTGACTCTTTTATCTCATGAGCCAGAAAAGGAGTATCGTGGATGAGCTTCAAAGGACTTGCATCAAGAGGGAAGATATGCTATGATGGAGTCGTTAAAGATGGGTGTGTTATCATCTATCTCTGCGCCTGGGGATGTCGGGTTTCGACAGACGCGCAGGTTGAGGAATTGCAAGCCGAGGTGTCGGTATGCACTCTCGTTAAACAACCGACAAAAAAATAGTTGCCAAAAAACCAGCAACTGCCTTCGCTCTCGCTGCCTAATAAACAGTGATGCGACGCTTTCCCGGCCTTAGTCTGCGGGGCCGGATCGAAGCGACAAACACGTGGACTGCTCTGACGAGGACCGCCCTCTAATCGTCAGCTAAGACCAGAGGACCGGCGTAGCACAATCCTGTCGGTGGGAGTGAGTTACGCAAAGCAAAACATCGAATAAGCTTGTAGTACATTTTTTGATCAGCCCGCTTGGACGGGGAGTTCAACTCTCCCCCATCTCCACCATATGAGAGAGCCTGTGAAGCGTCTTCACAGGCTCTTTCATTGCATTTTGTAGCAACTCATGTAGCAACGTTGCAGCAATTTTGAATGGAAGCCAGAAATGCATTCCCTCACGTCAGCTTGAGCAACTGTTTTTCTCGTCGCTTGACAGAGTGATCAAAGGTTCCTACAATGGAAAGGGACGAACAGATGCCGCCATATCATCTATCATTTTTCACAAAGATCTGAAGCCAAACGACCCTTTCATGCATGATGACTTTCTGAACACATGTGTCTTTCTGAGGAGCAGAAGCCGTGACCAATCCTTTGGGACAATCCTTTGGCCATTACCGTTTGCTACGTCTCGTCGGTACCGGCGGGTTTGCGACCGTGTACTTGGGAGAACATCTCTATTTAGGAACACAGGCGGCCATCAAAGTCCTCAACGTCGAAGTCCAACCAGAAGCGAGCGCAGCTTTTCGTGCTGAAGCGAGAACGATTGCCCACCTGGTTCATC
>DAOTTJ010000284.1:0-37256 GCA_034437695.1 Ktedonobacteraceae bacterium
GCTGTGAATCGAAGATTGAAAGAGCAATAAGCATGAACGTAGCAGAGAGGTGCTCTCTGCACTCTTAATTTGCATGTTTTGCCGGAGGTAAAACATGCAAAATAAGAGAAAAAGTTTGTTGGGGACACCCCAGATTACCTGTCCCCCAGACAGGGTGCTGGCAAAGGGCTACCGCCCTTTGCACTCCTGCTTCACTTCATATCTACGGGACACAGCCTCCGAACCCCCAGGCAGAGGAGTACAGAGGACTGCACTCCTGCACCCTATCCCAGGGCTGTTTATAAAAAGGGGGCGGGTCGGCAAAGAAGCGCGACGAATTTATTTAGTTTTGGATGAGCAGGCTGGTGTGGCCTGAGGTAGTTTGCAGGGGGGCCAGGACTGCTTTGCTAGTTTCGGACGTTTCCAGGGTAAAAGGGCCGTAGGATGGGCTGTAGGGCATAGTAGTCAGGATGGAGCCGCTGATGCTGAGTTGTGTGGGCAGGGCTGTTGAGTCTGCTGGCAGGCGAAACGGTACGAAGATGTGTTCGCCGGGTGTTATGCTGGTGAAGCCGCAGTCTGCTTTGCCGGTTTCGCCGTTGGTGCCGTTACCGGAGTAGAGGGCGACGAAATGGTAGGTATACAGAGTATTGGTGGTTGGAGGCAGCGTTTTGAGATTAGTCCAGACGGTCTCGAAGAGATGAGTTGTTGGCTGATCGGGGTGATCGGGATTATTCCAGGCGAGCGTGCCTGGTCGGCTTGTATTGAGTCTAAGGGTTTGTGTAAAGGTAGCCTGGCTATCGGGTGTAGTGGGCAAGGGATAGAGGATATAGAGCTTGAAGGGTGGACCGCCCAGGCGTGGTGGTTCACTGATCAGTTGGGCGGAGGTGAAGCGGGCCAGGAGAGCCTGGTCGAGCGTCTCGGCGGGTCCCAGCAACAGCACGGCGGGTCCCTGCGTAGTGGCGGGAAGGATCAGGCAACTGCTAGAATTGAGGATTGTCGTGGGCGTGTGCATCTGTGCGGAGAGGTAGCTCAGGGTATCTTCTGTGTATTGATCTGTATATATGTATAGACGATCTAGATGGTGTGACCGGGCCAACTGGTCGGCGGCATTGGCGGCTCGCTGGACATCCTGGAAGGTAGTATAGATGTGACCTCTAATGTGCTGGCCGTGAGCTTCGTTGATGAACCAGGCGAGGGAGCCACAGAATTGCAGGGCGACCAGGAGTAGAGAGAGGGCCGGTACGAGCAGGCTCAGCAGGAGGCGGGGTTGTGGATATGGGATGTGCAGGCTCCAGACTGTTAGCTGGCTGATCAGCAGGCCGAGCAGAATGAATGGACCAGGGAGCAGGATCAGGAGATATTGTGGTTGGAGGCCGATACTATGGTGCAAGAGGAGTAGGAGTGGGAAGAGCTGCCAGGAGAGCAAGAGCAGGAGGCTGGCGCGTTGTGGTGTAGCGGCGAGTCTTTGCCAGCTCTGTCGAAGCGCTTGCCAGATAGAGCGCGATTGCTCTGTTTGGAGAGGCACGACTTGCGTGGAGAAGCGCGAAGTGTGCAGAAGATCTATCTGTGGCCAGCCGAGCAGTCCAGCGCTGGCCAGCAGAAAAGCGGCCAGCGTCAATGCGTACATCAGGATGCTTGCCGGGTATACGAAGCTTAAAACGTTGGAGAGCAGGACCGATGATGACGTAGAAGAATCGACATAGGAGGTAAGAAATTTCATATACACCAGGAATACCTGATTATCGATAGATGAAGGGTAGCTTGAAGCGTGTAGCAAGAGAGAGATGTCGGAGAAGTGGCTCTGGGTTTCCCAGAGCAGATAGGGTGAAAAGATCAGTGCAAGGAAAAAGATCCCCAGTGCCAGGTCGCGTCTGCGCACTGTGTGGTAGGCGATGGCCAGAGTCAAGCAAAAGGGGCAGGCCAGGTAGAGAGCGATGGCGTGGAGCTGGCATATAAAGCCGAGCAGAGGGAGTGCCCAGATGAACCAGCCAGATTTACGCTCGACTGCGCCGCGAAAGAACAAAAAGAACAGGATCAGAGTAAAGAAGGGGATAAGGTTTGGTTGCCAGATAAAGCGGCCATAGAAGATATCCCAGAAGGTTGTGCCGTAGAGCAGAGCTGCGACAGAGCCGGCCAGGCGACCGTAGTAGCGGCGGACAAAGATATAGGTGAGGACGACTGCCAGAGTATTGAGGAGAGCGGTAAAGACTATGACCGCCAGGGGATCGGGGGTTAGGAGGGTGATTGGCATAATCAAGAACGTATAGCCGGGAGGATTTGCCAGATTGATTGAAGAGATATTGCCGGTGACAGGAAAGAGTCCATGTGTGACCGCGTCGTGAGCCAGGCGCAAGAGCACGGCCTGATCGGCGTCAAACTCGCTGGTGGTCAATTTAAAGAGATGCAAAAAGCAGGCAACAGCCAGGATGGGATAGATCTCCCAGGCAGCCAACTGAGAGATAATTGCCTGCCTGAGTCTAGTCGTGAGTGAGACCGTGTTCTGTCGTGAGACGGTCGGGATTGGGATTGTATCAAGCGTATCAATAAAATCCATGCTTATAGATATACCTTCATCTGTAAAGTAGGGTGGGGTGGTCACCTGGCTACATAGATAGCCCTCCCTCATCTAACTCTATCGGCCAGTTAGCCCAGGTTCTGAAGGACCTGTTTAACTGCGGCCAGAGTTGGGGGTAGGGCCTGGGTAGTGACGGCTTGAGGGATGCCTGTCTGGCCGTCTTTGAGCAGGTGGCCGGTGAGCAGGCCTACTACACGTTCGTCGTGGCGGATCACGCCGCGTGCGACCAATTTTTTTGCGCCTGCGAGAGCGGCGGCGGAAGCGGGTTCGCAGCCGATGCCGGAGCGGTCGATAACTGTTTTGGCGGCCAGGATCTCCTCGTCGGTGACCTCTTCCACGATGCCATTGCTCTCCTCGATCACGCGGCGGGCGCGTGAGTAGCTCACGGGATCGCCGATTTTGATTGCGCTGGCGATAGTGTGGGCCTGGACGCGTTCGCGGTGGGCGAACTGTTGTTGGAAGCTGCGATAGAAAGGATTTGAGCCGCTGGCCTGGATAGAAGCGATGCGTGGGAGGTGGTGGATGAGTCCGAGCTGATGGGCTTGGCGGAAAGCCTTCCCGATAGCCGACGTATTGCCCAGATTGCCTGCGGGCAGGACCAGCCAGTCGGGGGCTTGCCAATCGAGTTGTTGTAGGATCTCCAGACCGAGGCCTTTCTGACCTTCGACGCGATAGGGATTGAGTGAATTGAGCAGATAGATGCCGAGTTCGTTGCAGACCTCTTCGACCAGTTTCATTGCAGCGTCGAAGTCGCCCGCGATCTGCACAGTAGTAGCGCCATAGGCGAGGGATTGGGCCAGTTTGCCACCTGAGATTTGTCCAGAGGGCAGGAAGACTATGCCCTGCATCCCGGCCTGTGAGGCATAGGAAGCCAGCGAGGCTGAAGTATTGCCGGTGGAAGCGCAGGCCACCGCCCGTGCCCCGCGCAGGTGGGCCACGGTCACCCCGACCGTCATACCGCGGTCTTTAAAGCTCCCGGTGGGGTTTTCGCCTTCGTGTTTTAGATAGAAGCGTTCGAGTCCGGCAAACATGCCTATGCGTCGATGGCCGACGCGGATCTCGTCACAATTTTCTGTACCCACGGGATAGAGTCCGGTATTGCCTTCGGGGTGGCTGATAATCGCCGCTTCGGGGACTGGCAAGATTAGCTCGCGATAGCGCCAGACGCCGCTGTGGTCGGCGAGCAGAGTGCTGGTGCTCAGTGGCCAGATAGGGGGAGTTGAGGCGCGTTCGTCGAAAAGCTGACGCCAGGCGGCCCCGGCCAGAGGGGTAACATCGCTTTCGGTGAGAGAGGCGGCATCGACCTGTGCGGCGCGTTGTGCGGGTAGATGAAAGGTTGTTTCGACATCGAGGACGCCGTCGCACGCGCAGCGATAGCGTGCAACTGGCTCAAAGCCGGGATAGAGATTGCCGCATTCGACGCAGCGCAAGGAGATTGCGGCTAGCGCCTCCTGAGCTGCGAGATCGTCGATCTTCGTGGGCGGCTGAGAGGCCCTGGAACTGTCACTATCTACAGAATTAATCCCCATAATGGACCATTTATCCTTTCAAGTATATACGACTCTACTCCCACAAACCACTGTCAGGGTAAAGGCCAGGGGAGGGTTTGCCTATGTAAAGAGATCTTCCCCTGGATCTGGTATCTGTTAGGGACAGATGGCATGAACTACAAGTTTAGACCAGCGAGCCGGGTGCCTGGTGGTAGTTTTTGCTTTTGCGTACACGTTTGTGTGGAGTAATCACCCGTGCGCCTTGCTGATCGGCGGCAAGGATCATGCCCTGTCCCTCTACTCCTAAAGAACGAGCGGTATCCTGCATTGATTGCAGAATAGGATGAAAGTTTGTATTGGCGAGAGCGATCAGCGACGAACCTCCGCCGGAGAGGCTGGCTCCATACGCGCCAGCCGATATAGCCGCCTCAATGATTGCGGGCATCGCGGGAAAGAGCGTTTCGCGATAGGGTTGGTGGAGACGGTCGCGCATCGCCTCGCCGATGACCTCATAGTGGCCGGTCTGTAGAGCTGCCAGAAGAAGAGCGACGCGTCCGGTATTAAAGGTCACATCGGCTTTAGGGTATGCCGAGGGCAGTAGTTTGCGCCCAGCTACTGTATCCATCGGGAACGATGGAGTAAAGATGACGGCCTTCAATGCTTCTGGAAAGTGGATTTTGATTGCGCGAGTTTCATCCTCTACCACAGTTGTCGCGACCAGGCCGCCGAGCAGAGCGGGAGCGACATTATCGGGATGATTGCCTGCTTCCGCTTCGACGGCGGGTGCGAGCAGTTCTTCTTTCGTGAAGGCCAGGTCCGGGTCTTGCAAGCGCAGTAGCTCGTTGGCTGCCATCAGGCCGCCGACGACTGCGGTTGCGCTACTTCCTAGCCCGCAGCCGGGAGGGATATTGATGGTCATACAAATTTTCAACGCAGGCATAGGAAGCCTGCGGCGCTCAAAGAGGAGCGCCATTGCCCGAAAGAAGAGATTATCCGGGCCTGTTGAGAGATCTGCGCCCAGTTCTCCCTGCACCTCAATCTGCGGTGTGCGCGGATCACTCCCCCCTATTTCAACAGTGAAACGATTGTATAGCTGCAATGCTAAACCCAGGCTATCAAAGCCTGGTCCCAGGTTGGCCGAAGTAGCAGGCGTTGATATAGTAATGGAAGTAGGGGGAACAAGAACCACTGAGAGTAACCTGCCTTTCTGAATATGCAGACATTTGCTAGAAACGTCCAATGCTCATACTATGAGCTACTTTCTCAGTCAGGTCGAAAAAGTAGAGTCAAACTTTCCTTATTGTATCAGATTTCTGCGTGTAAAACACCTGAGTTATTGCGTTCTTTATAGAGGGTAAAATAGAGAGTAAACTATAGCCTATTTACCCGCAAACGTTACTATTGCTAGCTACGAGGAGTTACAATAGTCAAAACCTGAGATTGATAGACACAAATCAAAAGGATCTATCGAAAACATATGCCACATCTAATATTACTCGCACTCTTGCCGAGCACTCTCAGCGCCCTTGTCTTATTACTAGGGGGGGGCGTTGCATTCCTGCTGACCTACCTTTTGACCTTTGGGGTAATTGCTCTGGCGCAGAGGGCTGGCTGGGTTGAGAGGCCAGTTGCGGGGAAAGTTCACACAGTCACGCGTCCGCGCATAGGGGGGTTGGGAATTTTTGCTGCCTTTGTTATTGCTTCGCTCTTGCTCTATGCGCCTTTTTTGCAGACTCAGAAGGAAGTGCCAGAGATCATTTTCGGGCATGCTTATCCTAAAGAGCTGGTGATTTATCTTTTATTTCTTGTTGCGTCGACACTGATTGTAATCGTGCATGTCTATGATGATATTCGAGGTCTGAAGCCGATCCCCAAGCTGATTGCGCAGACCGTCGCGGTGTTGATCCTGATGGGGCCGGGTTTGCACAATTTTCATGGTGTCCTCTTCTTTGGTATTCATAATCCGTTGCCGCATACCGCAAATACCAATAGTTCCACGTTACCCTGGTATCAGGAGCCGGAATTGACGCTTTTCATTACGCAGCCGGTGATCTCCTTGCTAGCTATTCCTGCGGTGCTCTTTACGTGGTTTTGGATGACGGGCATGATGAACGCGGTCAATTTCATCGATGGCCTGGACGGACTGGCGGCCGGGATTGTGGCTATCGCGGGCCTATTTATCACCATTATTAGCTGGACGCTTGGTCAATATACAATTGCCATGCTGGCGGCTATCTTTACGGGGGCGGTGGCTGGTTTTCTCCCGCACAACTGGAACCCGGCGCGGATCATCATGGGGGATAGTGGATCGCAGTTTCTGGGCATTGGATTAGCGGTGCTGGCGGTGATTGGGGGAGCCAAGTTTGCGCTGTTGCTCTTAATCCTGGGGATTCCTATTCTGGATATTGCCTGGGTGATGCTCAACCGTATTCGCCGGGGTCAGCATCCAATGCAGCGCGACGAGCTGCCCTTACAGGCTCGACGGACGCACCTGCACTATCGCCTCCTCTTTGGTGGTCTGAGCACGCGCCAGGTGTGCTTGGTGCTCTATAGCGCGACCGCGTTGTTGGGAGCATTTGCGCTTTTCCTGCCGTCGTTCTATAAATTTATTGGTATTGCTGCGGTGGTGGTTGTGATGGCTTTTCTCCTCTGGTGGAGTACGTATCTCCAGGTCAAGCGCGAACAGAAGCAGAAGACAGACGCGGCTCACCAGACCGTGGTGTAAGCTTTGTTGGCGAATTCTTTCCTGCCCTTTTTATGAGCCATCCCTAGACTCTTGGTTGGAACCGCCCCACCTTAGAGAGAAGAAGGTGCAGGAAGGCGTGTGTCGGGTGCAGACCTGCGCCCGACACACGCCTTCCTGCATATAAAAGCCCAGTCAGAGGACTTGCCGTCCTCTGTGGCGTTTCGTCGCTCACAAACACCCATGATTAGGGTTGAACGCGTGCAACGAGCAGGCTGACGTTATCGACTCCGCCGGCCTGGAGAGCGGCTCGTAGCAGGGCATGGCTGGCCAGGGCGGGTGCGCTGGCGTAGGTCTGCAAGATCTCAGTCATATGTCTGTCGCGCACCATTTCCCAGAGGCCATCGGAGCAGAGCAAGAAGAGATCGCCGACCTGGACGGGCAGGACAAACCAATCGACGGTCACGTCGATTTTATCGCCGAGGCCGCGATAGACCTTATTGCGGTCGGGATGGGTATAGACATCGTCGGGTTGGATGGCCCCGGTTTCGACCAGGCGTGCGACCAGCGAGTGGTCGCGTGTGATCTGTGTGAGGCCTGCGCCGGGGCGATAGACGTATGTGCGGCTGTCGCCGACGTTGATGATATAGGCGGTTTCGTCGAGCAGAAGCACAGCGGTAATTGTTGTTCCCAGGTCGATATGGTGCTCCTGACCGTACTGGAAGATCACCTGGTTGGCCCAATGGACGCCATCGATCAGGATATCGATCACCTGTTCGCCCTCGACGGCGCTGTAGGCTACGAGACCGGGGACTACCGTTTCCAGCATGCCGCGAATCGCGAGATGGCTAGCCAGGCGGCCGTGGGCATGTCCGCCCATGCCATCGGCGATGATATGCAATTCAAACGGCAGGAGACGCTCGCCAAAGTTGCACGTGCCGCGCATAGTCAGGATACTGTCCTCATTGGGACGGCCTTTGCGTGAGATCCCAGCGTCCCAGGCTACGCCTGTATTGATTGGCGAGTTGAGGTGTGGCCAGTTGCCTGGCGAGGAATTCAGCACAAACTCATCAGTGCGTGTGCGCGTGACTGGCATACTTGGTTGTGCGAACTGACGTGTTTGTGAGCTAGCCTCGGGTGAAGTCGGGCGGGTCATCGTGCCGGTGGTCTGTTGAGACTGAGCCGGTGGAGAGGCTGGAGGCATCCTATGGACCAGATTGTCTGACGAACTAGTTGATGACTTCCAGTGGTCGCCACCTGGAGAGGTCGATGGTTGCCAGCCGCTGGCGAAGAAGGCTTGTGAGCGATAGAGACGCCAGGTATAGCGTGCAAAGCGCTGGAATGTCAGCAGGTAGAGCGCCCACAAGATGAACCAGGTGAGCGCCTGAGCGAGCAACGCGCCCAGCGAGAGCAGGGCAGTGGAACCGTGCATAGCGAGGAGACGCCCGACCACTGGTAGCATCTGCCACAGCTCCACAAAGGCGGAGGGTGGGAAGCCGCCGGGCAAGAGAAAGAGGAGGATGCCGAGCAGCACCAGGCCTGTCCAGCAGACGTAGCGCAGCCAGGCATAGGTTTCATAGCTCAGGCGTAGCTGGGTACGTAGCGAGATTGTATGGTGGCTAATATCGGGCATTTCGCCTGGATACGAGATAAGCGACGTTTTCGGAAACATTATAAGGCAACCTCCTTAAAATCGCTGATCTGGGCTTGCACAGTTGTCTGAACCAGGCCACCGATACCTCCGCGACCAGCACTCAAAGCGCTATCCGAGAACGAGATCTGCCAGTCGGTCAGGGGTGGTTGCCCGGTTGGCCATACCATCGCGGAGAGTTGCGAGCCGGTTGCGCGAAAGAGAAACGTATACGAAGAGCCGGCGTGTGCATGAAAAGGGATCGAATGGAGCGGGACCTCCATGCCGTCCATCATGCGTGTCAGCGTGAGGGTTGACTGATCCAGTGTCACTTTATAGAAATCGTTGGGACTATTCCAGCGCAGGACTGCTCCCAGGCTGGATTGGGCGTAGTTGCTCAGCGAGGCATCAAAGCGCACCTCTGAGTCTGCGACCACTGGACCGAGGACAGCACATAGAAAACGTGGAGTTGCATTGATGATGCCTTTATCTTCGGCAATAGGGAAGCTCAGCGTTGTCTGCGAGTCGGCCAGCCAGTTTTGACCGTCTGGCGAGCTGCCCCAGTGCGACTGATTGGGACGCGTGAAATTATCCGCCGCCAGTTCCGCCATATCATTCATCGACGCAACCAGGGGCGTAGTTATCTGACTATTCGCTGGTACGTTCAGCGAGAGCGCAGCCTGAAGCTGCGGCAGATAGAGAGTCGCGATACCATCGCAAAATAACAACAGGGCCAGTAAAATCAGGCCACGTCGGAATGGTCGCGGTGCAAACAGTCGATAACGACGTACAAAAGAACGACGCAGACTGGCCATGCCAACTCCTTTTTATCCAGGTACATCCATCACACAAACCTTGCCCCATCCGCTCAATCCATCTATATGCAAAGTATAGGTAGGAAAACTTTGTATGACATTCCCTCTCTCTTCCAGCCGCGAGCGTGGTTAGCAGAAGGCATAGTTCAGCCAAAAAAGAGAACTTATACCATTCAGTACAAGCTCTCTGGCGACTTGAAAAATGTCTTATACCGGTCTTCTGATTGTTAGTGTATAAAATGGCTGGGCCAGCCGTTGGCGACGGCGGATTCTGGGACAAACGGACGATTGACGCATGCGCTCTCCTCAGCTGTGGGTATAGTTGAGAGGTGTGCCAGGACTGTGCCGAGTAGATCCTGGGTGCGGAACGGCTTGACCAGGTAGCCGCGAGCGCCAGCCAGGCGGCATTTGACCTTATCGAGCACTCCGTCGCGTGAAGTGAGCATCACGATATGCATCTGGTCAAAGCGGCGGTGGCTTTTAAATAGCTTTAAGAGGTCGTACCCATCGATGCGTGGAAGATTGATATCCAGAAAGAGGAGGTCGGGGATAGGTTCCTGCCCGCTCTGGAATGCTCGCAGAGCCTCATAACCATCGCGGAAGCTCACGCACTTGATTCCGGCCCGGCTCATGCTCGTCTCGACAATCTTTCGCACTACCATAGAATCGTCGATAATTGCCACACAACACATGTCGTGTGTCCCTTCTCCTGCCTGGTCCATCCACTGAGGGAGAGGCGGGGCAGATCGACTTACCGTGTGAACGGAAAGCCATCTGTGATGCATGAATGCCTACAAGACCATCATCAAAGTGTTGCCAGCCCAGACTACCGTATAAAAGTTGCATGGCGAGCGTCGGAGATGCACTCGCCACGCGTCAGGAGTTCGCTACCTCCAGGCCTACAAACTTGAGGAGAAAGGAGACGAGAACCCGGTGGACTGACTGAGCGACTTACCTGCTGTAAGTATAGGTCAAAGTGGTTTCGCATATCTTCCTTCACTCTTCCGCTCCTCTTTGTGTCTTCGCCTCCCCTGACGCGTAAGTACTCACCTCTAATAAAACAGTAAAGAATCTCTTTTTGTGGTAAGCGAGGGAAAGATCGCTGTGTGTCAACTTTTAGCGTGTGCTCGCCTTTACGCGGATTGGGAGCGTAGACGAGCGGCTTCGCGTTTTTCATTCTCGTCAAACCCCGGAGCAAGGGGTCGGATGCCAGGGTTTTATGCAGGTCAGGAGGCCTCTATCGTACAAAATGAGAATATACATTGGTGCAGACATGTAGTATGATGGGGCTACTACAACTGTTAGTAAAGGGCCTCTCACAAAGATATGGAAACAACAAAAAAAGAGGACGAGCAAATGTCTGAGGGATCAACGCCACCAGATATGAGCCAGCCTCCAGGTTCCTTTTGGGATGTACTCAAAAATCGCGCGTTTGTGTTGTTGTGGCTGGCACAACTTGTCTCGCAGATAGCTTTTAATGCAGCTAACTACGGAGTTATCACTACCGTTGCTACCGTCACCAAATCCACCGTTATGGTCGGCCTCGCAATCATTTCTTTTACTCTTCCCGCCGTTCCTTTTAGCCTGCTTGCTGGTGTTTACGTCGACTATTTGAACAAACGTATGGTGATGTGGGTGAGCAATGCGTTGAGAGCAATAGTTTCATTTCTCATAGTTGTTGCACTGATCTGGAATCCTCACACCGTTGTTCCTATCTTTATCCTGACCTTCCTGGTTTCGATGATTACGCAGTTTTTTATGCCTGCTGAAGCGTCGTCTATCCCCTTGCTCGTGGGTAGACAAAACCTTGTGCCTGCCCTTTCGCTGTTTAACATCACGCTCAACGTTGCCCAGGCTGTGGGTTTTCTCCTGTTAGGACGTGTGGTCGAAAGTCTTTTTTCGCCTTTTACGCTGTCGCTGGGGTTTTTCAGTGCGACGGTTAACCAGCACGACATGCTTTTCGCCGTAATTGTGGTTAGCTATGTCGTGTGTACACTGTTCATCCTGGCTATTCCGTCGGCTAAATTGTCGCCGAATGTCAGTCGTGAGAAAAGGTTGCCGCGTTCGCCGGGGAAAGAGATGTGGGGGATTGTTCAGAGGGATATCGCGGGGAGTTGGCAGCTTATTCGTAAAAATCGACGGTTGATTCTCTCGTTGCTCCAGGTTTCGGTGATCAGTATTCTACTGCTCGTGATTGGTGAACTGGGGGGAGTATTTGTCCAGCGCATTCTGCACCTGCCGGTTGACGATCTGACGCTCCTGTTTGCGCCAGCGGGTTTTGGGCTGGTGCTGGGAGGGATGGTGATGCCGTTGCTGACGCGTTACCTGGCTAAATCGTTTCTCATCACGCTGGGAATTCTCCTGACCGCTGCCAGTCTGATTTTCTTGCCGCTCAGCCAGTTCATTGCCGCCCAGGTCAGCTTCTTGCAGCCCTGGTCGTTGTTCACGGTGGGTGCGCTGGCGTTTGTGATTGGCATCTCGCTGGATATGGTCAATATCCCCGCTCAGACAGTCATGCAGGAGCAAGCGCCCGAAGAAGAACGTGCACGCGTGCTATCATTTCAGTTTATGCTCTACAACGCTGGGTCTATCCCGGTATTGCTCTTTGCGGGAGTGATCAGCGATACGCTGGGTATCGACACGGTCATGTACGGACTCGGTGTGGCGGTCCTGATCTTTCTCTGGTGGTCGTGGGTTTATACACGTCAGATACGCCACGAGGCTCGTGGAACGGGAATTGCTTGAGGAGAGACCAGTTGCGCAGAAACTAGCAATCCGTGGGTGAAAAATTGTAGGATAGAGTCATAGAGGGAGATTTGCCTGGCTTTTCTGGCAGAAGAATTTTCCCATTGCTCTTGCGACAGCACTACAGAGAAGTGGTGTCTGTTGATGCGGATCTTTTTCATAGGAGACGATTAAAATATGACTTTGACCAAAGCAATGACCAGCGATCAATATACCCCTACGCGAGCCGATAAGTTCAGTTTCGGCCTCTGGACGGTGGCTAATCGTGGACGCGATCCCTTTGGGGATTTTGTGCGCCCGGAGTTAAAGCCTGTTCAGAGTGTGAAGAGACTTTCTGAATTGGGAGCATGGGGCATTAATCTGCACGACAACGATCTTGTGCCTTTTGGCGCGAGCGATGCGCAACGTGCTGAGATCGTGCGCGAGTTCAAGCAGGCGTTGAACGACTACGGTATGATTGTGCCGATGGCGACGACCAATCTTTTCACTCACCCGGTTTTCAAAGATGGGGCATTTACTTCGGTTGATCCGAGCGTGCGGGCCTTTGCGCTCCAGAAGACTATGAGGTCTATCGATCTGGGGGTTGAACTGGGTGCAGAGACGTACGTCTTCTGGGGTGGACGCGAAGGGGTTGACAGCGAGGCGAGCAAAGATCCTGTGGAAGCAGTCAAACGTATGCGCGAGGCGATCAACTTTCTGAGCAACTATGCGCTTGACAACGGGTATAAGCTGCGTTTTGCACTGGAACCCAAGCCTAACGAGCCGCGCTCCGATACGTATTTTCCCACTATCGGGCATATGTTGGCGTTTATCTATACACTCGATCATCCAGAGATGATTGGATTAAATCCTGAGGTTGCGCACGAGCATATGCTGGGTCTTAACTTTGTCCACGGGGTAGCTCAGGCCTTAGAGGCCGGGAAACTCTTCCACATCGACCTCAACGACCAGAAGGGGCCGCGCTACGACCAGGATCTGCGTTTTGCCAGCGAAAATATTAAGAGCATGTTCTTTCTGGTCAAGCTGCTGGAGGATCAGGGCTATCAAGGTCCGCGCCACTTTGATGCGCATGCCTATCGCACCGAAGATGAGCAGGGCGTGTGGGACTTCGCGGCGGGCTGTATGCGTTCGTACAATATTCTCAGGGAGAAGGCCCGGCGCTTCCATGCCGATAGCGAGATTCAGGCGCTGCTCGCAGAGATTAACAGCGGAAATGTTGAGCACGCCGCCCTCTTCAGCGGTGGCTACAGCAAAGAAGCTGCGGCCACGCTCAAGGGGATCGATTTTGCGCCCGCGCAGCTAGCTTTGCGTGGCTTCAAATACGAGAAGTTGGACCAACTGACCGTAGACCTGCTCCTCGGCGTGCGCTAGACATGAAGTGAAGCGGGAGTGCAGAGTGCGGCAGCCCTTTGCTAGCACCCTATCCCCTGGACAGGTAATCTGGGGTATCCCCAACAACCTTTTTCTTTTGTTATGCATGTTTTACCTCCGGCAAAACATGCATAACAGGAATACAGAGAGGCACTCTCTGCTACCTTCATGTCTATAGATGGGGATCAGGGCAGGCGTTCAAGAATAAAGTCGACAAACTCGTGGATGTGAGCTTCGGCGGGGACATAGAGACCGCCGGAGGCAAAGGCACGCGAGGGCATCCCGGCCTGAGTCAGCTCGCAGACCTCCCAGTCCTGGCGATTGACCAGATCAAAAATCTCTACCGCGTCTGAGGGATCGAAATCGACTTTTGCTCTTTCATCGGCGTCAAAGAGCCAATCGCAAACGACCTGGCAACTGGTTGGTCCCGTGGGAGAGATGGTGTGCATGATCACATGGTCGGGAACGAAATTGAGGAGCACATTGGGCCACAGACTGATCCCGTAGTAGCTGCGCATCTCTGCGGCGGTCAGATGGGGCAGCGGTGGGCGACTGGCCCGGCCGCTCTGACTAAAGGCATCGACGCCTTCGGCCAGGCTGGCAGCTTCATCGCCTATATATGTTTGACCGGTTTTGAAGGCTGGTAAGAGGGCGCAAAATTCCGGGTGCATTGGTCCACAATGGTAGCATTCCAGAAAGTTCTCCATGACAATCTTCCAGTTGGCGTGGACTGTATAGGCGAGCGATTTGCCGACGGTGAGTGCGCCCATGTGGTAGCGCTGGAAGGGTTCCAGGCTGCCAAAGCGTGCGAGCAGAGGGGATTGAATCTGCGCTTGAAGTTGACCAGGCTGTGCTGAGAGATTGAGCCAGATCAGCCCTTCCCAGGTTGCCAGCGCGACTGCTTGCAGTCCATAGGTCGAGCGGTCAAACGTTTCGGTGTTGAGTATATTGGGCGCACCGAGCAGTGAGCCATCCAGCCCATAGGTCCAGGCGTGGTAGCGGCACTGAAAGGACCCTTTGACCTGACCGCTGGTGGCGGTGCAGATCTGTGCGCCGCGGTGTCGACAGACATTGAGAAACGCGAGTAACTCGCCGTTCTGTCCACGGACGACGATTACACTCTCTGCGCCAACAGTCACCAGCCGATACATACCCGCCTCGGGCAGATTTTCTGTCCGCCCCACGCAGACCCACATCGCAGAGAAGATATGCTCTAACTCTTGTTGATAGATGTCAGGATCGTAGTAGTAGCGGCCTGGAAGCGTTGAAAAGAAGGGATGCTGTGATCGAGCCACGATTGTCATGTAGAAGCACCTCGTTTGTCAAAACCATGCAGGAGAGATTTCCTTACCTATAAGTAAGTATAAGAATTGCGACTTTCTTACACAAGACAATCAGACCCGCATCTCAGAATGTAACAAAACTGCTTTGCCCACTTGCCCGTCAGGAGAGGCGGGTACACGCTGCTCAAAGACTGTTGTTCTTAAAATCCCGCTTTTGCGCTCCCCTGGTCCACATCTCTGCGATCAGACCATTGGCCACTTATAGCCGGCTGATTGGTAGATGGCCTCCATCGTTGCCAGATTTTCCAGAGTTTCGTCGAGACTCAAGCTTGGAGTCATCCCGGAGCGAATGCAGATGCCCATATGTTCGGCCTCCAGGCGATAGGCGTCGAAGGAAGTAATCTTCTGGTGGATGGTTTGTCCTTCCAGAGTGAGAACGACGCCGGTTTCGTGTATGCCGGTTGCGAAAGGGGTAGCGATGGTCAGGCGGCCCAGTTCGCCGACAACTTCGGCGAACTGATGGGGTGGTAAGGCGAAGCTACAGTCGACCAGGCCAAAGCAACCGTCGCCGAAGTCCAGCACGGCGGTTGTGGTCTGCTCAACTGCATCGGGCGAGGGTGTATAGGCGCGGGCGGCTACAGCCACGGGGGGGCGTCCATAGACTGCGCGGCAGAAATTGACCGGATAGCAGCCGATATCCATGAGTGAGCCGCCTGCTAGCTGTGGTTGCAGGCGAGTATCATTAGGGCGTGGTGGTGAGAAAATGTTAAATGAGAAAGAGGCGCGGACCAGCTTGATCTTGCCCAGGCGACCGGATTTGATCTGTTCGAGCGCCCAGATGGTCTGGGGATGAAAGCGGTACATAAACGCTTCCATCAGTAGTTTGCCTTGTTGGCGGGAGATTTCGATCATGCGTGCGCCCTCTTCGGCGGTCACGGCCAGGGGTTTCTCGCATAAGACGTGCTTGCCTGCCATGAGAGCTTTGATTGTCCATTCGGCGTGCAGGCCATTGGGGAGCGGATTATAGATAACCTCGATAGTGGGGTCAGCGATCAGGCTCTCGTAGCTGTCGTAGAATCTCAGGCTGGTTTCTTGTGCAAGTAGCTCGCGGGCGTGCTGTACATGGCGGCTGGCCACGGCGACCAGGCTTTCGCTCGGACTCGCCAGCAAACCGGGGATGAAGCGTTTCACGGCGATATCTGCTACACTAAGCACTCCCCAGCGCACCGGCCGCATGCGTGAAATAATCTCATTCTGCATTCTTGTTATCCTTCTTTTTCTCTGCCACTCGACTGTATCCCGTTGAGCCTGAAGAAGGCGTGTAGTAGGGCGGGAGCTTGAGAGGTCTGGAGCACAGAAAAGGCGTGTCTATGTGGGCATTATACACTATAGTTGGGGGCCTTGCTAGCCAGTTAGAGCCAGCCCTTCTCGCGAGCGATGTGCGCGGCTTCGATGCGGTTATGAGCGCCGACCTTTTGCATTGCTATCGAGAGATAATTGCGTACAGTCCCTTCGGAGAGCGAGAGTGAGAGCGCGATCTCGGCGATACTCGCGCCGTGGCTAGCGGAAGCCAGGACCGTGCGTTCGCGCTCAGTAAGTGGATTATTGCCATCGCTGAGCGCGGCCATCGCCAGGATTGGATCTACGACCCGTTCGCCCGCGATCACGCGGCGAATAGCGGCTGCCAGTTGGGTTGCGGGCGAGTCTTTTAACAGGAAACCGACGCTGCCGCTGGCCATCGCCTGGCGCAGATAGCCGGGGCGACCAAAGGTAGTCAGAATGAGAATGCGGCACAGCGGCAGTTGAGCGTGGAGAGCCGCTGCCGCTGTGATCCCGTCGCCGCCGGGCATCTCGATATCCAGTAGCGCGACATCGGGTTTGCTGTCGAGTGCTGCGAGCACAACTTCGTCGCCGCGTCCAACCTCTGCGACGATTTCAATATCGCCTTCTAAGGTAAGTAACGCCGCTAACGCGCCTCGTACCATTGCTTGATCTTCTGCGAGCAGGACACGAATCATGCCGATCTCCCTCTTTGATTGTATGTATAGCCCTGGTGTAACTGCGCCATTCTCCCATTTTACACTACCACGCCAGGGGTAGTCTTGGCGGCGTGCTTGTTGTGCAACAAAAGCATACCGCATGTGTGAGTTTCTTGGAGTTCTAAGCGTAGAATGAAACAGAGGAGTATTCTGATGAAGCCTGGCATGCGGCGTGACATTTGGCATAAGGCCGACTTTTGTCGTTCAATAGTGGAGGACTGTATAGGGTCAGTTTGGGGTCAGATAGCGGTCAACTACCGGACAGAATATATTTAAAGAGTGGAAATTAGCAAAAAAGAATAGTTCCATTGTATGTAAAAGGGAAAGCAAAATGCCAGATAAGATTGGATATCGCTTATTGCAGGCGCGACGGCGTCTATCGCTTTCGCAGGAGGCCGTCGCGGCGGCCATAGGTGCATCGGTGCGCAGTGTCAGGCGTTGGGAGCAGGATCAGGGTCTTCCGCAATTTGTCTATAGAGAAGCGCTGTGTCGCACCTTGCAGCTGGATTTTGAGGAACTCTTTCAAACGGCTGATCCGCAGGAATCTGACGAGCAGAAGAGCGTGGTTGCACTCTGGTATGTTCCCTATGCGCGTAATTTGCACTTTACCGGACGCGATGAACTGCTGGTCCAGCTTGAGCACTATTTCTCGCTAGAGAGGCAGGACGGATTGCAGACCTTCCACCGTGCTGCGTTGACTCAGCCGCAGGCGATCAAGGGATTGGGAGGGATTGGTAAGACGCAGGTGGCGCTTGAATATGCCTATCGTGCCCGTGAGCAGGGGCGCTATATACATACATTCTGGGTCAATGCGGCCAGCGAAGAGGCAATTATGACCAGCTTTGTGATGCTTGCGGAATTGTTGCCCGAATTTTCCGCCAGAGCCGAAGCCAACCAGCGCAAACTAGTCGCAGCTATCAAGCGCTGGTTGGAGGACTGTCAGCAGCGCTGGTTGCTGATCTTTGACAACGCTGATGAGATTACATTGATCCAGGACTATCTGCCGCAGGCTGGCAACGGAAGTGTTTTGCTGACGACGCGAGCCGGTGCTGTAGGGGCGCTCGCAGCCTCGATTGAAGTCGAAAAGATGGGTCTTATCGAGGGGACGTACCTCCTGCTCAAAAGGTCGCAGCGTTTCGTCAACGCTTCTGACGAAGAGGTCAATGAAGCTGGAAATATCGTCGTCGCGCTCGATCATTTTCCGCTGGCGCTCGACCAGGCGGGAGCATATATCGAAGAGACGCGATGTAGCTTTACAACCTATCTACAACTCTATCAAGACCATCGTCACGCCCTGCTTGCCAAGCGAGGGATTCAGGTCACGCACTACCCGGACGCAGTAGCGGCGACGTGGTTGCTTTCCTTTCAGAAAGTTGAGCAGACCAATCCGGCGGCCGCCGAACTTCTGCGTCTCTGCGCCTTTCTTGCGCCGGACCACATTCCCGAAGAGCTGCTCAGAGCTGGAGCGTCTTACTGGCCGCCTCTTTTGCAAAGTGCAGCCGCCGATCTCTTCACATTCAATCAACTCCTTGAGAATTTGCTGACCTTTTCCCTGGTGAAGCGCCTGGCAGAAGACCGCACGCTTAGTCTACATCGGCTAGTGCAGGTCGTGCAGAAAGATATGCTGGAACCAGAAGTTCAGCGTCAATGGGCGGAGCGCGTGGTGCGCGTGGTAAATATGGCTTTTCCGGCTGATCCCAAAGAGTCGATAGCGACGTGGCCGCAGTGCCTCAAGCTTCTAGAACAGGCGCAGGCGTGTGATACATTAATTCGCCAGTATACTATCCTGATCCCTGAAGCGCCTGATCTGCTCGAACGTGTCGGCATCTATCTTCAGGAGCACGCGCTCTACGAACAGGCGCGGCCACTCTTTAAGCAAGGGTTGTGTATCAGAGAGCAGATTGTGCCACCTGAGCGTTCTGAGGTTGTGCGTATGTACTATCATCTGGGGACGCTTGCGCGGCTTCAAGGAAAATATGCTGAGGCGGAGATGAACCTTCAGAAGGCGTTGCACCTGGGTCAGCAAGTAGCGAAAGTTGGCGATGGTCAACAGCTTCACGCCTTGATCATGAAGATATGGACCTCTTTAGGCAACCTCTTCATCGACCAGGGAAGATATGGCGAGGCAGAGGGTCTATTCTTAAATGCCGTAAGTGTGCAGATGCAAAGCGTCATGTCAGATCAGCCGGTGCTGGCTGCTTTACTCAACGGACTTGGAAATGCCTGTCTGTTTCAGGGAAGGTACCATGAAGCGGAAGAAGCGTACCAGAAAGCGTTGCAGATCTGGGAGAAGAGTTTGGGTTCTGAACATCCGCAGATCGCCCACTCTTTCTCAAATCTGGCCGTAGTCTACTACGAAGAGGGGAAATATGAAAAAGCACAGCAATTTGCATTGCACGCGCTCGAAATTCGCGAGCGAGCGTTTGGGCATAGGCATCCCCAGGTAGCCAACACATTGACTATTCTTGGCGGCCTGGCGCTGATGCGCGGAAAGTACAGGGATGCCGAAACGCTGCATGGACAGGCGTTGCAGATCTGGGAGCAGATCTTCGGGCCAGAGCACCTGCAATTGGCCTATGCACTTGTCTCTCTGGGCAAAGTGTACCGGGTACAGGGAGTGTACGTGAAGGCCGAGCAGGTTTTGCAGCACGCGCTCGACCTTAGGGAGCAGGCGCTAGGCGCAGAACATGCGCAGTTGATTTTCCCACTGGCGGCGTTGGGAGGCATCTACCGCGATCAGGGAAGATATGCGGAGGCAGAACATTGCTTACAGCGCGTGCTCAAGCTGGGGGAACAAACCTTAGGAGCCGAGCATTCTGATTTGATCGCGCCGCTGATCGAACTGGGGGCATTGCAGAGAGAACGAGGCGATCTACAAGAGGCGGAGCGCCTGTTACAGCGTGCAAAGCAGGTTTGTGAGCAGCACTTTGGCAAGCAGCACCCAAAACTGACCTTGCTCTTGAGTGAACTGGGCGAAGTGTACCGTTTGCAAGAGAAGGACCTGGAAGCTCAACAGCTCTACCAGCAGGCGTTAGATATCTGGCAACAGACTCAGGAGAATACGGACCATCCAGACCTGATATTCCCACTGAATAGTCTGGCCAGTATCGCGCACAGACAGCGTAAATTTGACCTTGCCAGGTCCTTGTACGAGCAGGCCATGAACCTCGGCGAGCGCCACCTGGAGTCGTGGAACCCTGGAATAGCGGGGACCGCTGTGCATCTGGCTGAACTGTGTGAGGAGGAAGGGCGAGTTGAAGAGGCCGTGGCGCTCTATCAGCGTGCCTGTGCGATCTACGAGCGTATCTATGGTCCGCAGCATATCAAAACCAACGAGGTCCATGAGCGTCTGCACGCACTGCTGGCGATCCTGAAGGCCAGAGAAGAAAAGGGCGAGCAACAGAATTTACAGCGAGATAAAAGATGTAATTGATGCTTGTACCTGAAGACTGGCCGGTATCTGGCCGGTATCTGGCCGGTATCTGGCATTGTATTCTCTGCTGTAGCAGAGTACATTGCTAGCAGAGAGAGAGTAAGACCCGTTTTCCACTCTCTTCTTATGCTCTCTAATATCTATGGCCAATAGCTTTAAAACAGGCCCTTTAGCAAAAAACCTGAGATGAAGGTGATCTCAAATCTTTGCGCTTCTAGCCTATTTTAGCGTTATTGGCCACAGGTACTTCTTTCTATAGAGATGCAGAAAGGCGTAGCTAGAGAGGTACTACGGCTGCATGGTTTGGGTTCTGGTGGGATGGGTCTGTGCCAGCGTGCCTTATTCAATAGGTATTCTCGAAGAGACTGCTGACCGACTCGCCGACGTGGATGCGGCGGATAGCTTCGGCGAGCAGTGGGGCGATGGAGAGAATGGTCATATTGGGGAGCTGTTTTTCTGGTGGAATGGGGACGGTATTAGTCGTAATGATCTCAGTGATATCCGCTTGTGTACGGAGCCGCTCGATGGCTGGTCCGCTAAACAGGCCGTGAGTGCAGGCGATCGAGATGCGCCTCACCTGGCGTTCGCGCAGGCGTGCGAGAATCTCCACAATAGTTCCTCCATTGGCGATTTCATCATCGATGATAATCACATCTTTCCCCTCGACATTGCCGACTATCGTATCGATGACTACGCGGTCGTCTGCTACCCGCTGCTTGCGGCCTGCCGCCATTGAGACATTGAGCAGGCGAGCGAAGTGTGAAGCTGATTTAGCATTGCCGAGATCGGGTGAAAGCACGATAGTATTGCTGAGATCGTACTCGCGAAAATGTCTGGCCAGGACTGCCAGAGCATTGAGGTGATCGGTTGGTACGCTAAAAAAGCCGTGGACCTGAGCGGCATGGAGAGTCATAGTCAGGACGCGGTTGGCCCCGGCGGTGACCAGGAGATCGGCGGTCAGGCGTCCGGCGATCGAGATGCGTGGAGCGTCTTTCTTGTCCGAGCGGGCGTAGGAGTAGTAGGGAATTACGGCTGTAGTACGCGCTGCTGATGCGCCACGGGCGGCATCGAGCATAAAAAGCAGTTGCATAAGATTTTCTTGGACGGGTGGAACCAGGGGTTGCATAATAAAGACATCGCTTTCGCGGCAGTTAGCATTCAACTGTACATAGAGACAGTCGTTGCTGAAATGGCGAACCGTTACCCCACACAGAGGGACATTCAGACATTCGCAAACCTCCTGAGCCAGTTCCTGGTGAGCCAGCCCGCTGAAAATAGTGATGTCACGCATAGTTGAATATCCTTTTGCATGTACTGCCAGATAGTATATCATCCAGTCTACTCTACTCGTCCCTTGCCTATTAAGCAGTCAGGACTTCACAAAAGTCTTTTTGTCCCCAAAGAAGGGTTTTGGCAAGGGGTATCCTTCTGCATTCCCTGTTGGGGACACCCCAGATTACCTGTCCCCAGACAGGGTGCCGTTTAAGGGTTGCTGCCCTTAACAATCCCGCCTAAGCTGCGCCTGCTGCTCTGTCAAGCTTCCTGTGATGCAGCCCCAGACACCAGTTAAGGGGTTGCCCCCCTTGCATCCCTAGTGCTGTCAACCTAAGCTTGACAGAGCACTATAGAGTTGCCTTTGCGCTCAGGTAGTCTCCTGAGTCAGACGATCTATAGACCTAGAAGGGTGATGGCGAGTGTGAGAGTTGATGAGCAAAAGCGTCGCTCAGGTGCAACGCTCGGCTACATCTCAGTATAGAATAAGACGCCAGTTGCAGCAGAGTTACAAATTTTTCACCCGTTCAGGGAAGCAAGCCAGGGAAAAGCCGGATACTCTTTTTACGAGTAAGCATAAGCGAATGGTACAGAAGCTTACTTTCGGCGAGAGATGCTGGTTAATAGTTGCTGCCGAGCAGGCTACGAGCGATAAGCATACGTTGGATTTGATTTGTGCCTTCGTAGATCTGAGTGATTTTGGCATCGCGCATCAGGCGTTCGGCGGGATAGTCCTTCATATATCCATAGCCGCCCAGGATCTGAATGGCATCATTTGTAACAGAGATAGCGGTATCTGAGGCAAACAATTTAGCCATTGAGGAGTAGCGACCGAAGTCAGTTGCGCCGTGGTCGAGCATCGCGGCGGCCTGATAGACGAGCAGGCGTGAGGCCTCGACGTGGGTGGCCATATCGGCGAGCATGAATTGGATACCCTGGTTAGCGGCGATAGGTTTTTTAAACTGGACCCGTTCTTTAGAGTAGTTGACTGCCAGGTCGAGAGCGCCCTGAGCGATGCCTAGTGCTTGAGCGCCGATGCCGATGCGCGTACGATCGAGGGTCATCATCGCGATTTTAAAGCCCTCGCCTTCGCGTCCGAGCAAGTTTGCGGCGGGAACCACGCAATCGTTAAAGATCAGTTCGGCGGTTTGCGAGCCTTTGATGCCCATTTTATCCTCGATGCGTCCGACGGAGAAACCGGGAAAATCTTTTTCGACAATAAAGCCACTGATGCCGCGTGTGCCGGCATCGGGGTTAGTCAGGGCGAAGATAGAATTGACCTGTGCGAGGCCGCCGTTGGTGATAAAGCGTTTAGAGCCATTGAGAATATAGGTATCGCCTTTGCGCACTGCAAAGGTCTGCATCGCAGCGGCGTCGGAGCCGGAGCCAGATTCGGTCAGACCGTAGGCGGCGAGCCATGTGCCGCTGGCGAGTGGGGGAAGATATTTCTGTTTCTGGGCCTGAGTACCGGCGAGCATAATGGGCATTGCGCCCAACTGTTGTACGGCCAGGATCAGACCAGTGGTGGCGCAATGGCGGGACAATTCCTCGACGGCCATCGTTACGGCCAGTTCGCTTGAACCCAGGCCGCCGTATTCCTCGGAGAAGGGCATGGCCAGGATATCTTGTTCGGCCAGTAGTTTTTGCATATCCCAGGGATACTCGCCCGTGCGATCGATTGCAGCTGCGCGTGGAGCCACGCGTTCCAGAGCAATCTCGTGAATGGTGTTGATTAATGTCTGTTCGTCCTCGGACAGATAAGAGAGGGCCATAGATGGATACTGCCTTTCTATAAACGCTTTGCATGTGCGTGGTCGTGCGCAACTCACGCCTTTAGTATATCATTCTCCGACCGGGGTAGCGTGTGAGCCAGGAGTTTCTCAAAGGGTCTTTTCTTTCTTACCGACGCGCCCGACCATTTAATGATTGATAGTGAGGTCGACGGGCCGCTTAAATTCTATAAAAAGAGTAAAAAGGCAAGCACCAGTCGAGGGAAAGGGGGATTAGAATGTATCGGTGATTTTCTCGGCGAGGAAGACCTGGAGCACCACATCCTCGAGATCCTGCCAGACCAACTGTCGGATCTCTTGTAGGCTTACCTGCACATTGGTTGTTCCGACCTCTATAAATTTTTGTGAGGTGCGGCGGTTGTAGCCGGCGAAATAGGGGAGTTGCAGTTTATAGGTCGGCATAATAGTCAGGTCTATGGTCTCTGGTGCGAAGGCTTCGTGTGGTTCAAAGAGACAGGCGCTCATGTGGGAATACGCCTCGATCACTTTGAGGCGTTGGGGAGTAAAAAAATATTCTTGGACGCTGGATACAATCATCCCGCCTGCGATATTGCCGTGGAGCAGGATGGGAAAGGCTGCCGCGCTGCGCTCGTGTTCGGTCCAATGGGCGGGACAAAAAGTTATCTCATCGCGGGTATTAAGAACATAGAAATGTCCCTGGCGGATCGCGTAGCCGACCAGCGATTCTGCGCCCAGGAGCAGTAGTCGGTTGCCCAGATCGCGTGGCCAGGGTGGAGTTGCCAGACCGCCGATCTCGCGCAGACTGCGTCCCTTGCGTCCTGCGCGAGGTGGGACGAAAGCAGCCAGGCTGATTGAGAGGCCGAGGCGTTCGGCGTCGAGGTGTCCGAGGGCCTGTTGCAAAAGGAGATCCTGGGTGGACTGGCGGCCCATTGGGAGCGGCATCAGCGCGAGATTGCTGAGGAGACGGGCGTAAAATTCGCCTGGTAGCTGTTCAGTAAAGGAATTAATCGATGGGTGATCCTCAAGAAGCTCGGGGAAATCCAGGATTAGCAGGTGCATAAACAGAGGATAGGCAGCGGGCGGGAGTAATTTTGGCAGGGAGCGCAGATTGTCCAGGCGTGGTCGGGAGATGCCATCTGCCCAGCGCTGGAGGGTAATGGGTCGGATGTGGAGTGCCACAGCGAGGCGTTCTCTGTTGTGTGGGTCGGCGATGTGTTGTTTTAAGAAAGCTTGCCAGGTAGTTGGTGGCTGCATTTTGTTCAACTTTTCTTTTTGCTGACCGGTAAAGTCCACTGTGCGGAAATGTGTAGGTTGAGAACGAGGGTACCAGTATCCGCCCTATCTACAATACTCCAGTTTTTTTAGTATACCATTTTTCTTGCCTGGAGGCAATCCTTTTCTCAAGATTTCACAGGGCTATTCAAAAGTCCACCCTGCCGCCTGTGGCGTCGGGCAAAAGAGGAAAAAGAGGTTTTTCGGGGACACCCCTCTTCCCTGTTCCCAGACAAGGTGCCGGCAAAGGGCTGCCGCCCTGTACACTCCTGCTTCTGATGACTTTTGAATAGCCCTGCAAGATTTTGGGGTCTATAAGATGGCTGAGAGCAGCTCGTCTTCGAGGTCTTGCCAGACGTGTTGTCGCGCTTCTCCGAGCGTGATAGGTTGCTCGCTTGTGAGTGCGTCGGCAAATTTTTGCGAAGTGCGCCGGTTAAATTCATGGAAATACGGTATTTGTATCTGCTCTGAGGGCATTATTCCCAGTTCTATGGTTTCTTGCGCGTAGAACTCGTGTGGTTCGAAGATGAGTGAGGCGGCAAAAGAGTAGCGTTCCAGAAGAGCCACGAGTTCGGGGGCAAAAAAGTTTTCCTGGCAACTAGAGACGAGGAAGCCGCCTGCGATTCTAGCCTGGTGTAAAATGGGGAAGGCGGCCACGCTGCATTCGTGCTTGGTCCAGTTGGCGGGAAAAAAAGTTCTCTCCTGTTTGCTATTGATGACCAGTGGACGTTGTTGCATGACGACGTAGCCGATCAGCGATTCGGCTCCCAGGAACATCGTGCTTTGCGCGGGATCGATCTGCCAGGGGAAGGTTCCCAGACCACTGATTTCGCGCAAGCTGCGGACCTTATTGCTGTGTGTGAGCCGTGGAGGCATGCAGCAGACCAGGTTCATAGTGATGCCCGTGTGCTCGGAGTCGAGGTCGTGGAGGGCCTGGTAGAGAACAAGTTCCTGGATCTTTTGGCGGCACATCGGCTGTGGAGTCAGAGTTAAAGCGGCAAAGAGGCGACCATAGAAATCCGGTGGGAGGTCGTGCTGTATCCGCAGGGAAGCGAGGTTCTGTTGGGGGCGGAGCGCAGGAAAAGCATGTTGGAGTGCCTGCATAAAAGCCAGGGCTTCTTCCTGAGGAAACTCTGCCAGGGCATTGAGCAAGGTCTGTAGATTTGCTTTGCGGGGCTGGGAGATATTTCTGGCCCAACGTTGGAGTGTAACTGGTCTGACGTGTGCAGACACGGCGAGACGACCGCATACTGACGGTTTTTCTATAAGTTTTCCCAGCAGTTTCTGCCAGTTGAGGGCCTCCAGAGGCATTTCCATCGCGCTGCGCCACCCCAAGACTATCTGGTTTTATTATATACTTATTCATAGAAAGATTGCATATCTAATGCTCTACATTAGAGCATAACATTTTTTAGGAATGAAAGCAAGAGCCGAGAAAAAATAAAATAGCTCTGAAAAATCAGAGAAGCAAGCGGGCAGATACCTAGTTGTGGTTGTTTTCATCAGGAGAGTATGATATAATTCGCACGGAACAGAGAAAAGATTTTCAAGAGAAAAGTGGGCATCACCCACTTTTCTGTGTGCTTGAACCCTTTTTCTGACGTATGGTCAACCTATGCTGATGAGCGAAGAAGAAAGGTTGGCCGAGTTCTCTAAAAAATTATGGAATTGTTACCGGGCGATAAGCGGGAGGAGAAAGGCATATGAGGAGCGAATTTCAAGCTGCCATTGCGCAGTTAACTGCCGAGAAAGGGCTACCCCGCGAAGTGGTAATGGAAACTGTAGCTAACGCTTTGCTCTCGGCCTACCGCAAAAGTTTTGGCGGTGGAGAAAACATTCGCATCGATGTGGACAGAAACGGCGAAGTGCGTGTATGGGCAGAAAAGCATGTTGTGGCTCAGGTAAATGATCCAAACGATGAGATTTCGTTGGCGGAAGCGCAACGGATCGACCCACATGCGGCGCTCGGACAAACAATGGACGTGGATTCTTCATTCATTTTTGATCGCATCCCCGCACAGACCGCTAAACAGGTGATTCTTCAGCGTATACGCGAAGCCGAGCATGAGCATCTGCACGAGCAGTTAAAAGATTGGGTTGGTGAGATTCGCCTGGGTACACTTACCCGGCGTGATCCTGCGCGTGGCTGGTTACTCGATTTTGATAAGGCCGAGCGCGTTGAGGGTTTGATGCCTGTGGGTGAAGAGGTGGCGACCGAGCGTTATCGGGCGGGCCAGCGTCTCCGGGTTTTTGTGTACGATGTCAGGCGTACGCAGGGACGTATGCTCCAGATTCTTGTGTCGCGTACGCACCGCGACCTTGTGCGGCGTTTGTTTGAGTCGGAGGTTCCCGAGATATACGAGGGGACTGTAGAGATTAAAGCGATTGCTCGTGAGCCAGGAAGCCGTTCAAAAGTGGCGGTGGTGGCTCGCCAGGAGGGTTTAGACCCGATCGGTTCGTGCGTGGGTGTGCGTGGTTCGCGCATCAATAATATTGTACACGAGTTAAATGAAGAGAAGATTGATATTATCCAGTGGAGTCCAGATCAGGCGACTTTTGTGGCGAATGCTTTAAGTCCGGTAAAGCCACTCAAGGTGGTGCTGCGCGATACCGATCATACAGCTCAGGTTACAGTGCTTGAGAAGCAACTTTCCCTGGCGATCGGGAAAGACGGTCAAAATGCTCGTCTGGCGGCCAAGCTGACTGGCTGGCGGGTGGATGTGACGCGGCCAGCCGAAGGTGAGACGTTCGAAGAGTCGCCTGAGGAGCACCCGGCGAATGGCTCGTACCCGGCGAATGGAAATGCACATACGGGTGGAAGCGGGCGGCGAGACCGCGAACGTGGTGGTAATAGCGGTGGTGGCGGTGGCGGTGAGCGCGGTGGTAGTAGCAATGCGAGGAAGCGTGGTGGCGGTGGTGGTGGCGGTAACAGTTCTCATGGTCGTGGGCGCTATCATGCGCCGGATGACTACGACGATTAACACAGGAAAGGACAGGGGATATGGTGAAAGCGCAACCGAAACGCGTAAAACATATTCCTATGCGAACATGCGTGGCTTGCCGCGAGAGTAAGCCCAAGCGGGAACTCTTGCGTGTAGTGAGGACGCCAGATGAGCATGTGCAGTTGGATGCGACGGGTAAAAAGGCGGGGCGCGGAGCGTATCTGTGCGCGAAACTTGTATGCTGGGAGAATGCGCTCAAACGTAAACGCCTGGAGCAGGAATTTGAGGTAGCGATCTCCGCCGAGGATCGTACAGCACTTGATGCATTTGTCGCGACGTTGCCAGCAGATTGAAGTCTGCTAGCTGCTGAGGAAGCTCTGGGATATCAGGCGAGAAATGTTGCAAATACAGGTCATTGTAAGCTATACTAAGATACGCATAGAAACTGTCTTCCTTTATCCGATAATTGTGTCGGGTGAGGGTCAAGATTGGTCGGTCCGTTGGACTGGTGTGAGAACGGCTCTGGCATATCCAGAACCCGACCAATAACGCGATAAGTAGATCATGAACTTATGAGTTATGTTATCTCTTCTCTTATTAATAGAGGCACAGCCCCCCGTTTGGAGGGCAGTTGTGGCACAGTTTGCGGAGCGACAGCTATGAACCAATAACCATAGCCCTACGCCAGAGAGCGCAGACAAGAGTATGCCTGGCACTGCACCAACGAGAGGGTCTGTCCATCCACCTGGGATTGCGACAGTCCTTTTTTGTGGCTGTGAAGAGAGATTTCCGACGCCCCGTTGTCAGCAGTAAAGGATGTGCGTCAAAAAGACCTGGCAGAAAGCCCGGTCTTGTGGTGTATGTTTGAGAAACTGCTACAGGCAACGCGGTGTACCAGATACACAGAAGGGAGTCTTCTTCATGACAAATACATCTGAGTCTTCAGATACAAAGGAGCAGACGCAGGCTACGCCTCCAACCAGGAGCAGGTCTGCCCGCTCAAAAGCAGAAGATACCGCAGCAGTGAGCCAGGATTTAGAGACGAAACCTGCTACGCCTCGGCGTAGTTCAACTACACGTACTCATGCGCCTGGTGCAAGCACGCCAGCGGTGGCTGCCTCTACTGGAACTGCACGTGCTGGTGAGGGAGCAGGCGCTGCTGAGTCTGCACAAGTGGCTCCACGTGCGCCCCGCTCTGAGAATAGTGGACCACGCCCTGAGAGTGGACCACGCTCCGAGAATGGGCCGCGTTCGGAGAATAGTGGGCCGCGCCCTGAGAGTGGACCACGTTCGGAGAATGGGCCGCGCTCCGAGAGTGGGCCGCGTTCGGAGAGTGGACCACGTTTCGAGAATGGGCCGCGCCCTGAGAATGGGCCACGTCCTGAGGGAGGACCACGGCGCGAGGGCAATCCGCGTCCTGGTGGCATGCCTTATCGCGGTGACGGGGGACCTCGACCGGCTGGTGGCGGTGGTGTGAACCCGAATCGGGGAGAGGGAGGACCAGGACCGAGGCCTGGTGGAATGGTGCAGAACCGGGGAGAGGGAGGACCGAGGCCTGGTGGAATGGTGCAGAACCGGGGAGAGGGAGGACCGAGGCCTGGTGGAATGATGCAGAACCGAGGAGAGGGAGGACCGAGGCCTGGTGGAATGGTGCAGAACCGAGGAGAGGGAGGACCGAGGCCTGGTGGAATGGTGCAGAACCGAGGAGAGGGAGGACCGCGCCCGTCCAATCCAGGAGGACCGCGTCCGGCATCGAACTACCCGCCGCGCAGTAACGCGAACGGCAGTCCTGCGGGAGCCTCGACAACCTACGCGCCGCGCCCGGCTGGCGGTGGTAGTAGTGGTGGGCCGCGTGGTGGTTCAGGAGCGCCCTACAGTGGTGGTGGGAGCCGTCCACCGGCCCGGCATAGTGGTCCTGGCGGTGGTGGTGGGAGTGGTCGACCCGGTGGGCAACACGGTGGCTCATCGCGCGGTGGTGCATCCACGCGACCCGGCAACAACAGTGCTCCACGCTCGCACGAGCGTCGCACCTCGGCTGTCAAAGAGAAACCCACGGGTCCAATTATGATCCCGCCGCAGATTGTTGTCAAAGATCTGGCCGAGCTGCTCCAATCGACCCCGACCGAAATCATTCGTGGGCTGATCAAGCATAGCATCTTTGCCAGCATCAACCAGGTAGTTGATTACGAGAAAGCCGCACTGGTTGCCATTGACCTGGGTTTTGAGCCAACGCAGAGCGAACTAACCGTCGCCCCGGCGGTCCAGCGTCGACGCGAAGGGCTGGCCTCGGATATTCTCCTTGACGCGAAGTACGACGCCAATATGGTAGTGATCCCGCCGGTTGTTACTATCATGGGACACGTCGACCACGGTAAAACTACCCTGCTTGATACCATCCGCAAGACCAGAGTGGCGGCGGGTGAAGCTGGTGGTATTACTCAGCATATTGGGGCCTATCAGGTTGAAGTGAACAACCAGAGGATCACCTTTCTGGACACGCCGGGTCACGAAGCCTTCACGGCCATGCGTGCGCGTGGTGCGCAGGTCGCGGACATCGCGATTATCGTCGTGGCGGCTGACGACGGAGTGATGCCGCAGACGCGCGAGGCGATCGACCATGCCCATGCAGCGAAGATGCCGATCATCATCGCATTGAACAAGATGGACAAAGCCGACGCCAATCCCGATCACGTCAAGCAGCAGCTAGCTGAGATAGGCGTGATCATCGAAGAGTACGGCGGAGAAGTTGTCTGTGTGCCGGTCTCGGCCAGAAACGGCATGGGCATTGATGAACTGCTGGAAATGATCCTGCTGGTAGCTGAAGTGCAGGACATCAAGGCCAACCCCAGTCGCCCGGCGACCGGAGTCATCATCGAGGCCAGGCTTGAAAAGAGCAGTGGTCCGACCGCTACCGTGCTGGTTCAGCAAGGGACGCTCAAGATGGGTGACAACGTCGTGGTTGGAGCGATGGCGGGTAAAGTACGTGCCATGTTGAGCGATCGCGGCAAGCGTGTCATGAAAGCGCCGCCGAGCACGCCGGTCAGTATTCTCGGTCTGTCGGAAGTGCCGCAAGCGGGCGATCGCCTGGAGGTCGTGGCCGACGAGCGCATGGCCAAAGCGATTGCGCAGAAAGTAGCCGAGCAGCGTAAAAACGAGAGCACCCCGATGGGGACGCTCAGCCTGGATACCCTCTACATGCAGATGCAAGAGGGCAAAGTGAAGGAACTTAACATCATTCTCAAGAGTGATGTGCAGGGTTCTGCTGAGGCGTTGAAAAACGCCTTGAACAAGGTTGGCGAAGACAATCTCAAGGTGCGACTGATCCGCGAAGGTATCGGCAATATCAGCGAGACTGATGTTCACCTGGCGGCTGCGTCGGGAGCGATCATCATCGGCTTTAATGTGCAGGCCGATGGTGCCGCGCAACGTATGGCGCAGAAAGAGGGAGTCGATATTCGCTACTATGCGATCATCTACAAGCTGATCGATGATATTCAGGCGGCACTGACGGGTATGTTAGAACCGACCTACCAGGAAGTGATTGAAGGTCATGCCGAAGTGCAGCAGATCTTTAAAGCCGGAAAGAACACGATCATCGCCGGTTGTCGCATTCTGGATGGCAAGCTCACGCGAGCCTCGCAGGCCAGGATTTTGCGCAAGCAGGCCAAAGTGTACGATGGTAAAGTCTCTTCCTTGAGACGTGGGAAAGACGATGTACGCGAAGTATCGGGTGGTTATGAGTGCGGTATTGTTCTCGAAGATTTTACAGACTTTGAAGTAGGTGATTTGATCGAGGCATTTACGCAGGAGAAAGTGAAGCCCGGTGTTTAGACACCGAGCGCGTTCGAGTAGAGAAAAATAGTATGCCAAATCCACACCGGCAAGAGAAACTGGGTGAGTTGATCGCGATTGAGGTCAGCGATCTCCTGCGCACACGTGTCAAAGATCCGCGCGTGGGCTTCGCCAGTATCACCCATGTTGAGGTGAGCGGCGACCTGCGCCACGCGAAAATCTTTGTCAGCGTGATGGGTAGCGAGGAAGAGAAACGGAGTACTATTCAGGCCCTTCACCATGCTACGGGTTTTTTACGCCACGAGCTGGCAGGTCGCCTGACACTACGTTTTATGCCTGAAATCGTTTTTAAACTTGACTCTTCGATAGAGCACGGGACGCGCATACTCGGTCTGATCCACGGATTGGAGGAGGCCGAGGCGCTCCCTGCTGTCAATGAGGTCGTTCATGAGTCAGAATAGTGCTGCTCTGAACGAGCAGCTCGATCCCGCGCTGGTGAGTCAGGCCATCGACCTGATTGCGCCAGCGCAGCGTATTGTATTGCTTGCCCATCACAGTCCTGATGGAGATTGTATTGGCTCGGCGCTTGGTTTAGCGCATATCCTCCAGGCCTGGGGCAAGGTATGTGTCCCGGCGTGTGCCGACCTGCCGCCCAGAAGTCTAAGCTTTTTACCGGGTATCGAGACGTTTATCAGGGATCTAGGCGGCGAGACATTTGATCTGGTAATCGCGCTGGACGCGGGCGAGTTATATCGCTTTGGCCAGCTCTACGAGAGCCAGCGGACTTTTTTCGATCAGGCGCGGATCTTGAATATCGACCACCACCTCAGCAGTAGCGGCTGTGGCGAGGTCAACCTGATCGACCCGCGAGCTGCGGCCACTGCCGAAATGATCGTGCTTTTTCAGCAGCAGGCGCAGTTGCCGCTCACGCGGGAGGCCGCGCTCTGTCTGTTGACCGGCTTGATCACCGACACCAACTCGTTTCAATTCACCAACACCACGCCGCGGACCCTCGAAGTCGCAGCCGAGCTGCTGCGCCACGGAGCTGTGCCTGAGACTATCGTGCAGCCGCTCTATCGCGAACGCACCCTCATACAGGCGCGTTTCCAGGCGGCGGTGATCGAGCAAGCGGCGACCAGTGCGGCTGGTCGGTTGATCTGGTCGTGGGCCGACGAGACCACGCTGGCAAGGACGGGGGCGGATGTAGATATGGACGACAACAGCTCAGGGTTCTTGCGCGATATCCAGGGCGTCCAGATCGCTGTCTTTTTCAAAAGCTATAGCACGCCCGGAGTGACGCGTCTGAGCATGCGCAGTGCTGTGCCGTATAACGCCGCCGAACTCTGTCAGCGCCTCAGCGCAGGCAAGGGTGGAGGTCACGCCCGCGCTGCCGGTGCGACGCTCGATCTGCCGCTCAAAGAAGCGATAGTCCGGGTGGTCGCCGAACTGGAAAAAGTACTTAACGATGCATAAAGATCTTGACGGGATTCTCAATATCCATAAAGAAGTTGGCATGACTTCGCACGATGTTGTCGCGAAGGTGCGTAAACTGCTCAAGCAGCGGCGGGTCGGTCATGCAGGAACGCTCGACCCCGCTGCCAGCGGGGTTCTGCCGGTCTGCGTGGGTCAGGGAACGCGTGTCGCTGAGTACTTGAGCGAGCGCGGCAAAGAGTATCGCGCCAGCATCGTCTTTGGCATCGAGACCGACAGCTACGACGCAGAAGGCGCAGTGACGCGTACCGCCAGCATCGACGCACTTAACCTTGACCAGATCGTCGCGACCCTGGAGCGGTTCAAAGGTCCACAGATGCAGATGCCGCCGCGCTATTCGGCCATCAAAATTCAGGGTCAAGCCGCCTATAAACGTGTGCGTGCTGGGGAAGAGGTAGTGCTCACCGCCCGGCCCATCGAATTCTACCGCCTGGAAATCGTCGACTGGCAGAAGCCGGCTCTCACGCTGGATGTCGCCTGTAGCAAGGGGACATATATTCGTTCGCTGGCGTACGACCTGGGACGCGTGCTGGACTGTGGAGCGCACCTGGGCGGGCTGGTCAGGACGCGCAGTGGACCCTTTCGTCTTGAAGATAGCGTGACCCTGGACGAGCTGGCGCAGGCATTGGAGCGCGACGAAATAGCCAGCGTACTCCAGCCGGCTGACAAAGTCCTGGAAGAGTACCCGGCCCTGCATCTCGACGCCCAGGAAGCGCAACGCGTCAGCCACGGGAACGCCTTTGTCGCCTCTTCACTGGTTGCCAGTGAAGGTGCAATGGCGCGTGTTTACGACGCAACAGGAGCGTTTATCGCCCTTGCCGAGTGGGAACCTCGCCTGGAGAAGTGGCAGCCCAGGAAAGTCTTTATAGAGGCTCCAGAAGCCTGATTATCTATCCTCTTATCTCTCTAAGCGCCAGCCGCTGACGTATCTCGCGGCAGCGCTTACACCGACAGAAAACCTTAAAGCTCCAGTTTTTATCCTCCTGGTGGACCTCGTCATAGCGGTGTGTATCGACATCCAGACCTTTTTGTCGTGCCTGTTGACAGTGCTGGCAAGGACAGACTTTTTTGTATTGTGGATCATCCAGCATATTTCTTAATACCTTTCCTGAGAAAACTCCATTCAGCAGAGATTATATCCCAGAAACAACAAACAGCGGAAAGATTTCACGTGTGGCAAGGCGTTTTTCAGGCGTATTCCATGCGCCTGAAAAACGCCTTGCCACACACTTTTGAGTTCAGGGGTGGGGTGGTTTCGCCTTTACTAACAAAAGAGCAAAAAAGAGGTGCAAGGCACCGGCTTGCGCAGAACCGGAAAGTCCGGGTAAATAACGAAGAGAACCAGACAAACCACCCTTCTGCTGCGTGTGCAAGTGAATGGTGAAACTTGCTCAAATCTGCCGGTCATTCTACTTGACATAACAAAAAATTGATTAGGGAAGAGAATTCACAAAAAGTTGACTCGGGAAAAGCCTGACTGTATAATATTCGTGGGCATAGATTTATCGAAGGAAACAGCCTATCTTTTTGAGATAGAGGGGTTGAGTGAGACCAATCTTTGCTCACACGGACACCATCATCAGGATCGCAAAATACCATTTTCCATTTTTTATAAAGGAGATCTCATGGCTATGAACGAGGCGATTTCACAAATAGTAGAAACGCTTTGTGCAGCTCTCTTAAAAGATGAGAGCACCTTGAGCAATGGGGAAAGAGAACTCCTGGCTGGAGTGCTCCATCACGTCAAGGCAGACACAGACACGTCTTCTGAGGTTCAGGATATTGTGACCGCAAAAGTCAGTAATGCCATTAAAAATGTGGTTGTACAGCGCCTACTGGGGACTATCCAGAGCGCGGTTGTCGAGCACATGTACGAGGCAACGATTGACCTGTCTCCTGTTTCGTTATTGTCCTCGGCTGAGACCACAGTCGTTATCAATACAAGTGTTCCGATAGATATGCCTGCGGATGAAAGCGGCGAAGAAATTGGTGAAGAGAGCGAATTTCGCGACGAGATTATCGCTGAGTCGGACGCAGAGATTCTTGCAGAAGTAGTAGAAGAGGCCATAAGCAGTGTAGTAGGGGAAGAACTGGCGGAAGAGATTCTTGCAGAGATAGAAGAGCTGGTAGAAGAGGCGAAAGAAGAGGGGATTGAGGGCATTTTTGGTGAGATGACGATAGTTATCGGTGAGGAAGAGCTGGCAGAAGCTGGGACAGACGAAGAAGTCTTGGAGGAAGAGGCCGTAATTGAAGCGGCCGAGGCCATCCTGGAGGCTGCTGCAGAGATTGAAGCCGAGGTGCGCGAAGAAGTTGAAGCCGAGATCTTAGAAGAAGCGGCTGCTGTTGAGGAGGCTGAGGCCTTTTTAGAGGCGGCAGCGGCATCTGAGGAAGAATTGGCAGCGATCGAAGAGGTCCTGGAAGAGGCCGATGCTATTCTGGAGCGAGCAGCCGAGGCTGAAGAGCAGCCTTTTGAGATAAAGACTGGTGAACTGGCCGCCGCCGAAGCCGAGCTAGAGGAGATGATCAAAGCCGAGGAGGAGGAGATTATCGGGGAGGTACTCGCCGAAGCGGTTCTTGAAGAGGTGGTCGAGGAATTGTTGGAGGATATGCTGGAGGTAGAAGAGAGTGAAGCGACGGCAGAAGCGGAGAGGGCGGCCGAGGAGGAAGTTCTGGAGGAGATCTTAGAAGAGAGTGAAGTGGCGGCAGAAGCGGAGACAGGGGCTGAGGAGGAAATTCTGGAGGAGATAGAGCGTGAAGCGGAGGTTGAGGAAGCAGCGGCCGAGATAGTGGAATTAAGCGCAGAGATCGAAGCGTTGCAGGAGGCCGAAGCGGTCTTAGAGGCGGTGGTAGAGGCGGCTGACACCTCGGAGGGAGAGAGCGAAGAGACGAAGGGGGCGGTTGCCGAGTTGGCGGAGGCCGTGAGAGAGATGGTGGCCGAAGTTGATGTGCTGGTGGAGGCGCAAGAGGCCTTAGAGGCGGCAGAATCGGCGGAGACGGGGAGCAAGGCGGCGGCAGCGGCAGTTGCCGATGCAGTGTTCGAGCTTGAAATAGAGCTTGAGACCTTGCAAGAGGCGCAAGCGACCTTAGAGACCGCGCTGGATGAGTCGGAGGGAGAGAGCGAGGCGACGACTGAAGTGGTCGAAGAGATGGTCGAGGCTATCTCCGAGATCAAGGTTGAGATTGAGGCGCTGGTGGAAGCTGAGGCGAAACTGGAAGAGGTCATGAAGTCGTCAGAGGAAGGGAGTGAAGAGACCGCGGAGGCAGTCGCTGAGATGGCCGACGCCATCGGTGAAGTGGTCGCCGAGATCGCCGTGCTCAAGGAAGCTGAAGCGACCTTAGAGACAGCGGTGGAGGAGGACTCGGCGACGAGCGAGGAAGCGGTTGTCGAGTTGAAGGAGGAGATTGCCGAGGTCGAGGCTGAGGTCGAGGCATTGCAGGATGAGGAAGCGACCTTAGAAGCGGTCGTTGCATCGTCTGATATCGCGGATGCGAGCGAGGGGGCAGTCGAAGAGTTGGAAGAAGAGATCGCGGAGGTAGCGGCCGAGATCGAAGTCTTGCAGGAAGAGGAGATCGCCTTAGAGACGGCGATGGAGTCGGAGGAGGCGAGTGAGGTGAGTGAGGGAGTAATCGAGCAGATGGCTGAAGCCGTCAGCGAAGTCGTGGCCGAAATCGAGGTCTTGCGAGAAGCTGAAGCGACGCTAGAGGCGGCGATGGGAGCGACCGAATCGTCTGAGGAGGGAAGCGAGGCCACCGAAGAGGTAGTCGAGCAGATGGCCGAAGCCGTAGCGGAGGTCGTAGCCGAGATCGAGGCGTTGCAAGAGGCAGAAGCGACCCTAGAGGCGGTGCTGGAGGCGACGGACTCATCGGAGGAAGAGAGCGAGGCGGCGGTCGCCGAGATAGCCGAAGCAGTCTCCGAGGTTGTGGAAGAGGTTGAGGCATTGCAAGAGGCCGAAGCGAAGTTAGAGGCGGTGATCGAAGAGGCGGCCACGCCGGAGGAAGGGAGCGAAGCCACCGAGGAGGCAGTCGAGCAGATGGCCGAGGTTGTAGCGGAGGTCGTCGTAGAGGTTGGACTGCTGCAAGAAGCCGAGGAGGCATTAGAAGCGGCGTTGGAGTTGGCTGAGGAGGGAAGCGAGACAAGCGAAGAGGCCGTGGCGGAGATGGCAGAAGTCGTATCCGAGATCAAGGTTGAGATCGAAGTCTTGCAGGAAGCCGAGGCGATGCTGGAGACAGTCATCGAAGCGGCTGACTCGGTCGGTGAAGATGGAGAGAGCGAGGCCACCGAGGGGATAGTTGTGGAGATGCAGGAAGCGGCCACCGAGGTGATAGAAGAGATAGCGGCGTTGGAAGAGGCAGAAGCGAGACTGGAAGCGGTCATCGAAGCGGCCGAGGGGAGCGAAGTGACCACGGAAGTAGCCGCCGAGCTAGAGGAAGCCGTCTCCGGGGTAGTAGAAGAGATAGCGGCGTTGGAAGAGGCAGAAGCGAGACTGGAAGCGGCGCTGGAATTATCGGAGGAGGGCGGCGAGGAAAGCGAAGCGGCCAGAGCAGCAGTCGCAGCGGTTGCTGAAGCGGTCAGCGAAGTCGTCGAGGAGATTGCCGCCTTAGAAGAGGCCGAAGAGGCGCTCGAAGCGGCACTTGAGTCGAGCCAGGATGAAGCTGCTGAGGAAGCGAGCGAAGAAGAGGCAACCGCCGAAGG
>DAOTTJ010000285.1:0-5024 GCA_034437695.1 Ktedonobacteraceae bacterium
CAAGAAGGTGTCGACGCCGTCGAACTTCACCGTGCTATCGAACAACGCACGTACGCGGTCATACTGATAGCACCCAACCTTGAGTTTAAGATTACTCATGACAGAATTCCTCCATTGATCACGAGGAACTGACTCGCGTAGAGTTAGTTAGCCATTGGGATGCGCGTTAAATGCGAGATTGTTAAAAGCATAGGCCAGGGTCTACCACTCGCCATAGGAAAACTTTGTCTCGCGCTCGATCAGCGCGATCTCTTCCTCGTTCAAGCCATAGACCGCGTAGACGGCTGCGTTCAGCGCCTCCTCCAGTTTGACGATCTGCGCGGTGAGTTGGACGATCTCGCCCTGCTGTTCCACAAACAAAGCCTGCCATTCGCCGCGCTCCTTGAGCGGGATCTCGCGTTTAAACGACTTGCGCACCTCGTCGCGGAAGCCCTGCCAATCGAGCGCCCACCACTCGTCCAGGCGATCGGTGATTTTGCGCTGCTCTGTACCCAGATCGCTCTTGATGCGTTGAGCCATGTCGCGGCGCAATTGATAGCGTTGTTTAGCTAAAGAGATGAGTTGCTGAACACATTTATCGAATTGGGCATCCTGTTCATAGGTGAGTTTAGGAATAGGTAAACGCTCCAAATATTGAGAGAAAAGGCGATAAATCAATGTTCCCTTTCTCTCAGCAAGCGGTTGAGAAATATGGGTTAGAACAAACCAGTTAACGCGTGAATTTAAGAGTCCTAGCAAGACATATGATTCTGTTGGGATAAAGTAACCAGTATTGTTGATATAACTTCCAGCGTCTCCCCAACTAAAACGAGGGTATTCAGTAATATCAGGATAGAAGATCTTTGGTTTATCAAACTGATCGTAGTAATCGCAGGCTCGCAACTCCCACCAGAATTGACCATTATCCTGGCGGTTACGTCCGGCGACCGCAAACGGTTCAAGATAAGCGGTCAAAGCTGGATAAGATGCCTGCATTTTTTTCCAGGCCGGTTCTTCATCGCGCGAATTGAGTTCAGAAAAGTTCTTCAGGGTCCAGCCACTTGGTAAACAGATCAGCCAGCGATTCTCGTCTTCCTGATACCAGGGGCGCAGATCTTCGCCTTTGACCAGGGACTTAATCAGTGGAGCGCAGGCGGGGTCGGCCTGGATCAGGCGTTTGCGCGTGGCGCTATCGATGATAAAGGCATCGTTGAGTCCTGTCTTAATGCCATAATACATTTTTTTCTCTACCACTTCGCCCAATGGCTTGCCTGAGGCGATCAGGCGGGCCAGGAGTCGGCGGGAGGTATCGTTTCTGAGCTGCCAGCCCTCGTCGGGTTGGTCGTGGATTGAGACCTCAACGAGTCTGCCATCGTCTAGACTCTCGCGAAATTCGCTGATCGTATCACCCCGCGCAAAGATAGCTACCTTTGCCTGGTTGCCATTGCTTGGAGGTAGTTTGCGCACAAGCTGGATAGCCGGACTGAGGTCGGGGGCGTCGGCGAAGACGCGAGTATTGCCGAGGTCGAGGATCTGTTCGACGCTAGTGTGCAGACGGAGAGAGCGGCGTAGGGGAGTGGCGTAGTTGGCACGCAGCCAGCTATTGCTGCTGATATAGACCATGCGGCCACCGGCACGAAGCAGGCGCAGACCTTGACCGAAGAAATAGACAAAGAGGTCGGCGCTGCCGTGATAGACCTCATAGTGATCCTGGTAGAAGGGTTTATCTGCGCTCAGTTTCTCCTGACGCACATAGGGAGGATTGCCGACAACCGCGTCGAAACCGGCGCGTGACCCTTTGGGTGTGCCGTCGATTTCAAAGAAGATATCGGGAAATTCCAGTTCCCAATGGAAGAAACGCCTCTGCTGGCCCAAGCGGCGAGCGAGGGCGAGGATCTGTTCAATCGATTGAGCAAAGGGGACCGCCGCTTGCTGCGTGGGCGACTGAATGGCGTAGGCGGCGTAGGCACCCCAGAGCGGATAATCGATATCGATATCATAGAAGAGCGCAGCCCCGAGGTCCATGACGTTCTGATACTTGCCGGTGAAATGCTCGCGCAGACTAGCGTAAGCTACCTCTTGCTGTTTGACCTCCTGGATGCTATTGCTAGAAGTCTGGACAATAGTGCTGATAGTCGTCAGAGCATCGCTGAGACCCTGGCTAAATTCCGGGTCGGCGAGCATCGAGAACTGCACGACATCCTCATCCGCAGAGGTTTCGGCGAGGTCTAGAAGAGAGGAGGCATGCTGGCGAGCCAGCTTTTTTTTCGGATGCTCGCCGTTCACCTCTTCCAGCCATGAACCGATCAAGGCATTGCCGGGTCGCAGATGGTGGTCTAAAAAGTTTAGCGGATAGCCTTTCGCGGCAGTGACCAGCCAGAGCGAGAGCTTGGCCAGTTCAACGGCCAGCGGGTTCGCGTCCACGCCGTAGATACAATGCTGAGCAACGCGCCGCTTCCAATAGACCATATCGGCCTCGTGGGAATCCTTCTCCACGGGCAAAACGCCGAGCGCCACCAGATAACGAGCGATATACTCCACCACCTCGACCGGGAAATGACCGCTGCCCATAGCAGGGTCCAGCACATTCACCGCGAGAACCGCCTGAATACGTAGCTCGTCGGCGGACAGATCCCGCACAGCCTCGTCGAGCACGGGTTTGATAGTCTGCTCGACCATATATTTGACTATATAGTCGGGAGTATAGTAGCTGCCAGTAGTCTTGCGCTGACCGGCGTCGGTGACCAGATAGACATCGCCGGGCTGATAGATGCGGGCAATATCTCGCGCAGCCGCCTGGGCTTGCGGGACAAACGTATGGGTTGAACGCAGTTCGGCCATTGGCTCGCTGGCCATGTGCAGCGTATACTCAAGCAGCCCCTCATAGATAGTTCCCAGGTGGCGTTCGGAGAGATCGCGATAATCGATCAACGAATCCTCAGCGAAATCCTGCGCGTCACGTGGTCGCCTGGCCAGCTTATCGATAGCCCGCGCCAGACCACGGTCGCCAGCAGTATAGCTTTCCAGAAAAGTGTGCTTCTTAGGGTCGAACAGACCACCATTAAAAGTACTGATGCCAAGCCGTTCCTCGCCAAGATCGATACTCATAAAGAGAATTTTCAACCGTGACCAGAGAATGCCGGAATGAGGCAGGAGCAGAGCATTTCCTGCGTGATCCAGGCGGACCTGGTTGGTGATTGAGCGTAAACTGTACTGGTTCTTATACGTCTCATTCTCGGTTGGTAGCAGATCGCGCGACTCAGCGTACAGGATAAAGAGCAGACGATAGAGCAGGATCAATGAATTTTCATAGACAAGCTGACAAGTCTCGGGCGTTGGCGTAAGCTGATTGAACGGATAAGAGAAGAAGCCCTGAGCGACCGAAGCGAGCGCATCGTAGACCTGCTCGCGCAGATCATCGCGAATCTCACGCGTTGACCTGACGCTGGCCTCCAGCATCTGGTCCAGAGAGAGCGGATAGCCGGGATTGAAAGCAGAGCGACGGAAGAAAGCGTAGAAATATGCAAAGCGTGCGACATCGTCGCTTGCCAGCAGAGTTGGCAGATCGACCTCATAATAGACTTCGAGCTTATAAGCCGTGTTTTCGTGATAGAGTCGCCACCTGCGTCCGTTGGTCAGGATGCCCCAGGGAAGCTTGCTATGCAGCATATAGAAGAAAATCTGGAACGAAGGATTTTTATTACTAAAAGAATCGCTGGCTCCCTTGCTCATCTGGTCGAGCGGCACATCCCACTGTTTCGCATCTCCGACAGCGAGCGCCCCATACTGGACAGAGCGATCGTCCAACTCGCGGCCACGATTGGCCAGCGTCTGCTCTTCAGAAGAGTAAAAAATATAATCGGGGTGTTGATTGCTAGTGGGTCCGGGCATTTTGAGTTTGGCCTGGACCTCAAAAGTATGGCCGAGTTCCTTGAGGATAGGGCGAATCCAGTCGCTTTCAGTCTGGGCCTCATTGGCTGAAGAGGCCGAGGGAGAGAAAGACGCATAAAGGCCCTTGAGCGTAGCCATAACCGCCGCCGCCTCGACAAGCAAAGCCTGCCACTCTGCCTGGTCCTTCCAGTTAGCGCCCGCCATAATATTGTCAAGGAAATAATCAGAGAAGAGACGCTGATTATTATGGTTGAGCAGAGACGGTGTACTGACAGCTTGAGCCGGTTGGCCGGCCACTTTTTGCTTTTTAGGCACGAAATCCACCACTTCTACGAGAAAATATATGCAGTAAATTGGTCGCTCTACTATATCATAGGAATGGATGTGGGGCAACACAGGGCTATTCAAAAGTCCACCCTGGCCGCCTGCGGAGGCGGGCAAAAGAGGAAAAAGAGGTTTTTCGGGGAAACCCCTCTTACCTGTCCCCAGACAGGGTGCCGCCCTCTGCACTCCTGCTTTTGACGACCTTTGAATGGCCCTGGGGGCAACAAGAGGCGCATTGACAATGCGTAAATCTATCGATAACTCAGACGTGGGAAAGAGGTCCGCGTAGCGCACGTTCAGCGTGCTCTGGTGGCCAGACGACCCGTCGTTGGCCATCCTGCCATTGGACAATGGCAACCTGGTGACCGACCTGCAAGCCGCTCTGGGCATCGAGTCGAAATGGACCATACAGGGTGGTACAGCTTAGCTCCTGAGCCGCTGCACGTTGCGCCTCATCCTCGCAGCTTCCACTGTCACGCACACAGCGAGCGCACAATACGCCTGCGGCAAAGGCCTGGACCGCTGGATAGGGAGGATTTCCCCCGCCCAAAGCACGATACGCTTCAGTAAACCAGAAGGCATCTGGTCCTTCCTCTGGCACCGAGGCAGCGGCGGGTATCCATTGCGCTGGACCAAGCAGTCCTTCGCGGAGCTTGCCCAGCGGAGCCAGTACCTCCTCGACGCCTGCGCCAACAAAGGCGGCGAAACGCCAAGCACGCTCCAGCAAGCGCGGTGCGACCGCGAGTTCGTCGGCGAAATTCCCAACTACGAGTAATACGTCTCCCGCCGGCACCTCAGAGAGAGCCGCAACGGCATGTGATGGCTCAAAC
>DAOTTJ010000286.1:0-15765 GCA_034437695.1 Ktedonobacteraceae bacterium
ACAAAATTATTGCAAATAAGTTGCTTATCTCTGAAACCACCGTCAAGACGCATATCGCCCATATTTTTAGAAAACTGAAAATTACTCGGAGGCAGGTGAAAATAGCTTCTTTGTACACCAGTACTGTATAAGCTGGCCGATCGTATCGGCCCCACTGATAAAGCGTTGAACTGGAATACTTTCATTTGGTTGATGAGCTTGATCCAACGAGCCAGGTCCACAGATATATGAATTGATCCCCAGGCGCTGAAATTGTCCACCATCGGTCGCAAAGGGTGCGCTCCTCAGGGTTTGCTTTCCATATATATGGGTTAACAGGTCAACGAAAGCGCCCTCCTGTGGAGAACGTAGAGGTGGTGTCGAGATAAGGTGTTGAAAAAAGACATTGCTCTGTTCAGCTTTGCCCTTCATCTTGCTAACAATCTCGCTATCGACACGTTTCTGCAACGTGTCTAGCAAATCCTTCCCGTTGTCGCCAGGGACAACACGGATACTCAGGGTTGCTTTGCACGTATCGGCAATCATGTTAGGAGCTAAGCCTCCTTCAATCATGCCAGTATTGAAAATGGAAGAGGGATGATCTGGAAACAGAGCTTTGTTTTCTGCTCGCGCTTGCTCGCGCAGGGTAACGCCAAATGCTTTCACAATCTGCAAAATATCTGCCATGCTGTCGATAGCATTGAGACCATGCTGTGGCGTACTGCTATGTCCACCTTTGCCCAGAACGTGAATAGTAAAGGTGGTGTAACCCTTGTGCGTGTAGAATATAGCATTGTCTTTAGGCTCACCAATGAGCGCTACTTCAGGTATGGGGAAACGCTGAAAGTAGTGAGGAAGCACATGCAGGAGTCGCTCTGATCCCTGCCCTTCCGGGCCAGCTATCTCTTCATCACAGGTAAAGATATAGACCAACGGACACTTTAACTGTTCTCTGGCTTGCTGTTTAGCGGCGAGCAGTGCCTGAGCAATAAAAACCTTCATATCCGAGACTCCACGCCCAACCACGTGCTCCCCCTGCAAGGTCATCTTCAATGGATCTGTCTGCCAACCCGTCTGACCCTCGAATGGCACAACATCTATATGTCCACAAATGATTAACCCGTCAGGCGCTTCGGGTCCAATCCAGGCGACTAGCATGCTCTTCTGGATACCCTGGATATCTTCCACAATTTTGTGGACCGTGAAGCCGATGTCTGCCAGATAATTAGCGAGATAATCAGCCGCCTGAGTGTTAGATTTCGTACTGACTGTATCAAATCCAATCAACTTAGACGCAACTTCCCACAGCTCGCTCGCTAACAAGGTTGTCTGATCCATAGTCTTTATCTTCCTTTGCTCACGCGCACTTTCTTTCTATTAATGTACAGTTTTCCCTCTGACTTTATCCATTTTCTGACTGGATGTGTGCGACGTACCCTTGATCTGATGGATCTTGCACAGGGGTATGGCTCATTGCTTTGCGCAATTGTTGGATTTGAGCCAGGACAACTCCTCCCACAATGAAGAGACCACCGAGGATTACGCCTGGACTGATGACCTCGCCTAAAAAGACACTGGCCGCGATAACGCTGACGAATGGGATAAGGTATAAGAAAAGGCCGGCCTGGCTCCCAGGAATCTTTTTTAGTCCATAGTTCCAGAGGACTGTAGCAACGACTGTACTGCCAATGGCCAGGAGAAAGAATGCAAACCAGGCAGCTACAGGTAACGCCGTGAGACGATGAGCCAGAGCAGAATCTGCAAAGAAGAGCAAGGGGATCGTGCCAATCACTGTGGTCAACCCGGTACAGAGAAGCGACCCATACTTACGGATCAGCGAGCGTATGGAGACCGTATAGATAGACCACATGATTGCCCCCAGGAGCGTCAGACCAAAACCTTCTAACACACTGGCAGACGAGCCAACAACCGTCCAGCCGAGCAAGATGCCAACACCAACAAAGGCCAGCAAAAGTCCGATAATCATGGTCCAGTGCGGTCTCTCATGAAAAAGGAACATCGAGAGAAGCACAATCCAAATCGATTCCGTAGCGATAATGAGACTTGCTATGCCCGGCGGGATAAAGTGAAGGCCAAAGGTTACAGGCACATTGTACCCTATAATGCCGGTGATGCTACAGAATAGGAGAAGAAGGAGATCCTTTCTGACCCATTGCGTGCGCCAAAATCGCACGCAAAATGGCAATAACAACAGAGAAGCAAGGCAAAAGCGGGGGATTAAGAGACCGATTGGATTGAGGTAATTCAAAATATAACGTGTAGAGACCGGTGCAAGCCCCCAACAGATAACCGCCAGGAGCAACGCCCCCAGGGAGATGAGGGGAGATTGTCTTTTGTGCATTGGACCATTTTCCTCTTCTCTTCGCTACTAAACTACTCTGGTAGTATATACTACCTCGGTAGTTTAGTAAAGACCTGGGCGATCATTCCCCAGGGCTGTTCCTCAAGACTGTTGCAACGTTAGCAGTGCCGCCTGCGACGGGCAATAAGAGAAAAATCAGTGCTTCGCTGTGGCCAGGCATCCAGGAAAAAACCTACCTGTGGAAAACTCCTCATGTGATGATAGTGTGTGCAAATAGTAGCGTGTGCAAAGCCAGCGCAGATGACCTATTTTTACCTTATTTATTACTGCGCTCTCATCCAATCTTTCGCTTCATATACTCCTTAGGATCGGTATATATCACTCTTTGTAAGAGATCAATCATCAGATAAGGCGTTATTTGCATCTATTATATATTTTTAATGTATATAGTTGATATTTCAAAGATATGATGCGCAACACTTATCCTTTCATGGATACTCTACTGCCAACGAAAAATCATACTAATGCAGGATGTACATTGATTCACGATTCTGTGTATGCTTATTCAGGTCAATGAAATGCTTTTTTGTTTACATATCGGGAGGAAAATTGTGAGAAGCGCATTACAGTCGTTTGTAACTTTGGATTTATGCCATCATTTTAACAATGATGGCATCTCTTATGCAAGCAATCGCTGTGATGGAAGCTTTAATGTATGGGGAAACACTTTTCCTGCGGAAGCCTTACCTCTTAGCTTGAGTATTGTCGATATTGCAGGTGTTCCCTTTCTCTTTCCGCCAAAGGAAGACGGTTTGCTCAATAATATGAGCTGCTTCAATCAAGAGATCCTCGTTGAGCCGGCCCGCTACGACTGGCTCTATCTTCTGGCTGCGTCTGAACGCAGAAGCGAGGATCTGATCTGCCTTCATTACGAACAAAAGCGTCTGGAATATGCACGACTTCGTGTTTCAGATTTCTGGCCAGAGACGCCGCCGCGCTTTGGGGAGGTCGAAGCCTTTCGCTGTCCCTCTCTGCACTACCCACATCATACGCAAAGCAATATGAAACCAGTTATCTGGCGGCAACAGATAGGATTAGCAGATGCAGATAAACTCGTGCAGATGACCCTACCAGATAACATAGCGATACATATCTTTGCACTGACGCTCCATAAAATCGATGAGGGAGACGAATAAAGATATGCGCATCATTCTTCCAGATATCTCTCCCTGGCGTCACGATCTGTGTGGTTGTTTGCATAATTGTTTGGGAACCATGCTATTGCAGCAACACGTCGATCCAACGACGGTGTTAGGAGCAGCCTGGAATTTCTCCTATGTGCCAGGCGATGTGCGCCGTGAAGAATATTACTACCCTTGCCGTTCGACAAGTATAGTACAGAGCATTGCGCCCTATCACGCTGCTACATCATGCTGGCATGAACCACCTGATACGCAGGCAGGCTGGGATGAAATCAAGCACGCTATCGAGCAAGGGAAACCGGCGATAGTCGCTGTAGATAACTACTATCTCCCTTTCAGACCAGCCTTTCAGGATGTCCATAGCAACCACCTGATCCTGGTCTATGGCTTCGACGACGAATACGACTACGCCTATGTGCTGGATGTTACGCCGCCAGCCTTTCGCGGTCCGCTAGCACGAACACTATTACAACAGGCTCGCTCTTCTCAAAATGAGGCCAGACACGCAAGAGATCTCTTTTTTACCAACGTCCCTATAGCGCAACGCTGGCTCGAAGTCGACTTTCAAGTTCCATACCCTTCTTTAGAACGAGAATGGCTGCGCTCAGTTCTGGTAGAGAATATAAATCATATGCGTAGTGCATCAGAAGAGCATAGCTTTATAGGCATAGCAGGTATAGCAAGCTACTATGCTTATTTCATGCAAGGCATTACTGACAACAACAATCCACTTTTTTACATGGATGAACTATTCATGGTCAGCTATATCTTGATGGAGACTACCGCCCTGCATGCTGATTTCCTGGCGCTGGCAGGGCGCAAGCTTTCGCTGCCGCGTCTAACCGAATTAAGCCGATGGGTTGACACGATAGCTCATCACTACACCGCGTTGCGCATCATGGCGGCGAAAGGGCGAAACGCGGCGGTCGAAATGCTTCCACGCATCGCCAGACGCTGCGAGATGACATTGATTGAGCACGAGAAGGTGCTCAGCGAGATAGAGTTACTTTTACGCTATGAAATCTAAAGAGATGAGAACGACCAGGGAAGGAGAAAGACATTGCCCCGTATCCTCGTTATTGGTCTGGATGGCCTCTGCCCGAACCTCGTTGAGCGCTGGCGGCCAGAACTCCCTCACCTACAGAGTTTAATGCAACGAGGCATTTATGGACCGTTGCAGAGCATTGTCCAACCAGTTACGCCTGTAGCCTGGACCTCGATGCTCACTGGTTATACGCCAGGACAATTTGGTTTCACCGATTTCACCTATCGTCCGGGAAACCAGAGCTATACCGATTTTCAACTTGTCCATTCACAAATCATCCATACCCCTACCCTGTACACCCTCCTTCCCAAAGCCGGATATCGCCTGCTCATGGTAGGAGTCCCGATCAGCTATCCCCCAGTAGAAATCGCTAATGGAGTCTGTGTCTCGTGTTTTATGGCTCCCTCGCTCAAACAAAGCATCACGCGGCCATCTGCTTTACAGCCAGAGATACTCGCCAGCACGTCCTCGCCTTACCTGCTCGATGTATCGCTAGCCGATATGGCAGGAGAGATAGACCGCGCGGGGCTGGTACGTCGTCTCCACGAGCTTGATCGCCAACGCTTCGATGTAGCACGCTTTCTGATGCAAACGCAGCCCTGGGACGTGCTCTTCATGGTCTGCATGGGAACCGACCGCGTCGGCCACTACTTTATGCGCTATCAGGATCAAACGCACGGTCGCTACGATGCAGATCCACGCTATCAAAATGCGATGCACGATCACTATACCTATTGCGATGAGCGCATCGGCGAGCTGATCTCCCTCGTTGATAACGACACTATTATCATGGTTGTCAGCGATCACGGCATGCAGCCGTTGGATGGCAAGGTGAATATCAACGACTGGCTGGTGGCAAAGGGGTATCTCCAATTACAAGATCCGGTTCAGCAGACGACCAGTCTGAAAAATGCCGCGATCGATTGGACACACACAAAAGCCTGGGCGCATGGTTACGGAGGGCAGATCTACCTCAACATTCAGGGCCGCGACCCCCAGGGCTGCATTCCACCCGACCGCGTTGAAGAAACCTTGCAAGCACTAGAAGCAGATATACAGGATATCTCTGATCCGACAGGCAAACGCCTGAAGGTAGAGACGATACGCCGCACTGATATCTATAGAGGCGCACGCACAGAGATCTGTCCAGATCTCTTTGTGCAATTTGAAGGGTTGCGCTATACCACGTCAGATCTGCTCGGTCACACGAAAATGGTCACGCCTATTCGGGAATTAGGACCCGACGATGCCGCGCATGCCCCTGACGGTTTTTTTGTCATGGCTGGCCCGGAAATCCCCAACTGGGGACGCTTCGCCGCCGCGCATCTGCTGGATATTCTGCCAACGATGCTTGATCTCCTGAAGATTGCTCCAGCGTCCGACCTTGAAGGACACCTGCTTCATAAAACCAACGACATCTACACTCAGGAAGATCAAGAGGAACTGACGAGTAGATTACAAACACTCTATTTGGAATAAATGCGCCAGAAAGGGCGGGTTTCATGTCTCACCTTGCAATGGCTGGCGGACCAGCAACGGTCCCTCAGCAGTTCAGACAATTGCCGTGGCCAGTGGTTACTGCATCAGAAGAGCAAGCGCTCACACGTGTACTGGCCAGTGGGAAATTCACAAGTATGTCCTATAAAGAACAGGAGGTGCCAGCGCTTGAACACGAGTGGGCCGCGCAGGTGCAAACCAGCTATTGCGCCGCCGTCAGCAGCGGAACAGCAGCGTTAACGCTGTCTTTAGCCGCCGCAGGCATTGGACCAGGCGACGAGGTTCTTGTACCAGCGCTCAGCTTTATAGCAACGGCAACCGCTCCATTCCAACAAATGGCCATTCCGGTTTTTGTCGATATTGATCCCTTTACCTTTAATATTGACCCCGAGCAGCTAGAACAACATATTACAGAGCGCACACGCGCTATATTACCGGTACATCTCCACGGATTGCCAGCCGATATGGACAAAATTCTTGCCATCGCTCACAAATTTCAACTGCTTGTCATCGAGGACGCAGCCCAGGCTCACGGCGCAACCTATAAACAGAAACAGGTAGGTTCACTGGGAGATATCGCTGCCTTCAGCTTAAATGTCAGTAAAAATCTCCCAACCTGTGGCGAGGGTGGACTGATTACGACCGACAATGAGGAATTATACCAGAACGTGCTGATGCTACGGCAGTTTGGCGAACGCATCGAGGAAGGAAAAGAGAGATCGTATATCTCACACCAGATAGGATGGAACCATAAACTCAACTCACTCCAGGCAGCATTCGCACGAAGTCAGTTAACTCATTTTCCTGCCTATGAGGCGATTCGCCAACAAAATGTCCCACGCTTTCTAGCAAGCCTGGCAGATCTTCCAGCCATTATCTGTCCCTATGTAGCATCTGATCGAACACACGCCTGGCACATTCTACGCCTACGCCTTGACCCCAGGCGACTGGATATTGATACGGTAAGTCCCCGTTCGTTCCGCCTGGCAGTGCAAAGGGCGCTCAGAGCCGAGGGGGTGGCAGTGACAGAATATCAAAAAATCTCACTGCCAGCACAACCTATCTTTCAAGAGGAAACGCACAAAGGAAGCATTTACCCCTGGGAATTACCCGGCCTACCAGCCTACCACTACCATAAAGAAGATTATCCACAGACAAACACGGTACTTGACGATTCATTTACTATCCAACGCGTCCATCTACATCCTCACTCAGCAACGCTCCTTGAGTACTATACAGAAGCATTCCACAAAGTATTTAGTCACCTGGACACGCTTGTTCACCTGGCGCACACGTTAGACGAACAGGCAGGAACGGGCATTCTTAAACAAGCGAGGTAGCAGTGATAGCATCGACAGCATTCCTACAGGAAAAAGCTATGACTATCCGTGAACACATTCTGGCGATGGCCACAGGGCCGGAAGGAGCACATCTGGGTGGCTCACTCTCAATAGTAGAAATATTGACGATCCTCTATTTCGTGGTTATGCGTGTGCAGCCGGAGAATCCAGCGTGGGAAGAGCGAGACTTTTTCATTTTAAGCAAAGGACATGCATCGGCTGCCCTCTATGCTACGCTGGCGGAGCGTGGATTTTTTCCCAGGGAAGATCTGTTACACTACGCACGTTTCGGCCAACAACTGGCCGGTCATCCACTGCGCAGCGTCGCTGGGGTAGAGTTTCCCACCGGATCGCTCGGACACGGGCTGTCACTCGGAACTGGCAGAGCGCTGGCCGCCCGCAGAGATGGTCGCACAAACAGAGCTTTTGTTGTCCTGGGAGATGGCGAACTCCAGGAAGGATCGGTGTGGGAGGCAGCAATGGCAGCCGCGCATTTTAAGCTCACCAATTTGATTGCCATTGTAGATAGAAATGGTCTACAGATCAATGGAGCGACCGAAGAGCGCATGGGACTGGAGCCACTGGCCGATAAATGGCGCAGTTTTGGTTGGGGAGTGGTAGAGCTGGACGGCCATTCCTTCCCAGATCTGCTCAATGCATTGGAAAGGCTGCCCTTGCAGCCCGAAAAACCCTCAGTCCTGATTGCGCAAACGACGAAGGGGCGTGGGATTCGCTTTCTCAGCAATCAGAAAAAGAGTCATCATGTTTCGCTTACCCCGGCACTCTATAAAAAAGCGCTGGCGGAGCTTCATAATGGGTAGATCATGGAGAGAACCGCATTTCTCATCCACCACCGAGGCAAACGGAAGGCAGAGAGAGGGATATGCCAGCACAAGAGATTGATAGTAACCAGGAATGGAAGACAAACCTTGCGGGGGCAACGCGAGAGATATACCGCAAGACACTCCTGGAGTTAGCCAGACAAGATCCACGTATCTACTGTCTGGATTCTGATCAAGGCGGTCTAGAAGAGAGCTTCGCCCGATTTTTGCCGGATCAATACGTTGAAATGGGTATTGCTGAGGCAAATATGATCTCAGTTGCGGCAGCCCTGGCCTCCGCGGGAAAGATCCCATTTGTCAATACGATGGCTGGTTTCGCCTCGACGCGAGCCTGCGAACAGGTCAAAATCGATGTCGCGTATAACAATCTTCCAGTCAAAATGGTAGTTACGCACGCCGGTTTCGCCAGTGGTCACCTCGGTCCGACGCATCACGCGCTGGAAGATATCGCCATCATGCGAACGCTGCCAAACATGACAGTGATTGTCCCGGCAGACACGCTAGAAACGCGCAACGCTATCCAGGCAGCGATTTTGCATAACGGGCCAGTATATATAAGGCTGGGACGCCGCCCGACAGAGATGCTCTATACAGCAGAATACGCCTACGAGATTGGGCGAGCAGTACAGCTCAGGCCAGGCAACGATATTACCCTTGTAGCGGCCGGACCACATCCGGTCCTGGCTGCGCTTGAAGCTCATACATCTCTGGCGCAGCAAGGGATCGCGGCCCGTGTCCTCAATTTTCATACCATCAAACCATTAGATAGTCTGGCCCTCATAGCCGCAGCGCGTGAGACATATGGCATCGTCACTATCGAAGAGCACTCCATCCTGGGTGGTCTCGGCGGCGCAGTCGCGGAGGAGATTGCCGAGCACTGTCCAGTACCCGTCCGACGCATAGGGGTGCCAGATGTATTCAGTGCCTATGTCGGCACACAGCAGGAACTTTTACAGAGATACCGTATTACAGGCGAACATATTGTTGAAGAAGCACTGCATATACTACAGAGGCGCGAAGCTCTGTAGAGGTGCTTTATAGCAGGAAAGGATCGATGTTCTCATGGAGAATTGCCCAGAATGCGACGCGCACTTACAGGTTTCTAATGATCTGCGGATAGGTGAAGTAATTGTCTGTAAAAGCTGCCAGGCCCAACTGGAGGTTATCAATAAAAATCCTCTGGAGCTTATCCTGGCCCCAGAAATCGAAGAAGATTGGGGAGAATAGCACGTGGTTGGACAGGCTGAACAGCGCATTGCGGTACTTGCATCGCGAGTTCGCATTGAAGAAAAACTGATCTTTTCCGCCCTGGAGCAAAAGAAGATCCCCTACGATCAAGTGGACGAACATGCACTTCGTTTTCAGCTTGGGAACCTCAAGACTTCCTATACTCTGGTCCTCAATCGCAGTATAGCTCATACACGTAGCCTGTACGTGACACGCTTGTTGGAGAAAAGCGGCGTGCCGGTTATGAATAGTAGTCAGGTTATAGAAACCTGCGGAGACAAGCTCTTGACCTCCCTCGCTCTGGCTGATGCTCACATTCCAATCCCGCATACTGCGGTTGCTTTCTCACAGGCCAGCGCATTGGAGCTAATCGAGCAGATGAACTATCCTGTGGTACTCAAGCCAGTCATCGGTTCCTGGGGCAGGCTTCTCGCAAAGGTCAATGATCGCGATGCAGCGGAGGCCATACTAGAGCACAAGAGTTCACTCTCATCCCCATACCACAGTGTGATCTATATCCAGGAGTATATTCCTAAGGCGGGAAGGGATATCCGCACAATTGTCATTGGCAATCAAGTGCTCTGTGCTATGTATCGCTACGCAGATCACTGGATTACCAATACAGCGCGGAGCGGGAAAGCGCAGTTTTGCCCGCTTACCTCGGAGCTAGTGACGTTATCTCTCCAAGCAGCGCATGCTGTAGGCGGCGGCATACTGGCGATAGATCTGCTGGAGCGTGGAGATACATTGTTAGTCAATGAAGTCAACCATACGATGGAATTTCATGGGATGGCCGAGACAACAGGCACCGATATCGCCGGAGCGATTGTGGACTATGTATGGGAAAGCAGGCAGATATGAGAGCAGCCGTTCTGGGCGCTTCAGGATATGTTGGGGGTGAACTGGCCCGCCTGTTGTTGGAGCACCCTCACACCGAATTAGTTCAGGTTACGTCAGATCATTTTGCCGGGCAACCACTCTCGCTCCTGCATCCAAATCTGTACGGCATTACCGATCTTTGTTTTAGCAAGCATGATGAAATACAGAGCTGCGACGTACTTTTCCTGGCATTACCACATGGTGTTGCGATGCAAACCATCGCTCGCTGGCGAGACATCGCACCGCTGATTATTGATTTGAGCGCGGATTTTCGTCTCTTTGACGCGCAAAGTTATCAAAAATATTACACTTGCCTCCATCCAGATGAGACGCTTCTCCATACGTTTGTACCCGGCATCCCGGAATTCTATCGCGAGCGCATCAAACAGGCAACGCACATCAGCATCCCTGGCTGTATGGCAAATGCGGCCATTTTAGCCTTGCATCCGCTGACACAGGCAAAACTGATAGATGGATGGGTGATGGTGAATGGACATACCGGCTCAAGTGGCTCTGGCACAGAACACGATCTTGCAGGGATGCACGCTGAGCGGAGCGGCGTCATGCGCGTCTTTAAACCAAGCGATCACCGCCACCAGATAGAGATCAGCCAGATCTGTGCTGTCCCTGTACAGATGACCGCGATGGCCGTAGAGGCTGTGCGCGGGGTGCAGGTGGTCTGTCAGTGTTCACTTGGACACGCCATTACGGAGCAAGAGATCTGGCGTCTCTTGCGTCTCAGCTATGAAGACGAGCCATTTATTCGCCTGGTCAAACGTCGCAGCGGGGCCTATCGTTTGCCCGAGCCAAAGATCCTGGCGGGTACAAACTATTGCGATATCGGGTTTGCCTTAGCCAATGATAAGGAACATCTTGTGCTGATTGCGGCGCTGGATAACCTGGTCAAGGGGAGCGCAGGCAACGCAATTCAGTGCCTGAATATCAAAGCTGGCTGGAACGAGCGCGATGGCCTGACGTTCTCGGGTCTGCATCCAATTTAGGAGCATACTCACGCGTACATTGTAACAGGCAAGACGCTAGCAGTTGAGTGAGGGAAAAGTGATGATTATTCTTAAAATAGGGGGGGCCGTTGGCATCAACCTGGCAAACATCTGCGATGATATCGTGGATCTGAGGCAAACGGACGAAGGCGTCGTGATAGTTCACGGCGGATCGGCCGAAGCGAACGCATTAAGCCAGCAACTAGGACAAGGACCGCGTTTTCTGACCTCGGTTGGTGGGGTGCAAAGCCGCTATACAGACGCTGCGGCCCTGGAAACGGTTACGATGGCGCTGGCTGGAAAGATCAAGCCCCACATTGTTGCACTGCTGCAACAGCGCGGGATTGCCGCAGTGGGCTTAACTGGTCTGGATGGAGCGCAGATTCAAGCCAGACATAAAGCCGCGCTTAAAGCAGTCATCGACGAGCGGGTCCAGATTGTGCGCGATGACCTCACTGGACGCATCGAGCGGGTCGACGCTACATTGCTGCGTTTATTGCTCCAGGGCGGATACCTTCCTATACTCTCACCGCCGGTCTTCCACCAGGATCTTGGTATGCTCAACGTCGATGCTGACAGATTGGCGGCAGCTATAGCGGTCGCGCTCAAAGCAGATACTCTGCTCATACTCTCGAATGTGCCTGGGATCTTGCGCACGCTGACTGACCCTGCCAGCGTGGTCAAGACCATCGCCTATAGCGAACTTGGTCAGTACGATCCATTGATCACCGGACGAATGAAACTGAAGATCATTGCCGCGAGCGAGGCGCTGGCAGGCGGCGTACCTAGAGTACTTCTCGGCGATGGCAGGGTGCCTCAACCTGTTCACCAGGCGCTTGCCGGGCATGGTACGACTATTCTTTCAGATGTTTTAGCAAGGAAGTAATGGTATGAACAAAGCATTTGCGCTACAGCTCCTGCAACGCATGGTCGAAATACCCTCGCTCTCAGGGCAAGAACAGCAACTGGCACACTACCTGCAAGACGTGATGACCCAGTTGGGATTACAAAGTCAGATAGATGAGGCTGGCAATGTGATCGGAGAAGGTGGAGATGGAGATGGACCACTTATCCTCTTCCTCGGACATATGGATACCGTTGCCGGAACCATCCCGGTCCAGCAGGAGGGAACCGTGCTTTATGGGAGAGGAACGGTCGATGCAAAAGGACCACTCGCTACATTTATCTGTGCGCTGGCCTTACTGAAACAGACTGCTGGTCGACTGCTAGTGGTGGGTGCAGTTGAGGAAGAGGTATCTGGATCGAAAGGGACGCGTGCCATTCTTCAGAGGTATAGTCCCGATGCAGTAGTAATCGGCGAACCAGGAGGCTGGTCGAGCATCGGCCTGGGCTACAAGGGCAGAATAGCCTGCACCTATACAGTGACCAGACCTTCAGTTCACACCGCTGCACCTGGTCCAACCGCTTGCGAATTAGCTATTGAGTTCTGGCAACTCATCGTCGAGTACTGCCATTCTGACGGGCAAAGCAGCATCTTTCATCAGGCCATCCCGCACCTGATGACGTTCGAGGGGTCTGGGGAACTGGCGCGGATAACCATTGATTGCCGTATACCTCCTTCCTTTCCTATCGACGCGTTTATTGCCTACGCCAATCAGATAAAAGGGAGAGGAGAAGTCATCATTGATGAAAAGATACCAGCAGTCATCGTGGAGCGGACGAACTCGCTCGCGCAGGCGTTGAGTGCGGCAATCTGGACCTATGGTGTGCGAGCGCACGCCAAGGTAAAAACGGGTACTTCAGATATGAATGTTGTCGGCGAGCACTGGCATGTCCCAATGGTAGCATACGGACCAGGAGATTCAAAGCTCGATCATACTCCTAATGAACATATAGACCTGGAGGAGTACTGGAAAGCGATTAATGTACTGGTGGAAGCGGTACAAATCGTTTGCGCACAGTATCAAAAACCAGACAGTGCCGCAGGGCAAGCGGCTCTCCAGGGCAGCGCGAGTGCTTCTTCGCCAAAGCCCATAAGCAACGATGTCAGCCAGGAGCTACACGCAGAACCGGTCGCAGACTACGTCTATGCTCAAGAAGAAGAAGAGAAGCTCCTGGAAAGGCTACAGGCACTTGGCTATCTTGAATAACGTTTTGGAGACAGGGAGAGAATGGCATGAATAAAAAACGCGTGGTGCTCATCGGACTTGATAGCATCACTCCAGTGATGGTTGAACGATTTCTGGCTGAAGGCGCAATGCCAAACTTACAGCGCTTACGCGAACGCGGCTGGTCAGCAGAGATTATCCCAACCATGCCACCGACGACACCCGCAGGCTGGGCGACGGTAGCCACAGGGGCCTGGCCGAGCACGCATGGCGTAGAGGGCTTCGCAGTCCACCAGGCAGGAGATCCGCTCGACCAGAAACGGCATTCCTGCGATTCAGAAGCTGTCCACGCCGAGTTCATCTGGCAAGCAGCAGAGAAGGCGCAGAAGAAAACCGTACTCCTCAAATATCCTATGTCCTGGCCACCACGGGGCGGCTCTCATCTCCTCCAGGTAGACGGCGCTGGCGGATGGGGCGGACTGAAATGCGTCTGGGATCTCGCCCATTCTGCCTGCTGGGATACGACGGTTGAGACGCAGCAACAAGCAGCAAGCGAGGAGAACGTTGGCAATGAGGAATGGCTGACACGAGATCAAGATAACCTCGACGAGGAGACGGTCAACCGCTTAGAGATTAGCCCGCCTGAGGGATGGACATCTCTGCCCGCAGAGGTGACACCGCTCTGGGAAACCCGGCTTGTACTGCGTGAAAAACAGAGCACGCAAGAGAGCTGCATATATATTCTTGCCGTCAGTACCAGCACAGGAGAGGGAATATATCTCACTCAATCAAAAGAGACAAAACAACTCGAACTTTTACAGCCACACCAATGGAGCCAGTGGTTTCTCATCACGTTCCCAACACAGCACGAAACGCGGACCGGACACGTGCGACTGAAAGTGATGAAGATGGATCTCAGCCAGAAGCAGCTACGCCTGTATCAGACACAGGTACACCAGGCAGACGGCTACACCCGGCCAGCAGGAGTAGCTCAGGAATTGCTGGAGGTAGCTGGACCATTTGTGGAGTGGACTGAGTCATACGATCGCCTGCAAGGATGGATCGATGACGACACACAGTGCGAAATCTACGAACAGCACGTCGAATGGATGAGCAAAGCAGCGGGTCATTTGCTCAAACAGCACGAGTGGGATCTTTTCATGACCCAGGTCCATTTTATCGATATGGCGTATCATATCTACTGGGGAGCCGTAGATCCGGGACACCCGCACTACGACGCAGAGAAAGCACCAATCTATTGGAAGCTTTTACGCCACGTGCATGAACTCGCCGATACATTTTTAGGCGCAATCCTGGATGCAATCGACGAAGATACACTGCTCGTCGTTCTAGGAGACCACGGTCACGATCTGTATCACACATCATTTATGGCGAATCATTTGCTCCTCCAGGAGGGCCTGCTAGCTGTCTATCGCAACCCACGCAACGGGCAGACAGCCATTGATTGGAAACATACCTCAGCTTTCGCCAGCAGCTATCGTATCTTTCTCAATATTGCTGAACGTGATCCGCAGGGCATAGTGTCACTCAAAGACTACCCCGCGGTCCAGGAAAAGATTGTGCAGGCGTTGTACAGAACACGGGATGAACGGACTGGCGAAGCACCGGTCCGCCTCGCGCTCCGCCGCGAAGATGCCGGTTCATTGGGACTCTATGGCAGTTCGATGGGAGATATCGTGTTTGCGATGGCCCCAGGCTTTCAAACGCGAAGCTCGATCCAAATTCCGCGGTCAGCCTGGGTAGGGCAACGCTTACAGGAGAAACGTGTGCCGCTTTTCCGACCAACCACGCTGTTTCGCGATTTCACTGGCGAACATGATACCTCTTTACCCCTGACGCGTTCCATTCATACCCTGCTCTTTATTGCCGGACAAGGCGTAGCCCCAAATAGACGAACGACCGTCCCTGTCCGCATGGTAGATATCGCACCCACGCTCTGTCACTACCTGGATATCCCTTATCCTGAACAATGCGAAGGAAATTCGTTTTTACCATCCATCCTTACTGCGACCCATTAACGACGCCAGGGTTGAACTCCCATTAAATAGCTCCACCAGAAAAGAGGAGAGAGCATGCAAAAGCGCAAAAGAGTCCTCGTTATCGGTTTAGACTGTGCGCCACCAGAGATTGTCTTTGAGCAGATGCAAGAGCAATTACCACATCTCCACTATCTGAGCCAGAATGGCATGTGGGGAAGATTACAAAGCTGCATTCCAGCAATTACAGTTCCGGCATGGAGTTCCATGATGTCTGGGAAAGACCCTGGTACACTAGGAGTATACGGCTTTCGGAATAGGGCCGATTATGACTATCAGCACTATTCCATTGCTAATTCAAGTT